>JAOATP010000174.1:0-30168 GCA_030158185.1 Propionicimonas sp.
ACTTGCGACACAAGGTTTAGGAAACCTCTGCTCTATCCCCTGAGCTATGGGGCCTCACGCCCGCAATCGGGGCTGGATCAGCCTAGCGCGTCTGCCCTCGTCACCCGTGCGGGTGCCCCGTCCTTAACCCGGGTTATCAGTTGCCTGTGGGTCAGCCGTGACTTGTCAGATCCAGTTTGCTTTGGCGTCCTCGTCCGATACAGTCTGATTTGAGAGTGACGCACTCGATGTTGTCTCCTGGGGGTGGGTAGACGGCTTCAAAGCCCTTCGTGGTGCGTCACTCTTCTCACGTCTCCGGGGCCCCTGCGCCTCGACCTCCGACGGCCCCGACGATCGACGCCGATACGGCCCTGGCGTCTCGGCTGGTCCCAGACTCGACCGCACGGCGGAGGCCCGCCGATAGGCTCGGTCCATGAACGAGAACTCCCTGGAGCAATGCCTGCTGAAGATGCGGGCGGCCGGCATCAGCCAGGCTGCGATCGACAACTTCGCGCACTACTGGCGGCTGTGCGCCTCCGGCGCCACCGGCCTGATCCGGGAGGACTCGATCCGCCCGCTCCTCGACCCGCCGCAGCTCGACCAGGTGGACGTGAGTGAGGACGCTGCCCGTGCGGCACTGCAGCAGACCGTGATGATCAAGCTCAACGGTGGCCTCGGCACCTCGATGGGCCTCGATCGCGCCAAGTCCCTGCTGACGGTGCGTGGCGGCAAGAACTTCCTCGACCTGATCGTCGACCAGGTGCGCTACGCCCGTGAGCACTACGACGCACGGCTGCCGCTCGTCTTCATGGACAGCTTCCGCACCACCGACGACACCCTCGCCCACCTCGCCGGTCACCCCGGCCTCGCCGTGGACGGGTTGCCGCTGGACTTCCTGCAGAACGCGGAACCCAAGATTCTCGCCACCGACCTGAGCCCGGTCTCGTGGCCCGCCGATCCCACCCTCGAGTGGTGCCCGCCGGGCCATGGCGACCTGTACCCGGCCCTGCTCGGCACCGGCCTGCTGGACGCCCTCCTCGATGCCGGCTTCCGCTACGCATCGGTGGCCAACGGCGACAATCTCGGCGCAGCCCCCGACGCCCGCCTGGCGGGCTGGTTTGCCGCCTCCGGTGCGCCCTACGCCGCAGAGGTCTGCCCGCGCACCGTCAACGACCGCAAGGGCGGCCACCTCGCCATCCGGATCGCCGATGACCAGCTGATCCTCCGTGACACCGCGCAGACCGCGCCGGAGGAGATGGACTTCTTCACAGACGAGCACCGCCACCCGTACTTCCACGCCAACAACCTCTGGCTCGACCTCGCCCAGTTGCGGGCGATCCTGACCGAACGGAAGGGCGTGCTCGGCCTGCCGCTCATTCGCAACGAGAAGACCGTCGACCCCGCGGACGCGAGCTCGCCGAAGGTCATCCAGCTGGAGAGCGCCATGGGTGCAGCGATCGAGGTCTTCCCCGGCGCCACGGCCATCGCCGTCGGCCGCGACCGGTTCCTGCCGGTCAAGACGACCAACGAACTGCTGCTGCTGCGTTCCGACGTCTTCGACCTCGGGGCCGACGGACGGCTGCAGGCCCAGGTTGCCCGCATCCCGGAGATCGACCTCGACCCGAAGTACTACCGGCTCGTCCAGGACTTCGACCGCCTTGTCACCGTCGTCCCGTCGCTGCGTGAGGCGGAAGCCCTCGTCGTGCGCGGCGAATGGCACTTCGACTCCCGGGTCGCCGTGACCGGGGAGCTGGAACTCGCTGACGCAGGGGAACCGCGGCAGTACCCGTGACGGCCCGCTGGCAGGCAGCCCTCGGCTTCGCCCTGACCGGGTGCGAGCTACGGCTCGCCGAACCGGGACGGCCCGACCCGCAGGCCCTCGTCGAGGCCCTGGGTGCCGTCGGCTGGCCGGCATCCCGCGTGGGCGAGCATGCGCGGGGACGGGCTGCCGACGAGTCGGCCTGGCCCCACCCGGTGCCCGCAGAACTTCGTGAAGGCTGCGGCGCCGCCCAGCTCGCCGCGGCGCTGCGCGCCACCAGGGAGCTGCTCCAGCTGACCACCCTGGAGGTGCGCCCCCCGTCCGGGCGGTTGAGGCTCAACCCGGACGAGGAGCGGCTGATGCGTGAGGTTCCGCCGCACCACGGGTCATAGCCCTTCTCGAGCCTGGGATCCTGATCAGGCCCGCACCTTCAGCAGGTCACGGATCTCGGCGAGGAGCTCCTCCGAGGTCGGCGCGCCGGCCTCGTCGGGCGCGGACTCCTTCGCGCCCAGTTTCTTGAGCATTTCGTACGGCTTCACGATGCCGAAGTAGACGACGGCGGACATGATCACGAAGGCAACGACGGCTGTGATGAACCTGCCCACGTTGACCCCGGCAATCGCAACGGCACTGAAGTCGGGCTGTGCACCGAGCGTGCCGATGATGTCCATGATCAACTGGGTGAAGCTGGTCACCACGGCGCCGAATGCTGCAGCCAGGATGAATGCGACAGCCAGTTCGATCAGGTTCCCCCGCAGCAGGAAATCCTTGAAGCCCTTCATTGTCCTCCTCGTTTGTTCCCCCCACAGATACCCCGAGGATAGGGCGCACCACTTCACCTCAACGCGAAACTCACGGCCGAGACGGACGCCGCGGCAGCGATCGTTGCGGCCTGGCCGCTGTCGACCTCCACAAGGACGAGGCCGCTCTGGCTGCCGCCCAGCACCCCGCCCTCGCTCGGTGCCGGGATGGCGACCACCCGTACATCGGAGGCCACGACACCGTAGTCAGAGCCATTCGCCGTTGCCCCGAGCACGTCGATGTGCGACCCGACCCGCAACAGTGGCAGCGCGGACGCCTCCGCGAAGCGCACCGGCAACGCAACCTTTCCCGCGGCGACGAGAGCGTCCGATTCGAGCAGGCTGGCCGGTGTGAGGACGCCTCTCGCCGGCACCGGGATCACCACGGTGTGGCCGATCACGGCTGCGGGTTCGCTGAAGGCGCCGGCGGGCACCATTGCCGGAGGCAATCGCACAATTCGAAGGTCCTCGGCCACCACCTTCGTCCCCCCGGGAATGCTGCGGGCGGCCACCACGGTGGGCGCACCCGACGTTTCCGCGCTCGAGAAGGCATTCAGGGCGGCCAGCACGGCAAGGGCAGCGAACAAGGCCGCGAACCAGCGGCGATGCCAGCGCAACGCGCGCAGCAGGGATTCAATCAGGGGTACGGATCGCACACGGCAATCCTCGGCAGACGACCGCTCCGGGCGTCAGCCGTCCACAGGCTCAGGCGGCGCTGGAGGCCCCTGTGGACGACGAGTGCTTCGACTCCGACTTGGGCTTCGACTCCGCAGCCGGCTTGCTCGCCGACTTCTCCGACTTCTCGGACTTGTCGCTCGACTTCTCCGACGGCTTGCCCGTGCCGGCCTTGCCCTTGCTGCGGTTGTCGGTCGCGTAGAACCCGGATCCCTTGAAGACCACACCGACGGCGTTGAACACCTTGCGCAGGTTTCCGTCGCACTCCGGGCAGTCGGTAAGGGGATCGTCGGTGAACTTCTGGACGACCTCCAGGTCGCTGTCGCACGATGTGCAGCGGTACTGATAGGTGGGCATGATCACTTCCTGCGGAGATTGCGGGCTGGGAGAATCGTACCCAGCCGTTGGTGAAACCGGTAAATCGCTCCCGCTATTCCGGACAGTCCACCCTTCGCAGCTCGGTGACCAGGACATGGACGTCGCGGTCCCAGGGGTCGAGCGGGACGGCGTCCAGCACCTCGTCGTCGAACAGCATCAACCCGAGACGGGCCGACGGCTTCGACCAGGCGAGGGCACGGTCGTACCAGCCGCCACCGGTGCCCAGCCGGTGGCCCCCCGCGGTGCCTGCCAGCCCGGGTAGCCAGATCCAGTCGGCCTGACGCAGCGACTCCGGTCCCAGCGCTGTGCCGTCCGGACGCGGGATGCCGCGCGGCCCGGGGACGAGCCCGGACGGGCCGGTGTACCAGGCCCAGTCGGACCCGCCGGTGAGCACGGGGAGCAGCACCTTCACGTCCGCGAGCCGCAGCGCCTCGATCAGTTCCGTTGTCGACGGCTCGCCCGGTATCGAGGCGTACGCGGCGACGACCGGGGCACCGGCGCAGGCTGCGAGTGCACGAATGGTGCGGGCGTCATCGGCCGCCGGATCAGCGGGACGGGCGGCGCGAGCGGCGCGGAGCAGCGTGCGGAGTGCGGCCTTGGCCGATCCGGCCGATGTCGTGGCGCGCGGCTGGCCTTCGCTGGCCCCGGTTGGCATTGACTTATCGTAGGCGCATGCCCCTCCTTAACCGCCCCAAGGATGAAATCATGCCTGTTCCTCCCGCACCTGAGCCGTCCTATCTCGCTGGTGCGCCGGACCCGGCAGGGACGGGCCTGCGAACCCTCGACGACCACCGCACGTTCCTGCTCGGCCACGTCGAGACCCTGCGTCCGTTCGGGATCAACCTGCTGGACGCCGCCGGTCTCACCCTCTGCGAGTCCATCGTCTCCGACATCGACCTGCCCACCTTCACCGCTGCCACCGCCGCCGGCTACGCCGTGCGGACGTCCAACCTCGTCGGTGCCAGCAGGCAGCGTCCGATCATCCTTCCGGTCGTCGACCGGGTCGAGGCCGGTGGCTACCGGCATGCGCCGCTGGCGCCCCGCACCGCAGTGCTGGTCGAGGCCGGCGCCCCCCTGCCCGACGGCGCAGACGCCGTGATGCCGCTGGCCGAAGGGTTCGCCGTCGAGGACGACGTGCAGTTCACCACCGAGGCGACGGTGCACCAGAACGTGCGGTTGGCCGGCTCCCGGGTCTCCGACGGCGACCAGCTGGTGGCCAGGGGGTCGGTGCTCACCCCGCGCACCCTCGGGGTGATCGCAGAGGTCGGCCACGACAAGGTGCTCGCGATGCCGCGTCCCCGGGTTGTGGTGCTGGTGGCCGACGAGGCCCTGAAGGCGCCGGGGCTGCCGCTGGCGCGGCTGTCGGAGAGCTACGACGCGACCTCCACCCTGCTGGCTGCGACGCTGCGCGACGACGGCGTCCAGGTGTTCGTCGGCCACGTCTCCGGCACGGAGCCGAAGGCCATCGGCATCGCGCTGGGCGAGCAGCTCGTCCGTGCAGACCTGGTGTTCCTCGTCACCCGCGTGACCGAAGGGCTGGAGGCGCTGCTCGCCGGCCAGGGTTCGGTCGACGTCGCGGAGGTGGACGCGTTGCCCGGCCGCCAGCTGTTCGCGATCCTCGGCGAGGAGCGGGCGCCGGTCCTGGTGTTGCCGCCGGATGCCGTGCCTGCCTACCTGGCTTACTTGCTGGTGGGACGTCCGCTGGTGCAGAAGCTGGCAGGCAAGGAGCCGGAAACACCGCAGGAGTCGTCCGCCCCTGTGACGCAGGACGTCGTCGCCGACCCGGTGCGCACCCGCCTGCTGTTGGGTCGGCACTCCAGCCGCGGCGTCACGCCGCTGACCGGCGATGCGCCGGGCGCTGCAGAGCTCGCAGGCGCCAACGCCGTGATCGTCGTGCCGCCCGCAGCCGTCCCGATCCCCGCCCATGGGGACGTGACCTGCTGGTTGCTGGACTAGCCTGCCGCCATGGCAGGCTCCTTCTGGCCGGTGCGCCTCACCCACCAGGCCGTCACGCTGCGCCCGTTGCGGCGCCGTGACGAGGCCGAGTGGGCAGAGATCCGGCGGCGTTCCGGATCCTGGTTCCGGCCGTGGGACTCGACCCGTCCGCCCGGTGCGTCCGAGCCGGGGATGACCTTCGGCCAGCTCGTCAGCGCGTTCTCCGGGCGTGCCCGGCGGGGTCTGATGCTGCCATGGGCCGTCGATTACACCCCACCCGGCGGGCGATCGGTGTTCGCCGGTCAGGTGACGGTGTCCGGCATCGCCCACGGCTCGGCCTGCTGGGCGCAGGTGGGGTACTGGATCGACCCGCGCTGGGCCGGCCGGGGGATCATCCCGACGGCTGTGGCCATGGCAGCCGACTACTGCTTCGACGAGTTGGGGCTGCACCGCATCGAGATCGCGATCCGTCCGGAGAACAGCAACAGCCTCGCCGTGGTCCGCAAACTCGGCGCAAGGTACGAGGGACGGCGCGAGCGCTACATGCACGTGGACGGGGACTGGCGCGACCACGATGTCTTCGTGCTGGAGTCCGACGGGGTGCCGAAAGCCGTGCTGGGGCGTCTGGAACGTCGGCAACAGGGCCACGAGCAGGGCTAATCGTCGACACTCCGCCGCTGGTGGGCCGGATGGGACGGGCCGCCCAATACGGTTCGGGGTGTGGGACTCACCGGATTGATCTTCGCGGCCATCGCCGCGTTCTGGTTGATGTACCTGGTGCCCTACATGCTGCGCCACCGGGGTGACGACGCCGCCGATGACGGCGCGGACATGGTCGTCCCGTTCACCCCGTCGGTCACCATCGTCCGCAGCGGCTCCTCCCTCGCAGAGGCCGATCCCGGATCCGCTCCCGTGTCGACCCCGCTGACCCGCCGCGCCATGCTGCGCGAACTGCACGCTCGCGACCTGCAGGCAGCACTTCGCCGCCGCCGGGTGCTGATCTTCCTGCTCATCGTGCAGCTGCTGGTCGGCACGCTCGCCGTTTTCCGCATCGGCGCCTGGTGGGGTGCCCTGATCCCGGCCGGGCTGCTCGCAGCCTTCCTTGTGGTGGCGCGGTTCAGCGTCCGCTCGATGCGGGCCAACCTCGCAGCAAGGGCTGCGAAGATCCGCGAGTGCCCGGACGAGGAGACGGTCGCGATCTCCCTGACCGCCGACGACATCGCCGCCCACGAGCACTCCATCGAGCTCAGTGTCCCGATCATTCCGGTGGGCTCCTTGTGGGACCCGGTCCCGATCACCCGTCCCACCTACGTGTCGAAGCCGCTGGCCTCGCGGACGGTGCGTACCATCGACCTCTCCGCGCCGGTGCCGGCGGCCAGCCTTCCGGTGACAGCGGACCCGATCGAACCGGTCGTCGCAGACGCCGACGACCAGCCCGACGCCCGGGAGGACGTCGGCTGATCCGGCAAGGGGGCCGCCGATGGGCAAGGTAGCTGTCGTCGGGCACCTCTGCGTCGACATCCGGCCCCAGCTCTCGGAGCCGCCGACGCTGGAGCCGGGAACCCTGCGACAGGTCGGACCGGTCACGATCGCCCTCGGCGGCGCCGTCGCCAACACCGGCCGGGTGCTGGCAGTGCTCGGCGTCCCGGTGGTCGGCTGGGGTGCTGTCGGTCCCGATGACCTGGGCGCGATCATCACCGCCCACCTCGGACGGATCCCCGGTTTCGAGTTCCGGCCACAGACGGTTCCCGTCGGCTCGTCGTACACGATCGTGCTCGAATCGCCGCAGGTGGATCGCGCGTTCTGGAACTACCCGGGTTCCAATGCCGCCCTCGACCTCGGTGCAGTGTCGCTGGATGGCATCGACCTGCTGCACTTCGGCTACCCGTCGCTGATGCCGGGTGTGTGCGCCGACGCCGGCGTGGCTCTCGTCGACCTGTTCACCCGCGCGACCGGTGCGGGTATCGCGACCAGCCTCGACCTGGCGTGGGTCGATCCGGGCTCTGAGGCGGGTGCGGTGGACTGGCCGTCCTTCCTCGAGCGGATCCTGCCGGTCACCGACGTCCTCAGCCCCAGCCACGACGACCTCGCCTGTATCTACGGACTGCCCGGGACGTTCGACGCGGGGACGGCGACCCGGCTGGTCGAGACCCTGCTCGGCCACGGTGCCGGGATCGTGATGGTCACCGGTGGGGCGGACGGGATCGTGCTCGGCGCGGGCGAGGCAGGGCGCCTGGCCCGGCTGGCGACCTGCGGGCTCCTTCCGGAGGCCTGGGTCGGCGCCCGGCTCCACGTGCCGGCACGGGCGCTGACGCAGGTGTCCACGACGACCGGTGCTGGGGACGCCGCCACGGCCGGGCTGCTCTCGGGTTTGCGCGACGGGTTGGGCCCGCAGGCGGCTGTCGAACGGGCGGCCGCTGTGGCCGCCGCGGTGATCGAGCAGGGTGGCACGGAGGCCTTCACCGGCATCCGGTGAGATTGTGCGGGGTTGCGCCCGCAGCCCGCCGGGCCTTTGATGGTGCCCGTGCTCACCCCACCGCCGAACCGGATCGCCTTCACGCGAGGTGAGCTGACCCGCGTCCGCGTGGAGAACGCTGAGGAGTTCGAGGCTGCTGTCGCCGCCAACGCCACCCACCTGCGCGACTGGGTGCCGTGGGCCGACGATCCGGAGGGTCGCCACCTGCGCAGCGGCGGCGCAGAGGCCGACTGGGTGAGCGGTGTGAGCTACCTGTACGCGGTGCGTCCCTCTGACGCCGGCCCGGTCATCGGCGGCCTCGGCCTCTACCGCAGGGTCGGCGACGGCGGCATCGAGATCGGCTACTGGCTGGACGCCGCCCACACCGGTACCGGGCTCGCGACGGAAGCCGTTGAGGTGCTGACGGCCGTCGCGCTCGCCCTGCCCGACGTGAGCAGGGTCGAGATCCACACCGACGAGGCGAACCTGCCCAGCTCGGCGATCCCGCAGCGGCTGGGCTACCGGCTGGAGCGCGTCGACCAGGTGGAGCCCCGGACGCCCGCGGAGACCGGACGCCTGCAGGTCTGGGTCACGCCCTGACACCGTGACCGTCGGCAGCTCCCTGCAGGTGGCGGCGCAACGCCACGTACCGCAGCCCGGCTGCTAACGTCCGTGGAGCGTGCCAGGAGATCGAGGAAGGCCACCGATGACACCCACCCTGCCCCAACCGCGGGTCCTCGACCCGGCGTCGGTGCCGGCGCTCCGCTGGGGTGTGATCGGCACCGGCATCTCAGGGAACTTCGTCAAGGCGCTCCACTCCCACACGGTGCAGCGGGCTGTGGCCGTCGCAGCACGGGACGCAGCGAAGACGCAGGCCTTCGCCGGCGAGCACGGCATCGGCGCCGTGTACCCGGACGCCTCGGCCCTGATCGCACGCTCCGACATCGACGTCGTCTACATCGCGACGCCGCATCCCCTGCACCACGACCTCACCCTCGAGGCGATCGCCGCGGGCAAGCACGTGCTGGTGGAGAAGCCGATCGCCATGTCGGCAGCCGAAGCGGACGAGATGACGGCTGCCGGGCGGGCTGCGGGAGTACTCGTCATGGAAGCGATGTGGACGCGGTACCTCCCGCAGTCCGACATCATCCGGCAGGTGCTCGCCGACGGCCTGCTCGGCGAGGTGCACCTCGTGCGCGCCGATTTCGGCTTCTCCATGCCGTTCCTGCCGGAACACCGCATGTGGAGTGCAGCGCTCGGCGGCGGCGCGCTACTGGACGCCGGGGTCTACCCGATCTCGTTCGTGTCGTCGGTGATCGGCCCGCCGTCCTCGGTGACGGCGAACGGCGCGATGACCTCCACCGGTGTCGACGCCCGCGCCGACCTGCTCCTGCCCACGGCCGGCGGTGCGACCGGCCTCGCGTCGACGTCGATGGTCACGGCCATGCCGGTCACGGCGGAGATCCTCGGGAGGCAGGGCCGGCTGCAGGTGCTGAGCCCGTTCTTCGCTCCGTCAGGCATCACGCTGACCACCGGCTCGCTCGGCGCGGAGGACAGTGTGACGTGGACGGACGAGACGATGACCCTGCACGAGGGCATGAGTTGCCAGGCAACAGCCTTCGCCGCCTACGTCGCAGAGGGACGCGTCGAGTCTGAAGTCCACGGTCACGCAGAGGTGGTTTCCGTGATGGCGACGATCGACGAGGCACGTCGCCAGGTGGCCGCCATCGGTCACGTCCTGGCCTGATCGTTCGACCCGCCACCAAGGAGGCACAGCATGACCATCCAGCACACCGTCGTGTTCCGGCTCGCGCACGCGCCCGGCTCACCGCAGGAGACGGAGTTCCTCGACACCGCCCAGGCGACGCTGACCGGCATTCCCGGGGTGACGGAGTTCGTCATCAACCGACAGGTGAGCGCGAAGAGCGACCTCGACTGGCAGTTCTCCATGGCCTTCGCCGATCAGGCTGCCTACGACAGCTACAACACGCACCCCGACCACGTGGGTTTCGTCGCGGACCGGTGGGTTCCCGAGGTCGCAGCCTTCCAGGAGTACGACTTCATTCTTCGGTGAGGCCGGACGGGTAGCGGCGGGCCGGGTTCAGTCGGCAGCCGGCTCAGGCGCCGGGCGCGGCACCGTCCCCGCGCAGCTTCTCCAGGCGGGTGCGCAGCAGGTCCGCCCGGTGCGCGTTCCCGTGGAGGTCGAGGTAGCGCGTCCCGAACTGCGCAAGAAGGGCGTCGTCGAGCCGGCGCACGGCGCCGGGCGGGTACCGGTAGCCCATCCGGTGGGCGATCGCCTCCGAGTCGACGGCCGGGAGCAGTCCTGCCAGTTCGCGCAGGGAGGTGATCCCGAGTTCGAGGAGCAGCCCGGAGATCCAGGTGTAGTGGTCGTCGCGGGACCAGCCGGCGTCCGGGTAGTGCCCGGCGAGGAACGCCGCGAGCTCCTGGTTGCCGATGCGGGGATCCGTCTCGTCGGCCTCCGGCGCCCCTTCCGCCATCTGCTCACGGATCCGGTCACGGATGACCTCGAACTCCCTGTCGGCCAGTTCCAGCAGTCCGGCGGCCAGCGTGAACCGGCGGTTCAGGTCGGGGGCCAGCGCCTGGGGCACCGTCCCCTTGTAGCGGATGTCGTGCTCGAACTCGGCCCAGGCGTGCTGCAGCACGGTCCTGATCTGGATCTGCGCGCTCGGCACACGCAGGAGGTCGGCAGGCACCGGCCCGAGCCAGACCGGGTCGAGGGAGACCTGCAGGTGCCGGCTGACGTAGCCGAACCTGCCCTCGTTCGCCGTTGCCTGGCCGAGGTCCAGGTCCCTCACGACGCTCAGCTGGTCCTTGACCACGTCCGCCACCGCTGCGACGTCGCTGGTCACGTAGGTGATCACCCGGGCGCCGATCTGGTCGGTGATGTCGCGCAGCGGGTCGGGGTACAGCGGCTGGCCGTCCACGGTCTTCGCCGTCTTCGCCGCGAAGGAAGCGACGCTCTTCCCGCGCGAGGCGATGTACTGGTAGTTGATGCCGGCATCGTCGAGGACGGTGGTGAGCCACGCGGCAAGGCGTCCCGCCAGCTCGGCGACCTGCGGCTGCAGCTGGGCGTAGGTGCGGGCCGATTCCAGGACGAGGCCGTCCACGTCCGGCTCCGGCTCCGGCGACACCTCCGCGTGCCCCGTCCGGGCCGTGACGGACGCGGCAGCAGCGGCGGCCTGCGCTGCAGCGACCGTGAGCGGCGTGCGGGGTGACGGACGAAGGCCTACGGGAAGCGTGGGTGTCACGATGCGCCCGGTGTCGGGATCGCCGTACACGGTGATCGATTCCGGATGCTTCGCAGCGAGCAGGGCGACGTAGGCGCAGACCACGGCGTCGAGCTGGTCCTCCGCGTGACGCAGCTCACCCTTGCGCGTCGCCCCTGACACTCCGGCCACGACGGCGTTCCAGGCCCCGCATCCGGTGACGCGGAGCGGTAGCCGGGCGTGCTCGAGCCCCTCGATGAGGGCGATGAGCCGCAGCATCTCGGCATGCAGCAGGGGGAACGGCCGGTTGGTGCGTTGCTTGTACTTCAACGTACGACCAAGTCCGAACAGTGCGACCAAGGCAGCATGGGGATACACCTCGACGGCTCGCCGGCCGGACGGCTGCACCGGGTCGATGTCGAGGCCGAGCCGTGTGGCAACGCGGGCCCCCCGTGGTCCCGCGCTGAACTCCGGCTTGCCGGTGTTGGTGGGGTGCGTCCCGGCGTCGAAGCGGGCGAAGTCGTGGTTCAGGGCCGCCTCGCAGGGCCGGTTCCCTGTCGGGTTGTTGACGACGAGCGGGGCGTCGATCCCGGCGAGGCAGTCGGCAGCGACGTAGCCGCCCAGCGCCTCGACGATCTGGTCATCGGTGGTTGCCCGGGAGAGGTGCACCAGCGCGCCGCTCTCGTCGAGCACGGCGAGCCCAGAAGGGGCGCGTTCGCCCCATGCGAGATCAATGCCAACGAAGTTCACGTCACCGACTTCCTCCACCGGCCGCTGCCGGGCCTGTTTGAGGACCGTATCGCGTCGACCGCAGCAATCGGCGCGACCCGGGGCTACTTCGCCGGGGGATCCCATTCCGGATCGTCAACGCTGCTTGGATGGAGTCGTGACCAATTCCGGCAGCGCAATCCCGGAACTCGCGACGGGCCCCGGCGCAACACCCGACCCCGCGAGGGGCAAGAATGGGGACAGTCCCCTTTCTTGCCCCCCACATCCCGCGAGGGGCAGAAAAGGGGACAGTCCCCTTTCTTGCCCCCCGGCTGAGGTGAGGCGCCGGCTCTACTTCCTGGACAACCTGCGGGCCGTCGCCGTGCTGGCGGTGCTGCTGCTGCACACCTCGATCTGCTACATGGTTGCTGCACCGCCCTGGTGGTACGTGGTCGACACGGATGTCAGCGTGGTCTTCACCGTCATCGTGCTGGTGGTGGACGTGCCGGTGATGTCGGCGATGTTCCTCGTGGCCGGCTACTTCGCCGCCCCGTCGTGGAGGCGGCGCGGGACGGCCGGGTTCGTGAAGGAGAAGCTCATCCGCCTGGGTGCGCCCTGGGTGTTCGGCGTCCTCGTGCTCGCGCCGGCCGTCACCTACCTCAGCTATGTCTCACGCGGTATCCCGATGCCCTACCTGCAGTTCTGGGCGACGGACTTCTGGGGGCCGAGGTACCAGCAGTCGGTGTACTGGTTCCTGGGGGTGCTGCTCGCGCTCTTCCTGCTCCTCGCCGTGGCAATCCGGGTGCAGCCGGCACTGGGGGAGCGTCATCCCGCACCGGGCGCTGCGCCGTGGCGGGCCGTGCTGGCGGTCTTCGCTGTCGGGACGGTTGCTGCAGCTGCGCTGTCGCCGTTCTTCGGGCTTGACGACTGGACGTCGGTGGGTTGGCTCTTCCTCGTCCAGCCCGCGCGGGTGGCGCTCTATCCCGCGTTCTTCGTCCTCGGCATCCACGCCGAACGTCAGGGCTGGCTGGCCGGGGACGGCTGGCGGCCGAGCACACGGTTCTGGATCCCCGCAGCCGCTGTGACGGGCATCGCCTATCTCGCCCTCCGCGTCAGCGCCTACTCCACGGCCGTGCCCGTCCGGATCCTCGGCGCGGTGCTGTTCACGGCGTTCTGTGTCGCCGGAGTGCTCGCTGCCGTCGCCGGGTTCTCGCGCTGGGGCGACCGCTCCACCCGCACCTGGCGGACGCTGGCCGACAACGCCTTCGGCATCTACTACGTGCACCCGCTCGTGGTGTACCCGGGTGCGTTGCTGCTCGTCGGCCTCGCGATTCCCGGACCCTTGAAGGCCGTCCTCCTGCTCGCTGCGACGATCGTGGTGTCGCTGGCCATCAGTGCAGGCATCCTTCGGCGTGCCCCGATCCTGCGAAGGATGTTCTAGGCCTCTGACGACTTCTCGAGCCGGCCGACGCCTGGGCGCTCGCCGTCTCCCAGCACGTCAAGGCCTGGATGGACGGGTCACCTCCGGCTGAGCGCGAGTTTCAGCAGGGCCGGGAGGTCGACATGCTCCTCGAGCGCGTCGGCGAGGTCGTCGAGCATCCGGGTGCGTCGCTCCGCGAAGCCGGGCACTCCCGTCGCGGGCTTCCAGTCCGAGCCCACGGCAGCGGCCAGCTCCTCGAGCCAGGCCCTGCGGAAGCCGTCGTTCTCGAAGGCGCCGTGCCAGATCGTGCCCCAGGTGTTGCCGACCCGGACGCCGTCGAGGAACGGTTCGCCGGCGGTGGCGTCGACGATGCCGTGGTGGATCTCGTACGCGACGACCGGGTGCCCCCGCCAGGAACCCTCCGGGCGTCCGAGCACCTTGTCGGGGCCGAATCGCACCTGGGCGGGCAGCAGGCCGAGGCCGGGCACCGTCCCCCGGTCGGACTCGACGGGATCGTGGATCAGTTCGGCCAGCATCTGGTAGCCACCGCAGATGCCGAGGATGGGTCGACCGGCCGCTGCGCGACGCCGAAGGGCCTCGCCAAGGCCCAGATTCTCCAACCACTCGAGGTCGGCGAGGGTGGCGCGGCTGCCCGGCAGCACGACGAGGTCAGCACTCTCCAGGTCGGACGGGCTCGCCGTAGCGAACACGTCGACTCCGGGTTCGGCGGCGAGCGCGTCCAGGTCCGTGGCGTTGGAGATCCGCGGGAACCGGATGGCTGCGATGCGCAGGGTGCCGGCGCGCCCCGGAAGGCGGGGCCAGGTGGCGAAGGCGAGGGCGTCCTCGCTGTCGAGCCAGACCTGGTCGAGCCAGGGGAGGACACCGAAGCAGCGCAGGCCCGTCCGGGCTGTCAGTTCCTCGAGTCCGGGATCGAGCACGCTCTGGTCGCCGCGGAACTTGTTGATCAGGTAGCCCGCGATCAGCGAGCGGTCGGCGTCGTCGACGATCGCCCAGTGCCCGTAGATCGACGCGAGGATGCCGCCACGGTCGATGTCTCCGACGAGCAGGGCGGGCAGCCCGAACCTCGTGGCGAGGCCGAAGTTGACGTAGTCACCGGACCGGAGGTTGATCTCAGCCGGGGAGCCGGCTCCCTCGGCAACGACGAGGTCGTAGGTCTCCTCCAGTTCGGAGTAGGCCTCGAAGGCCGCTGCAGCCAGTCGACCGCGTCCGGTGGCGTACTCGCCGGCCTCGAGCGTGCCGCCCGGCTGGCCGCGCAGGACGATGAAGGCCCGACGGTCCGTCGCCGGCTTGAGCAGGACGGGGTTCATCACCGAGGACGGTTCGACGCCCGCGGCGAGCGCCTGCAGGTACTGGGCACGCCCGATCTCTGAACCGTCGGGGCAGATCATCGAGTTGTTGCTCATGTTCTGCGCCTTGAAGGGGGCGACCCTGATGCCCTGCCGTGCCCACGCGCGGCACAGGCCGGCCGTGATGAGGGACTTGCCGGCGTCCGAGGAACAGCCCGCGACCAACACACCTGCCATCCGGTGATCCTGTCAGAGTCGGGCAGATTGTGACCGGGTCGCCCCTCTGCGATACGTTTCAAACGAGTATCGAGCGGCACTCCACACGCGGCTCGCCTGGCCGGTTGACCAGCTCTTCGCCAGCTTCGTTGAAAGTCCCGCATGACCAAGAACCTGACCGTCGGTCCGCCCGTTCGCCTCATCATCCTCTTCACCCTTCCGCTGCTGGTGGGGAACCTTTTCCAGCAGCTGTACGCGGTGACGGACGCCATGGTCGTTGGCCGCCTGCTTGGTGTGGAGGCCCTTGCGGCTGTGGGTGCATCGGGCAGTCTGCAGTTCCTCCTCTTCGGCTTCGCGATGGGCGCCTCCGCCGGTCTTGCGATCCCGGTCGCCAGGGCTTTCGGTGCCGGGGACGCGGCTGCAGTCCGCCGCTCGGTCTGCGCAGGGATCGTGATCAGCGCAGGGATAGCCGTCGCCATCACCCTGATCGGGACCCTCGGCTCCGGGACGCTGCTCGCCTGGATGGGTACGCCGCCGGAACTGATGGACGCCGCAACGGTCTTCCTCACCGTGCTGTTCAGCGGCGCGGTCGCGACCGTGGCATTCAACTTCCTGAGTTCCGTGATCCGGGCGCTGGGTGACAGCCGCACCCCGTTGCTGTTCCTTGTCGTTGCCTGCGTGCTGAACGCTGCGCTCGTTGTGCTCCTCATCGCCGGCTTCAGGTTCGGCGTCGGCGGCGCCGCCGCAGCCACCCTGATTGCCCAGACGGTCTCCGTGGGCCTGTGCCTGCTGCTGATCGGACGCCGGATGCCGGAACTGAAGCTGCGTCGCGCGGACTGGAGCTTCAGTCCCGCAGAGCTCGGCGAGTCGGCCAAGCTCGGCCTGACCCTCGGCTTCCAGATGTCGGTGATCGCGATCGGCGCGGCCGTCCTGCAGTACGGCATCAACCAGCTGGGAACCGAGGCGGTCGCGGCCTTCACCGCTGCCATGCGGGTCGACCAGGTCGCGGTGATCCCCCTGGCGACCGTCGGGATCGCGATGAGCACCTACGTGGCGCAGAACCGCGGCGCAGGGGAGTGGTGGCGGATCCGGTTCGGTGTGTTCCGCACCAGCGTGCTGGCCGTGATCCTCGCCGTCGGTCTCGGTGCAGCGATCACGATCTTCGGGACGGACATCGTCCGACTCTTCGTGGGTGACGGCAATGACCACGTTGTGGCCATGGCGCACCAGTACCTCATTCTCAACGGGAGCCTGTACTGGGTGCTGGCCGTGCTGTTCCTGCTCCGCAACGCGCTCCAGGGGCTTGGCGTCACGGCGGTTCCCACGATCGCCGGGTTCATGGAACTCCTCGCCCGCAGCGCCGTCGGACTCCTGCTGATCGAACGCGTCGGTTTCCTGGGAGCCTGCCTTGCCGCGCCGCTGGCCTGGCTCGGCGCGCTGCTCCCGGTGGCGATCGCCTGGGTGATCCATCGACGCCGGCTCATCCGGGCCGAGTCCGACTCCACGAGCCGGGTGACCCCAACCGAATCCGCTATCATCGTCGGGTGACGATGCTGATGGGCGAGGTGCGACCCTCGCCAGAAGTGGAGCTCGACGCGGCGGCTTCGCTGTTCCGAAGCCTTTCTGATCCGGCGCGGCTCTCGATCCTGCGACACCTGCAGCTGGGGGAGCACCGGGTCCGGGACCTGACCGAGCACCTGGGCCTTGCGCAGTCGACGGTGAGCGCGCACCTCTCCTGCCTGAAGGATTGCGGGCTGGTCGTGTCACGGCCGCAGGGTCGCGCCTCCATGTTCTCCCTTGCCGTGCCGGACGAGTTGGTGACGGTGTTCGCCGCAGCGGAGCACTTGCTGGAGGCCACCGGCTATGCGGTCGATCTGTGCCCGGTCTACGGCTCGAACGGCGCCCGGCGGTGAGCGCGCCCCCCGGCTTGGGCGTCCAGGAGGTTGCGCTGACCCGCCGGGGACTCCGGCTGGCCCGGTTCACGATCGGCTACAACGTGGTCGAGGGCGTGGTCTCGATCTCAGCCGGCGTGGCCGCCGGGCTGGTCTCGCTGGTGGGGTTCGGGATCGATTCCGGCATCGAGTCGATCTCGGCAGTGCTGGTGGCGATGCGGCTGTCCGCGCGACTGCGGCACGGAACGGTTGACGAGACCAAGGAGCGCCGGGCGTTGCGCCTGGTCGCGATCACGTTCTTCCTCCTCGCGGGCTACGTGCTGGTGCAGGGGATCCGGGGCCTTGTTCTCGGCGAGGTTCCGGACGCATCGCCGGTCGGCATCGCCGTTCTCGTTGCATCGCTGGTCGTGATGCCACTGCTTGCTGTTGCGAAGCGTCGCGTGGGGCTCGCCCTCGGCGGGGACCCGCTGATCCTCGCCGACGCAGCGGAGACCAGGGTCTGCGTCCTGCTGAGCGTGTCGACGCTCGCCGGGCTGGTGCTGTTCCAGCTGACGGGCGCAGCGTGGCTCGATCCGGTCGCCGGGTTCGTGATCGCAGCGTTCGCCATCCACGAGGGCATCGAGGCCTGGCACGGGGAGCTCGTCGAGTCCGATGACGACGAGCCGGACCTGCCGGTGGAGGGCGGGCACTGACGGACGCCGGCGGACTCCTGATGGCGCTCCTGGCCAAGCCGACGGTATCTGCGCTCGATCGGACGCAGAACGCCGTCTGGGGCCGGATTGCGATGACGAGAAGGCGAATCCCGTCGGGTCTGGATGGATCAGCGCACTGAAGGTGGCCGACGTTCACGACTTTCTCGCGGGGCAGCTCCCGTCCGCGTGATGCTCAGAGCGTGGTGTCCCACCGCCCGAGGAAGGCGTCAACGGGGCTCTTGCCCTTGAACGTCGACCGGCCAAGGAGCTTCTCGACGAGCGCGTCAAGGACGTTGTCATTGGAGTTGTAGGTGTTGATGAACGTCTTCACCCGCGGGACGTCGATGAGGTGGTACGGGTTCTCGATCGACACGAAGATCGTCGGGATCGAGGCAAGGTAGTGCGGGCCGTTGGCGCCCATCGGCTGTGCCCATTCGATGCGCACGCTGGTCTGGTTGCTCTTGGTCGAGAGGTTCGCGACGTACAGGATCGCGTCGTAGGTGGCGATGAAGTCTTCTGTCTTCTCGATGGAACCTTCGAAGAAGCTCTTGGGTTCGAAGTTCTCGACGTCGAAGCCCTCTTTCACGAGCTTGGTGCGGACGATCTCGCACGCGCCGCCGCGGACGCTGTAGGCGACTCCCTGGGCCGATTCGATCGGGATGTAGAGGAGCTTCTTGTACCGCTCGGGCGTCAGGGGAAGGACGCCTGCCTCTTCCTTGACGAGCGTGATGGCCTTGTCGGCGCACTCCCTGCTCCAGGACTGGTGCTCCTCGCAGCCGACCACCTGGCGCGCGCTCTCGACGGTGGGCGCGGGCTTTGCCTCGTGCAGCTTGAGGGCCGCCTTCAGGCCGAGGATCCGCGCGACGGCGGCGTCGAGGCGCTCGGGGCTGATCGTGCCGTCGTTCGCACCTTCGAGCATGAAGCCGAAGTCTTCTTCGAGGTTGCGGGTGAACAGGAACACGTCTGCGCCGGCGGCGATGGAGGTGGGGACGGCCTTCGACCGTGGCAGGGGGATGGTGAAGCCCAGCATGGTCGTGGCGTCGGTGACGACGAGGCCGTTGAAGCCGAGCTTGCCGCGCAGCAGGTCGCCCATGATCTCGGGGGCGAGGGAGGCGGGCAGGATGTCCTCGTCAGCCTGCTCGGGGCGCAGGGCGCGGGAGTAGGCCGGTTGGGAGATGTGGCCGACCATGACGGTCATCGCGCCGGCGTCGATGGACGCCTTGTAGGCCTCGCCGTAGGTCGCGTCCCACTCCTCGACGCTGAAGTCGTTGACGCTGGTGACGAGGTGCTGGTCGCGTTCGTCGCGGCCGTCGCCTGGGAAGTGTTTGATCGAGGCGGCGATGCCGTGGGCCTGGACGGCCTCGACGTAGGCGACGCCCATGTCCCGCACCCGCTGTGGGTCGGACCCGAAGGTGCGGATGTTCGTGATCGGGTTGCGCCAGTTGTAGTCGATGTCGATGATCGGCGCGAAGGCCCAGTTTGCTCCGACGGCCGCGCCTTCGCGTCCGCACAGCTCGCCGAGCTTGCGGGCCATCTCGACCTCGCCGGTGGCGGCGACTTCGAGCGGTGAGCCGAGTTGCGTGCCCTCTGCGACGATCCCGTTGCCACCGCGCTCGAGGTTGGCTGCGATCAGCATCGGGATGTCGATCTTGTCCGCGAGGAGGTTGCCGAACCCGATGGCCTCGTCGATGGTGCACGGGCGGTACATGATGCCGCCCGGGGTGCAGACGGCCAGGGTCTCGTCCAGGCCGCGCTCGCTCAGGTCGATGCCGATGCCGCAGAACAGCTGGCCGACCTTCTCGACAATGGTGAGGCGGGCGAGGGTGGATTCCACCCACGCGATGCCGGCGTCGTCCAGGTTGAAGGGGGCCTGTCGCATGGATTCGAGGACGGTGGGGAACAGCTCTACGCTCACGGGTCTCAACTTCCTGGTCATCGGCCTCTTCGTTGAGGGCGCACAAGAATCGTCGCACAAAAACATTGAGTCATCAATAGATTCACGGGCCGCGGGGACTAGCCTTCGGAGCATGAAACGGGGTGAGTACGCGAAGACGGCCGAGCGGCGCCGCACGATCCTTGCGACCGCACTCGAGGTCTTCGCAGAGTCCGGCTTCCGGGGTGCGTCCATCCGCGAGATTGCAGCCCGGGTGGGAATGACCGACACCGGTGTGCTGCACCACTTCGGTGGCAAGAGCAAGCTCCTGCTCGAAGTCGTGAAGCAGAAGGAGGATGAGGATGCCGGCACGCTCCGCGACCCCTACCTGCGCGATCTGGTGGCCAGGAACGGCTCCCGTCCGGGTACCGTGCGGCTCTTCACCACCCTCAGCGCCGAGTCCACCGATCCGGACCATCCTGCCCACGAGCACTTCGTCGATCGCTACGCCTCAGTACGCAAGCTCGTCGCCGAAAGGCTCCGCGGGGAGACTTCGGCGGGACGGCTGCCCTCCACGATCGACCCTGACCTGGCGGCCCGGCTCGTCATCGCGGTGATGGACGGGCTGCAGATCCAGTGGCTCCTCGACCCGAGCATGGAGATGGAAACCGCCTACAACGACTTCATCGACCACTACTTCGCTGTGACGACCGCACCTGGTGATCAGGGCAAGGTCAATCCGGGCGTGGGTCAGCCCGAGGATATATTCCCTGGAATATAGTTCGCTCGAAGGTAGTTATGCCCTTCATGAGCGACGCAGCCGACTTCCTTGACGCCCTCGTCCGGTATGAGATCGGGCTGTGGAACGCGCTGGATGCCGCACTCAGGGACGCCCACCAGGTGACGCTGGGACGATTCGCGGCCCTGCGTGCGCTCGCTGCGCGTGGGGGGAGCGGCAGGGTACAGGACCTCGCCGGTGATCTTGCCATCACCGTCGGCGCGACAAGCAAGCTCGTCGACCGCCTCGAGCAGGACGGGACCGCCCGGCGCGAGCCGAACCCCGATGACCGGCGCTCCTCGCTGATCTTCCTGACTGCCGAAGGGGAGCGGCTTCATGCCGCCGCAGCCAGAACGTTCGAGGCGGCTATGCGCGCGAGCGTCCCGGCTGAGGACTTCGCCGACCTGCCCCGGCTCACCGCCCGACTGAAGCGCCTGCTCGCGCAGGTGGCGACGGCTGCGGTGACAGGGGGAGTCCGGTGAACGACGCGATGAGGGCGATCGTGATTGACGCGCCCGGGCCTCCCGAGGTGCTTGAGCAACGCCTCGTCCCGGTGCCAACCCCCGTCCCCGGTGAGGTCCTGATCCGGGTGCGCGCGTTCGGGCTCAATCGGTCCGAACTGCACTTCCGGAAGGGCGTGGCCTCGACAGGCAGCTTCCCCCGGATTCCGGGTATCGAGGCCGTGGGGGTTGTCGAGTTCGCGCCCGGTGGCGAGTTCGATGCCGGCACCACGGTGGCGACGATGATGGGCGGGATGGGCCGGTCGTTCGACGGTGGCTACGCGGAGTACGTGAAGGTCCCTGCGGGTCAGGTGATCCCCTTCGTGAGTGACCTGCCCTGGGCGACGCTCGGAGCCGTGCCGGAAATGCTCCAGACCGCTGCCGGCTCGCTGGATGTCGGGGTGCAGGCGTCCCCGGGCCAGACGCTGCTCATCCGTGGAGGCACTTCGTCGGTCGGCATGGCGCTGGCCGTCCTTGCGAAGCTCCGCGGCATGACGGTCCTCTCGACGACCCGGAACCCGCAGAAGGTCGCCTCGCTCACCAGTCTCGGTGTCGACCATGTCCTGATTGACGACGGCGAGCTCGCGTCGAGCGTGCGGGAATTCGTGCCTGGCGGTGTCGACGGTGCCGTGGAACTCGTCGGCGTGAACACGCTGCGCGACACCCTGCGGGCCACCCGAACCGGCGGGACCGTCTGTTTCACGGGAATGCTCTCCGATCAGTGGACGATCCACGACTTCTACCCGATGGACTGGCTCCCCAACGGCGTCCGCCTCACCGCCTACTCCGGCGAGGCTGCCGATCTGGCCCCGGCAACCCTCCAGGGCTTCCTCGACGCCGCTGCGAGCGGAGCGGCTGTCGTTCCCGTGGGACGCACTTACCGGCTCGACCAGATCGTTCAGGCCCACGTCGATCTGGAGCAGAACACGGTGGGCGGCAAGGGCGTTGTCGTCCTGGAGCCGTAGGAAGGGAGCACGCCGATGTCGTGGATGGCGGAGATGAACTCCTATCGACGATTCGATCAGCGTCGGCAGGAGGCGAGGGACGACCCGTCCTGCCGGGGGGTCGCCGACTCGGTGAGAAGGCCCTCGTCGAGGTTGCAGAGAATGTTTGCGAGGCGGGCCTTCAGGCCGAGGTAGGTCTCGGGGCGAGTCTGCCCGGACGCTCGTCGGCCAGGCCCACCAGGTCTGCACCTACTCCAACGCCACGAGGGGCAACGTCGACGTCACGCTCGCGCTGGCCTGGCTTTCTGGCCCCCGCCCGGGGTTCGCGCGTCCCGCCGCTACACGGCCACCACGATGCTGCTGCCGGCCACGCGGGCGCCGAGGACGGAGCCTGCGAGGATGCCCAGCGTGATCGAGACCATCGTGGAAGCGGTGGCGACCAGGGTGTTCAGGCCGGCGGAGTCGCCGTCGAGGATGCTCGCAACCCCGACGAGGCCGAGCGAGCCCGGGACCAGCATCCAGAAGGCGGGCAGGAAGCTGGCGAAAGCTGCCGGGCCGCTGCGCTGCGTGGACACCAGGTAGGCGACGGGAGTCATCACCAGTGCCCCGATCATCGCCGAGAGCACGCCCCCGAAGAAGATGTCGCCGATCACCTGTGCGCCGTAGGCGACGTAGAGAACCAGCAGCACCCACGGCATGGAACGGGGTCGGCCGCACTGGGCGATGACGATGGCCACGCCGAACACCGCCACGGCGAGCCAGGGGCCGAGAGGGCCGATCGGGTTCTGGGCCTGGTCGAACTCCAGCATCGGCACTCCCACGAGACTTGCCCCTGCGACAATCCCGGCCGCCAGCAGCACCAGCCGCATCACTCCGGCTGCCAGCCGTCCAGCCCCCGCCATCATCTGCCCGGTCGCCAGTTCGATCACGCCAGTGGTGAGCAGCCCGCCGGGCAGGAGGGTGACCAAGGGGGCAATCAGCGCTGCGAGGACGCCGGGGTCGAGCCCGAAGCGGGTGAGGGAGAGGACCACGACCGAGACAACGAAGGCCAACGCGACGGTGATCAGCGCCTGGTAACGGAACCAGGTCCGCTCGGTGCGAAGAAGGGTCGCTCCCACCAACAGCCCGAGCGCGGCAGCGACGCCGACTCCGGCCCACGAGGCGCCCAGCAGCACCGAGATGCTGCCAGAGAGCAGGGCGTGTGCCAGTATCCGCTGAGTCCGTGAGTACGGCGGCTGCAGGATCCGGACGGCGGCCACGCCGGCGGTCACGGACGCGGGGTCGCTGGGTTCCGCGCGGGCAGCCTTCACCACATCGTCGAGAGCGTCGATCTGGTTCAGCATCAGCTCCGAGTGCCCACTGGAGACCGCGCCGGTGCGTACCTCACCGAGGCCTCGGGCCGACACGAAGAGGGCGGTCGGGAACACCACCACCTCGGTGTCGGGGTAGCCGTTCACCTCGGCGATGTCGACCAGCGCGGAACGCACGCCGGTCACCGAGTACCCGGCGTCCAGCATCGCTTCACCGACAGCCTCAAGGCTGGCCAGGCGCGCGGCAGCGCCCTCGGCGTCCTCGCTCGCGGAGTCACGGACGAACGGGATGTGTGCGGCCGGCAGCCTGGCCGGGTCCGGACGTCGAGCCAGGAGCACCACCAGGATCGTTCCCGTGAGCAGCACCGCGGCGGCGATGATCCACGAGATGTAGTCCCGCCCGGTCCCCGCCATGGCCGGTGGCTCAGCCTCCAGAACTTGCCCACCCTGGTTTGCGCTGGGCGTCGCCGACGGGCGCTCGGTTGTTGGGCCGGGTGCCGGCGCGGCAGGGGTTGTCGCCGGCGCCGTGGGCGCACCTGGCGTGGTCTCGCCGGGCTCCTGGGTGGGTTGGATCGTCGAAGTCGCCTCCGCTGTCGGTTCGTCGCTCGACTGAGGGAACGATGGTGTGGACACCGGTGTGGGAGTGTCCGCAACGGCCGGGTTGGCGCTCCAGATGGATGCGCCCAGGGCGAGCGCGATCAGCCAGACGAGACAGCCCGCCCGTCGGGCAGCCCTGCCACTCGAGCCGGCGGACGTCTGGACGGATCCCGACAAGTGAGTTCCTCACTCTGGAGGGGCCGCAGCGTGGTGCTGCAGCAGGGCATCTTCCGTTCGTAGGATGCCAGATCCTCGCAGCCCGCGTGTCGAGGCTATGCTCGGATCCAGCCCCAAACCACCGCGGCCGAGTCTCAGCGAGCAGTGCCAGACGCTCACCCGACCGCTCCCCGTCGGAAGGTGAGAACCCGTGGTCAACTATGAGATCCCCAGCGTCGAGGACCTGATCCGGCTCGGAGAGCGGCATCCCGGTGCGGTGACCATCTACGTCAGCACGGCGCCGACGCCGAGGGGGCGTGAACTCGCCTTCACCGGAGCCAAGAGCGCCATCGATCAGGCTGTCCGCAGCCTGCGGGACGCGGGCGCCGCTCAGGCAGAGCAGGACGCGCTGCGGGCGCAGTGGACCCAGCTCGCCGAGGACTCCGGGTTGTGGGCGAACCTGTCGAACTCGCTGGTGATCCTGCTCGCGCCAGGGGTGTCGGAGGAGTACGTCCTGCCGAACCAGTTCGAGCCGCGCACGCGCCTCGGCGACTACTTCGACCTTGCACCGCTCGTCCGCGCGGTCACCACTCCACAGAGGGCGTTCGCGCTCACGCTTTCCAGCAATGGCTGGAACCTGTGGACGGCGTCCGAGGGGGCACGGGCAAGTGAGCTCCCGCTCGTCGGCGAGCATGCCGAGGACGCCGCGGATGCCACCAACCGGACGTCGATCCGTGGCCGCCAGCTCCTCCGACGGCTGGGCGGTGACGAGGGCCAGAAGGTGTTGCTCGATCGCTATGCGCAAGTGGTCGCCGATGCGGTCCGCGACGAACTCGGCAGGATCGACCCGCAGGCGTCGGTGCCGCTGTTCGTGTTCGCGAATGAGCCGCTGCTCTCGATGGTGCAGGGTCATGGCCTGCCCGGCACGGTGGTCGCGATCCCCGGCGCCGCCGACGAGTTGCGTCCGGACCAGATCGACCAGTCCATCAGGGAACGGATCGGTGCGCTCACCGCCGCGGAGGTGAGCGCGGTGGCAGAACGCATTGGCAACGGCTTCGCCGCCGGGCTCGCTGTCACCGACCTGGCCCAGCTCGCTCGCGCTGCCGCTGCCGGGGCCGTGGACACTCTGATCTACGACATCACCACGGATGCGCGGGGCACCCTTGATGATGCGACCGGTGCGATCCAGCTGGCCGACGACGGCACCGAACTGGTCTCTCGTATCGCAGTGCACGTTCTGCGGGACGGGGGAAAGGTGATCGCGGTGCGTCCCGGCGAGGTTGAGGCCGGGATCTGGAACGGGCGCCTGCTTGCCGCGCTGCGTCACTCGCTCGCCTGACCCGCAACGACGTCCGGGTCCAGGGAGATCCCGGACCGGCGCCAACCGGGCGCCCAGGCCTACGGTTGACTCGTGGCGAAGTCAGCGATCATCTTCCATGGCACCGGGGGACACCCGGACGCCGCCTGGTACCCGTGGCTGGGCGCCAGGCTCGCGGCCCGCGGGTATGCGGTGCAGGTCCCGCACCATCCCGGCCTGAACGCCGAGCCGATCGCGGACTTCCTTCCGCGCGTGCTCGCCAGCCAGCGATTCGACGAGCAGACGGTGCTCGTCGGGCACTCCGGTGGGGCGGCGTTGCTCCTCGCGCTGCTCGAGCACCTCGAGGTGACCGTCGCGCAGGCTGTGCTGGTCGCCGGCTACTCGACGCCGCCGAACGCGTCCCCCGAGCCGGTACTGCAGGCGAGCTACGACTGGGACGCGATCCGAAGTCACGTTCGCGACCTCTACTTCGTCAACTCGGTCGTCGATCCGTACGGTTGCGACGCTGCCCAGGGCCGGGCAATGTTCGACCGGCTCGGGGGCACCCAGATCATCCGCGACGACGGGCACTTCGGTGACTACGACCAGCCCTTCCCGACGTTCGAGCTGCTGGACCGGCTGATCGACTGACCGGTGGGTCCCGGGACCGGGAGGGTTTCGTTGCCCACCAGGCGCTGATCGGCCCTTGGGTCGCCAAGATACAATGCGACATATCGCAACGTATCTGGAAGGAAGATCGTCATGGCACCACTTCACGGCGAGGGACGGCACGGGCACGACGCAGCAGGCATTCTTCGCGGTCTGGCGAACCTGGGGCTGGGCACCCACCATCCCGGCCAGTTCGGACCACATGCGCGGGCACGGCGCGGCGATACCCGCACCGCGATCCTGAGGGTGCTCGCCGAGCAGCCGATGCACGGCTACCAGATCATCCAGGAGCTCTCCCAGCGCAGCGGCGGGGCGTGGAGCCCCAGCGCAGGATCGGTCTACCCGACCCTTGCGCTCCTCGCGGACGAGGGCCTGATCGAGGCAACCGAGACGGCGGGCAAGAAGGTCTTCTCCCTCACCGAGGCAGGTACGGCCGCTGTCGCCGACCTCGCAGAGGAGCCGGCGCCCTGGGACGTCGCTGCTGCCTCCAGTGATGTCAGCGGCCTGTTCGGGCTGCGCGATGCCGGCGGACGGCTGGCAGCGGCGGTCATGCAGGTCGGCAGGTCGGGCGACAAGGCCCACATCGACGCCACCATCGACATCCTGAAGTCGGCACGCAAGCAGGTCTACGCCCTGCTGGCCGAGGACTAGGTCGCCGATGACCAACACTGCCCTGCGCGCACGGTACCGGCGCATCGTCACGTTCTTCGCCGTGATGATCGCCGGCTTCATCTACTGGGAGCTGGTGCTGCCCAAGCTCGGCCTTGCCCGGCTGTCCAGCCGGACGCGCGCCAATCGCAACCGCCTCACGGCTGTGCGGTTCCGCGCTCTTGCGATCTCCATGGGCGGACTGATGATCAAGGTCGGCCAGTTCCTCTCCGCGCGGCTGGACGTCCTGCCGGCAGAGATCACCGACGAACTCAGCGGCCTGCAGGACGAGGTGCCGGCGGCGCCGTTCGACGCGATCCGCAGGCAGGCGGAGTCCGAGTTGGGCCGCCCGCTGGCGACAGCCTTTGCCTCGTTCGAGTCCGTCCCGCTGGCGGCCGCATCGTTGGGGCAGGCGCACCGGGCGGTCCTGCTGCCCGGTGATGCCGCGGACACGGGGTTCGCCTCTGTTGTGGTGAAGGTGCAGCGTCCTTCCATCGACAAGATCGTGGAGGTCGACCTCTCGGCCCTGCGCCAGGTGGGCCGCTGGATGACCAGGTACAAGCCGGTGAGCAGCCGGGCCGACGTGCCCGCGCTGGTGGAGGAGTTCGCCGTCACCACCCTGGCCGAGATCGACTACCTCGCCGAGGCCAGCAACGCCGAGCACTTCCGCGAGGCGTTCGGGGAGGACGAGCGCGTCCGGGTGCCGCAGGTGGCGTGGGAGCAGACAACGCTGCGGGTTCTGACGCTCGAGGACGTCTCCGCGATCCGGCTGGGCGACTACGACGCCATCACCGCCGCCGGCATCGATCGTGCCGAGGTGGCGGAGAAGCTCGTCGCCACCTACCTGCAGCAGATCTTCGAGGACGGGGTGTTCCACGCCGACCCGCACCCCGGCAACCTGTTCGTGAACCCGCTGGGGACGGACGGAGAGTTCGACCTCACCTTCATCGACTTCGGGATGGTCGGGCGGGTGCCGGAGAACCTGCGCAGCGGACTGCGCGAGGCCCTGATCGCGATCGGGACCCAGGACTCAGCACGGCTGGTGGCGAGCTTCCGGTCGCTCGACGTGCTGCTGCCGAGCGCCGACACCAAGCTGTTGGAGCTTGCCGGTGCCCAGGTCTTCGACCGCTTCGGTGGGATGACAATGAGCGACCTGCGCACCCTCAGCCACGAGGACATGATGAGCTTCGGCCTGCAGTTCCGTGAGCTGATGGTGAGCATGCCGTTCCAGCTGCCGGAGAACCTGCTCCTGCTGGGACGCTGCCTCGCCATCCTCTCCGGGATGTGCACCGGGCTGAATCCCGACTTCAGCCTGTGGACGGCGCTCTCGCCGTACGCCACCAAGCTGGTCACGCAGGAGAGCGGTGAGGCCTTCTCCTGGGAGAAGCTCCTTGCCGGAGGCACAAGGATCGCCACATCGTTGGCTGCGCTCCCGGCCCGGATGGATCGGCTGCTCACCACGGCGGAGCGCGGCGAGCTCGCGGTCAAGACGCCCGTCCTCGAGCTACGGGTGGGGCAGTTGAACCGCACCCTGAGCCGCCTGACCACAGCGGTGATGTTCGCAGGTCTCGTCGTTGCCGGCTCGTTGCTCTACGCGACCGAGCCGACGCTGGCGAAGGTCATCCTTGCCGTCTCTGTGCTGCCGCTGCTGGCGGTCATGCTGGGTGGCCGGAGGCGCGGCCCGCACTAATCCGGGCCCATCGCTGTCAGGTGGAACAGACCGCGACGCCCGGACCCCCCGTCTCAGTGATTATGCTGAGGAGCGTCTGGCCGCCGGGTGGCCCGGTGATCAACGCGGACACGGAGAAGAAGAGGGAATTGGCAATCTCCTGCTTGGTCCGGAGAGTGCTGAGGAGCGTCGATGAGTGACTTGTCCGTGTTGTTCGTCTGCTGGAGCAACACCTGCCGTTCGCCGATGGCACGTGTCGTTGCCAAGACGATGGCCGAGCGGGAGAACCTCAGCGGGGTCCGTTTCACCAGCGCAGGCCTGAGCGCAGCGCAGGCCGGTAACGGCATGGACCCGAGGGCCGTCGCCGCTCTGCAGGCCGCCGGCTACAGGCCCGGGCCCCACGCGGCGCGCAGGGTGACTCCCGAGGAGATCCGTGCCGCGTCAATGGTGATCGGCATGCAGCCGATCCAGCTGCGCAAGGTCAGGGAAATGGTGCCCGGCGCCCGGCCGCTCTATCTGCTCACCGATTTCGACCGCGACGCCATTCCGGGCTCGGCCATCGAGGATCCGCTCTACGGGGACGACTCCAGCTTCTCGGTGACGCTGCACCAGATCGAGGCGGCGATGCCCGGCGTCCTGAAGCGTGTGCGGGAACTCAGGGCACAGTAGGTCCCGAGCCCGCAGCGGGCTCACTCCGGCGACGGTGGACGCCACGGGCTCGTGGGGTCGTGCCCTGCCGGCGGGCTGGCGGTCGCGATGGGGACCGACGCACTCGCCGCATCCGGCCTGTCTGCCTGCAGCGGTCCGGGAACGGGTGCGCGCACGGGGGATGGCTGTTGCCGTCCGGTGTTGTCGTCGGGAATCCGTGCAGTGCTCAGGCCTCTCCAGGGAAGTGCCCCAACAAGGGAGATCACGGCGAAGGCGCCAGCCAGCCAGGGCAGGAGCCCGATGAGCAGCGGGCGATCCCGGCCACTGGCGGACAGCCCGACGCCGGCGAAGTAGTCCGCGGGGTTGGACCAGCCGACCGTCGAGCCGGACACCGCGCCCGCGCCGGAGGAGGACAGGATCTCGCCGGGGAAGGAGATCGTCACGTCGAAAGTGGTGATGCCCACCCTCTGTTCGGGCGGCAATGGGTCGAGCGTCACCGAGATGGTGCCAGAGTGCGCGTCCACGCGTGGTTCGCCCGGCAGGGACAGCCGCGCCAGGTCCGCCATGCGCCAGCTCTTGACCCAGCGGCACGCGCGCACGCCGTTGGGCTGGACGGCCGAGGACCACTCCACCTCGGACGGCGACAAGGCCGCCGAGATCCCGGTGCAGGGATCATGTCCCGGGGAACCGGGGACGCCCGTCGCCGAGTCCTCGACGGACCCCGACGGAGGGTTGGCAACGACGAGGACGGCGACGTCGCCCAACGAGCGGGATTCGTCGTGCAGGGCGACCCACCACACGCTGAAGACAGCGGCCAGTGCGGCGATCGCTGACACCAGCCGGGTCCACACACCCCCAGCCTAGGTGCGGGTTGCATCGCTGGTTCGAGACCGGAGTGCGGCGGGGTCGGTTCTTGGAGCCCAGACGCAGGGGCTCGAGAACGGGCCTCGGAGGCCCTTCGGGCCGAGTCCTGTTGCGCGGGGGTTGCAGGACCTGGACCTCGCTGGCCTCGACCCGGTGGTGCCGCGGTCCATCGAGTTGATGACCACCTACCAGGTGGCCGCCGCTCCATATGAAACGAATCTGCTGCCAGATGGTCGCCACGGGCGGGTGCGGACCGCGCTGGCAGAATCTGGGTGCAGATTCCTTCCGCCGACGTGCTCGTGTTCCCCGGCGGCTGCCACGTCGGTCGTCAGGGTCGTCAGGGCCGTCTCAGAGGCTTGCGGCAGCTGCGTCGTATTCGGCGTCGGTGACGTGATCGCCCCAGGTGGTCTCTGCGAGCCCAGCCGCCGGGTCGGGCGCTTCCCACATGGCGAGGTGTGTCATGAAGTCCGCCGGTGCTGCTCCGTGCCAGTGCCGTTCGCCGGGTGGTGTCCACACGGTGTCGCCGGGGCGCATCACGATGACCTCGTCGGCGGTGACGACCAGGCCGACGCCGTCGGTGACGTGCAGGGTCTGGCCGCAGGCGTGGTGGTGCCAGGCGGTGCGCGCCCCGGGGGTGAAGCGCACGGTGTTGACCCGGATGCGTGACGGCTCTTCGCCGCGCGCGATCACGTCGTAGTAGACGTCACCGGTGAACCAGTCGGCCGTGGCCTTGGTGGTCGAGGTTGCGGGGATCCGTTCCACGATTCTTCCT
>JAOATP010000174.1:30268-42262 GCA_030158185.1 Propionicimonas sp.
GGTTCAGAACCTCAGTAGTGCCTTGATGGCGCGGCGTTCGTCCATGGCGCGGTAGGCCTCGGCCGCCTGGTCGAAGGGCAGCTCGAGGTCGAAGACCCGTCCCGGGTTGATCTCCCGGTTCATGACACGGCCGATGAGGTCGGGCAGGTAGTCGCGGACGGGCGCAGGGCCGCCGTGGAGGTGGACGTGGGAGAAGAACAATTCGAGTCCGGGCAGGTTGACGTCGTGGGAGACGCCGACGTAGCCGACGTGGCCGCCGCGCCGGGTGGAGCGGATGGCCTGCATCATCGACTCCTGCGTGCCGACCGCTTCGAGGGCGCTGTGGACGCCCAGGCCGCCGGTGAGTTCCTTGATGCGGGCGACGCCCTCGTCACCCCGTTCGGTGACGATGTCGGTGGCGCCGAACTCGATGGCCAGCTGCTGGCGGGATTCGTGGCGGCTCATCGCGATGATGCGTTCGGCGCCCAGGAGCTTGGCCGACAGCACGGCGAGGAGGCCGACGGCCCCGTCGCCGATCACGGCAACGGTCTTGCCGGGGCCCACTTCGGCGGCCTTGGCGGCGAACCAGCCGGTGCCGAGCACGTCGGAGCAGGCAAGGAGGCTGGGGATCAGGTCAGGGTCCGGCATGGTCGGGGTGGCGACGAGGGTGCCGTCGGCGAGCGGGACGCGAACGTATTCGGCCTGGCAGTTCTCCGCACCCATGGGGAGGCGATTGAGGCACCCGCTCTGGTACCCGGAGCGGCAGATCTCGCAGGTGTTGTCGGAGGCGAAGAACGAGCCGACGACGAAGTCGCCCGGCTTGACGTTCCTCACGCTCGCCCCAACCTCCTGCACGACGCCGCAGTACTCGTGGCCGGCCGAGACCGGTGTGGTGATCGGGTCGATGCCGCGATAGCCCCACAGGTCGGAGCCACAGACGCAGGCGGCGGCGAGCTTGATGATCGCATCACCGTCCTCGACGATGCGGGGCATCGGCACCTGGTCGACGCGGACGTCCTTGGCGCCGTGCAGCAGGACTGCTCGCATGATGGTGTTCCTTTCCTTGGTGAAGCTCTGAGGTCAATGGATGGGCAGCGGCCGCGGCGAGGTGCGGGTCAGCGCCATCGCCGCGAGTGACGCCACGGTGAGGACGAGGATGATCACGGCCATCGGGACGGCGGTCCGGTCGCCGCCGAGGCCGGCGAGCGGGGCGATGACTCCGGCCATGCACCACTGCAGGAAGCCGAGCACCGCTGATCCGGTTCCTGGGTGTTCGGGAACCTCGTTCGAGGCGAGCGCGCCGGCGTTGGCACCGACGAGCCCCTGGGCGCTCATCAGGGCGAAGAAGCCGACGATTGCCACCCACAGGGGCATGCCGACCATGGCCCCGGCAAGGAGCAGGAGCCCGGCGGCGCCGGTGGCGGCCAGTCCGATGGTGATCACCGTCCGGGTCGGCACTCGGCCGGCCATCCGTCCGGCTGCCAAGGTGGCCAGGGCCAGTCCGACCGCGTTCGCGGCGAACAGGATCGAGTACATCATCGGCGTGAGCCCGTTCATCGACTGCAGGATGAACGCCGAGGTCGCGACGTAGGCGAACGTCACTCCCATCGAGAAGGCCATCACCACGAGGTAGGCGACGAACCTCGGCCGTCCGAGGACCTGGCGTGCCGCGTGCCTGAGCTCCTTCAATCCCCCCGCGTGGCGGCGACCAGCCGGGAGGGTCTCGGGAACGACGAGTGCGACGGCCATTGTCATCACCGCGGCGAAGGCCGCCAGGAAGAGGAATGACACCCGCCAGTGCCACAGCAGCAGGATCATTCCACCCAGCAGGGGTCCCACGACGGGTGCGATCCCGCCCACCCCCGCGACCACGTTCAGCGACCGCACAAGATGGACGCCGGTGGCGAGGTCGACAACGATCGCGCGAGCGACCACCATTGCCCAGCCGCCGGCGAATCCCTGCACGAACCGCGCTGCCAGCATGATCGCGATCGAGGGGCTCCACGCACACACCAGCGATGCGATCGCCAGGACGAGCAGCGCGCCGAGCAGGGGTCTGCGGCGCCCACGCTGATCGGAGATGGGGCCGCCGATGAGCTGGCCCAGCGCCATGCCGACGAAGAAGGTGGACAAGGAGAGCTGCACCTGTGTCGCGCTCGCGTGCAGGTCTGCGGCCACCAGCGGGAAGGCTGGCACATACATGTCCGTGGCGAGCGGTGCAATCCCGCCGACGAACACCACGGTTGCCAGGATCGCCCTGGTCAGCCGGTCGTGCCCCTCCGCGGGGATCGACAGCGAGCCGGGGTCGGAGGTCATGGCCCTGATCCTTGACGCTGTGGGATCCATGGGGACCATTCGACCAGCCGCCGCCTGCGTGAGGGAGTCCCGCTGGAGAGGTGTACTGGCAGGGTGTGCCTAACGAACCGGCCCGGGCTTACCGTGGAAGGCATGGACAACCGAGCCGAGGTGCGCGAGTTCCTCATCTCGCGCCGGGCCAAGCTCTCCCCGCACGATGTCGGGCTGCCCGACGCCGGCCGGCGACGGGTCCCCGGCCTGCGTCGCAGCGAAGTCGCATCGCTGGCCGGGGTGAGCGTGGAGTACTACTCCAAGATCGAGCGGGGCGGGTTCGCCGGCGTGAGCCCGTCGATCCTGCACGCCATCGCCCGTGCGCTCAGGCTTGACGAAGCGGAGCGGGCCCACCTGCTGCACCTGGCGGAGACCTCCGAAGGCACCGGTGTGCTGCTGCGGCCCCGGCGTGGCTCCGCTCGCCCATGGACACCTCGCCCGAGCCTGCAGTGGGTGCTGGACGCGATCACCGGGGGTCCCGCCATCATCCGCAACGGTCGGATGGACCTGCTGGCCGCGAACCCTCTCGGCCGGGCCATGCACTCCTCGCTGTACGAGCGGACGCCGGCCGGCGTGCCGAACTTCGCCCGCTACACGTTCCTTGACGAGGACTCGCACGCCTTCTACCCGCAGTGGGACACCGCCGCCGACATCGGTGTGGCGATCCTGCGCACGGAGGCAGGACGCGACCCCCACGACCGGCAGCTCCAGGACCTCGTCGGCGAGCTGTCCACCCTGAGCGACGAGTTCCGCCGACGGTGGAGCAGCCACGAGGTACGCCTGCACGGCGCCGGGAGCAAGCGGTTCCACCACCCCGTGGTCGGTGACCTCGATCTGGCCTACGAGAGCGTCGACATGATCTCCGATCCCGGCCTGACCCTGACCATCTACGCCGCCGAGCCGGCCTCACGCACGGCGGAGGCACTGGCCCTGCTCGCTTCGTGGACGGCAGCACCCGTCCGCACGACCCCCTGAGAAGCAACGAAAGGATCGACATGCATACCCGCACACTCGGACAAGGCCTTGAGGTATCGGCCATCGGGCTGGGCTGTATGACCACCACCGGCGGCTACAGCCAGCACCCCGACCGCGGCGACATGATCGCCATGATCCGTGGCGCAGTCGAGCTGGGCGTCACGTTCTTCGACACCGCCGAGATCTACGGACCGCACGCCAACGAGGAACTCGTCGGTGAGGCGCTCGCCCCCCTCCGCGACCAGGTGGTGATCGCCACCAAGTTCGCCCAGGACATCGACCCGGCCGAACGCAAGGCGCGTGGACGCATGCTCCTGCCGCACGAGGTCGCCGGCGCTGTCGAAGGCTCGCTGAAGCGGCTCGGTGTCGACGTCATCGACCTCTACTACCAGCACCGGGTCAACCCGGAAGCGCCGATCGAGGAGTTCGCCGGCGCCCTCGGCGACCTCATCCGCGCCGGGAAGATCAGGCACTGGGGCATGTCGGAAGCAGCCGAGGCCACCATCCGGCGCGCGCACGCCGTCACCCCGGTGACCGCCGTCCAGAGCGAGTACTCCCTGTGGTGGCGGCGTCCTGAGGAAGGCGTCCTGGCCGCCTGCGCCGAACTCGGCATCGGGTTCGTCCCGTTCAGCCCGCTCGGCAAGGGCTTCCTCACCGGCACCGTCGACACCTCGACGACGTTTGAGCAGGGCGGCGACCTGCGCGCGCAGATCCCCCGGTTCGCTCCGGACGCCCTTGCCAGGAACCTCGCCCTCGTCGAGCAGGTCAAGAAGGTCGCCGCGGCCAAGGGCGCAACGCCGGGTCAGGTGGCCCTGGCCTGGCTGCTCGCCCAGCAGCCGTGGATCGTGCCCATCCCGGGCACCACCAAGCCGCACCGTCTCGCGGAGAACGCCGCAGCAGCCGACGTTGAGCTCACGGCTGCGGACGTTGCCGCACTCACTGCCGCGTCCGATGCAATCGAGATCGAGGGCGGGCGCTACCCCGATTTCCTGGAAGCCCAGACCAACCTGTGAACGCCCCGGCCCGCGCAGACGCAACGACGAGGCCCACTGAGGTCAGGAGGACAGAACGATGAGTGAAGCATTGGTCTGGCTCATCACCGGTGCGGGGCGCGGCATGGGCGTCGACATCGCCCGCGCCGCCCTGGACGCCGGCTATCAAGTGGTGGCCACGGCACGGGACGCTGCCTTGGCGGCCGCCGCCGTCGGGGACCACGAGAACCTGTTCACCGTGGATCTGGACATCACCGACCCCGCCTCGGTGTCAGCCGCGGTCGAGGCGGCGGTGGAGCGGTTCGGCGGGATCGACGTCCTGGTGAACAACGCCGGGATCTTCCAGGCCGGCTCCTTCGAGGAGGTCAGCCCCGAGCAGTTCCGGGCCCAGATGGAGACGAACTTCTTCGGGCCACTGAACCTGACCCGTGCAGTCCTGCCGATCATGCGCCGGCAGCGCTCAGGGCACGTGATCACCATCACCTCCACCGCAGGAGTGGTGTCGAGCAGCCCCTTCGGCACCGCCTACGCAGCCTCGAAGTTCGCCCTCGAGGGCTGGATGGAAGGCCTGCGGGAGGAACTCAAGCCGTTCGGCATCAAGGCGACCGCGGTGGAGCCGGGCTTCTTCCGCACCGAACTGCTCGTCGAGGGCGCATCGACCTTCTGGCCCGAGCTCGTCATCGAGGACTACGCCGACACCGCCGAAACCATCGAGATGTGGAAGTCGATGAACGGCACGCAGGCCGGTGACCCCGCCAAGCTGGCCGCCGGCCTGATCAAGGTTGCCCAGCTGGACGAGGCTCCAGCCCGGTGGGTCGCCGGCGCCGATGCCGTCGAAGCCATCACCCAGAAGGGCCACACGCTCGTCCACCAGGCCAGCGCCCTTCTCGAACTCTCCACGGGCCTCGACGTCGACCAACCCACCGAGCAGGAGTCATCGAGCCAGGTCTAGCTGTCTTGACCGGACAGGTTGGTTGGGATCGGCTGGAGTGTCCGCAACACGATGGCGTAGAGAGCATCGACCACCTCGTCGGTCTCGGCCGTGACCTGGATGCTGAAGACTCCACGGTTGTTCCTGGTCCACAACACGTATCCCGGGACGGTGAGTTCGCCGTCGAGTAGCGTCACCGTGCTGCGCATGGTCGTCGCGGGACCGAACACGGTTTCCACATGGCCGAATACGACGTCGGCCAACTGGAGCGCCTCGGCCTCTCGGGCGAGGCTCGCGGACGTCGGTACGTCGCCGGAGTCGATTCGCATCACGTTGACGCTCGCTCCGTCGTCGGCGACCGCGAGAACATCGACGCTGGTGAGTTGGTCGTCGAGGCAATCGTCGGTCGCCACCAGGGTGCGTTGGGCCAGTTCACGCAGGATGTCTCCGGCCTCGCCCTCGAGCATGAGGTCCCAGGCCCGAACCGGGACGAGGTCGGCGGGGATCGCAACCCGAATCCCGAACTCCGGCGAGTCGAGAAACCGGAATCCGGGTGGGGCGGTGGTGGCTGGCGGCAGTGCCGAGAATCCCGATAGGAGCAGGCGGAAAGTGCCCGGTGCCAGTGCCGCACCCAGCGCTGCTGCGGCAGCGAGGGTGATCACCCTTCGGCGCGACACCGCGAGCGCGGGTCGGTTGGCATCCATGTGCCACATTGTCGTCCGTCGGCGCCGGCTGCGCGGATCTGGGCCCCATGGCGAGCATCGAGTGGAACGTCCTGTACTGACGCCGATGGGTGTTTCGGGGCCTACGCGTTCGTCCCGGTGCCGCGTGCGTTGTAGAGCACCGCGCACCCCTTGGCGACATGCTCGGCGTAGTTCTGGAAGACCTGGATCGCCTCGCTTACTCCGATGCCTTTCGTGACCGATATTCCGCGCGCCTCGAACTGGCTGATCCACTCTTCGCCGACCGGGCCTTCATCGAAACCTGTGATTCCCTCCATCTGGTCGGAGTCGTCGGGAATGACAAGATGCGACACGCCGGCCCACAGCGCTGCCCCACAGCATTGAAGGCAGGGACGCCAATTGACCACGAGTTCGGTTCGGGGTGCACCGCTCGCGCCGAGATCCCACGTGCCGCGTGTGCACTGGGCAAGGCTGAGCGCGACCACCTCGGCGTGGCTGACCGAAAGGTGGGAGGCAAGGACGCGATTCACCCCTGCGGAGATGAGCCGCCCAGTGGCCTGCTCAACGACGATCGCGGCGAATGGGCCGCCTCCGCCTTCGCGGAAGTTGCGGTCCGCAAGGCGGTTGACAAGAGCCATTCGTTGCTCGAGGGTCGGCAACACGCGTCCCGCGGCCTCCACTTCGGACACGACCCACAGCGGAATGTCGACCCGGAACTCGGTAGCTATCATTTCCGCCTACCTACCTTCGGTGGAGCGCATTTCCAACGCTACGCGGGACGACGGCGGCCCGCAGGCATCCTCCCCAAACATCCCGCAGAGGCCTGACAGCCAACACCTCACGCGGGTGGGCTGGCATGCACGGGATCGGTGGCCACGGGCTGCACGACCTCGTTGTGACGCAGGAACCAGGGGGTCCAGGGCGGGTCGAAGCGGGCGAACCGCGGCTGCCCGATGAACTCGAGGCCAGCCTGCGACGCGGCGCTGAGGAGTTCGGCAAGCTGCTCGGAGTAGATCCGCTCCGACCAGCGACCGGTGAAGGTACTGGCGGCGGCCAGCTGGGTGGGGATCTCTCGGACCCTGATGCGCGGGTCGGACGGTGTTGGCAGGGTGTCGACAGTGAACTCGGCTGGCATCACGAAAGCGACCACGTGTCGGCCGGGCTCCCCGCCGGATTCCTGGACGACGGGCGAGGTCATTGCGATCCGTGTCGATGCCTGTTCCTGCAGGACCGGCGCGGTCATGGCGACTTTGCCGCGTGTGCTGTTCCGGCCCGAGATGAAGGCGACGAGCAGCCCGAAAGCCTGGTTGCCGGCGTCGGTGAACGAGCTGTCCACCTCAACCTCGGCCACCAGGTGTCCGGGGTACCGACGGAGTTCGAAGCCCGGGAATCGTGTGAGAACGTCGTAGCCCTGCCGCTCGGTCATGCCGCCACCTTGAGCGAGTATTTGGAGCGGCGACGCTGGACAGCGACAGCCGTCCCCGCGACGACGAAGGCGGCGACTCCGACGAGCGCGGTGGCTATCACTGCTGGGTAGGCCCCCTGGAAGCCGGAGTCCGAGGCGTGTTTGATCCAGATGCCGAGGTAGGCCCAGACGAGGACGAGCCCGTAGGCGATGTCACGGTCGCGGAGGACGACGGCGGTGCCGATCAGCGCACCCACCGCGATGATTGCCACGGCCAAGGTGGAATCGGCGATCCCGAAGCCGTCCCAGCCGATACTCACCAGCCAGACGGTGATGTTCGCGATCGTGGCGACGGTGATCCAGCCGAAGTACACGCTGAACGGAAGCCGGACGAACGCCCGGTCGCGGGGGGAGAGATCCGCGGCCAGGATCGTCCGGGTGATCAGGATGAGGAGCACGAGCATCGTCGCGAGCAGCAGTGTGGAGACTCCGATGAGGTCGTAATGCCAGGACAGGATCCACGCGACGTTGGCCAGTGACGACAAGGAGAACAGCACCCCTACGCGTTCCAGCAGCGCGACCCGACGGGGCTCCCCGTCTCCGCCTTTGCCGTGAGAGCTGTGGAACAGGCCGAGCTGGTAGAGCACGTGCGCGCCGAGCAGGAGGTAGATGACGCCCCAGATGGCGAACGTCAGGCCGGCCGGGGCGAACAGGTTCTGGTAGGCGTCGGAGATTGCGCCGGTGGTCCTTCCGTTGATGGGGAGGGCGTTGGCGAGCACGTTCACCGCGATCATGGCCACGTAGGTGATGGCGACCAGTGCCTTCACCGACCTCTTGGCTGTCGGTCCCTTCATCGTGACTGTCTGTGCCTGCATTGAAGCTCTCCTGGCTCGTGGTGTGTGCCCTTGGTGCTCAGAACGAAACTACGGGGTGGGCAGCCCGGATGTGGAGTGCCCCGGCAAGTCCGATGACGGACCCGCCGGGGCGTTGGGAATGCTGGGGTCAGGCGGTGGGGAGCAGGACGGCGTCGACGACGTGGATGACACCGTTGCTGGCTACGACGTCGGTGGTGATCACGTTGACGTGGTTGCCTGCCGCGTCGACCAGGGCGACCTGGTCGCCGGCGACCTCGACGGTGAGTTCCGCGCCCTGGACGGTCTTCACCTTCTGGCCATCCAGGGTGACCACGGTGGCTGCCATGACTTCACCGAGCACTACGTGGTAGGTGAGGATCTGGGAGAGCTGGCCGGTGGGGTCCTCCAGGAGAGCCTCGACGGTCCCCGCGGGAAGCTTCGCGAAGGCGGCGTCGGTGGGGGCGAACACCGTGAACGGACCGGGGCCCTTCAGGGTGTCGACCAGGCCGGCGGCGGTGAGCGCTGCAGCCAGCGTTGTGAACGCGCCTGCCGCGACGGCGGTGTCGACGATGTCAGCGGTGGCTTCGGGAGAGTCGGTCATCGTTGGAACCTTTCGTGGAATGTTTGTGTAATGATTGTGCAGAGGGCGTGTCGCGAATGTCAAGCGCGTGTCGAAGGTTTGTAGAATGTCTACCGAGGGGGTCGGATGCACACGGTCAGATGGGTCTCGGAGCGGCTCGGGCTTGCGCCCGGCACCTTGCGTGCCTGGGAGCAGCGCTACGGCATCGTCCACCCCTCCCGCTCGGAGGGCGGCTACCGCCTCTACGACGACAACGATCTGGACATGCTGCAGGCCATGGCGGATCTGGTCGCGGCCGGTATGCAACCCGCCCAGGCCGCCGAGCAGCTCCTGTCGGGGCGGTCCACGCCCGCACGCGCACTCACCCGACCCGGCGATGCGCATGCTGGGCTGCCTGATCCCGCGGCGCTGATCGCGGCCTCGCGCGGCTATGACTCCCGTGCCCTCGAGGACACTCTGGACGCCGCCTTCTCGGCGGCAGGGTTCGAGTATGTGATCGACGAGTGGCTGATGGCCGCCCTCGTCCCGGTCGGGCAGGCCTGGGTCGAAGGGCACCTCGACATCGCCCAGGAGCACTTCATCAGCGCCGCCGTGATGCGCCGGCTCACCGCCGCCTTCGCTGCTGCCGGGCACGCCCGAGGCGGCCGCCACGTCATCACCGGACTCGCCCCCGGCGCCACCCATGAGATCGCGACCCTTGCCTTCGCGACCATGCTGCGACGCGCGGGCCTCCGGGTCACCTACCTTGGCCCTGACCTCCCCGGCCCCAGCTGGATCCAGGCGGTCGGTACGGTCCACCCCGATGCTGTCGTCATCGGTGCACCGCGCACGAGGGACACCGCTGCCGCGACCGACATCGTCAAGGCGCTGCGCGAGACAGCACCACCTGTGGCCGTCTACATCGGTGGCCCCGGCGCCACCCCCGAGCAGTCCCTTCCGGGCGCAACCCTGGCCGAGGCCGCCGGCTGGCTTGCCGACACCCTCTCCACGCCCCGTGTTCACCCCGATCCGGTGGGGTGACGGCACCCGTACTGGCCCGCAAGGACTGCCTGAGCTGACGCCGGTCCCTACCGGATCGTGAACCCGTTGTGAGCCAGCCTGTGGGCAGGGTCGACCCGGTCGGCTCAATGGACCGGCCAGCCCGTGTGCTCATCGAACGTGCACTGCGGATCGCCGACCATCGGCGTGCAGCCCCCCGCGGTCCTTGCGTAGGCACTCCAGGAGAACCTTCGACACATCCCTTGACAACGGCTACACGCAGTCTGCACAATCTTTATACAAACCTTCCACGAAAGGAATCCCGATGAAGCTCCGACGCACCCTCGCCCAACTCACCGCAGTGCTCTTCACCGGCGCCCTGGCCACCGGTCTGGCCGTCGCCCCCGCCCAGGCAGCCCCCGCCGAGCAGAGCCTCGCCGCCGTCCTCACCGCTGACGGCAACGGCACCTTCGACAACAACTGGTACGACTACGACATCGTCACCCAGGCCGTCCTCGGCGTCCTGGCAGCCAAGCCCGACAGCAACGTGAAGCTGCTCACCGACGGATCCGTTGCGCTCACCGCCTTCATCCCGAACGACCGTGCCTTCCGGCTCCTGGCCCACGACATCAGCCACAAGTGGTACAGCACCGAGAAGGGTGTCTTCGACAGGCTCGTGAAGAAGCTGGGCATCGACGCGATCGAGAAGGTCCTCCTCTACCACGTCGTTGCCGGCGGCCCCATCATGGCCAAGGATGCCCTCAAGGCCGACGGAGCCAAGCTGGCAACAGCGCTTCCGGGCAAGTCGATCAAGGTGGACGTCCAGGGCAGGAATGTCCCCACGATCGTCCTGATCGACCTCGACCGCAACGACTACAACCCCCGGGTGAACCCGTGGCAGACCGACATCAACGAGGGCAACAAGCAGGTCGCCCACGGCATCACCAGGGTGCTCCGGCCGGTCAACCTCTGAACCGTGTGAAGCAGAGCCCCGGGGCTTCAAGCCCCGGGGCTCCGCCCTCCGAGTGTGGGGGAACCAGGGCCGCCGACCTCCGTCAGCGCAGGCGTGGCACCAGCACCGGGGTGGTCCGCTTGTACTCCTCGTAGTCGGGCTGACCGCCCCACTTCGCGTCCGCCTTCGCCTCGAGCAGCGGGACGCCGCTCACCCGGGTGATCAGCACCGCCACGAACACCGGCGAGATCATCCCCACCCACTGCCACCCCTGAAGCACCGGAACTGCGATCACTGCGACGCCGGTCCACAGCAGGATCTCCCCGAAATAGTTGGGGTGGCGCGAGCGTGACCACAACCCGGTGGAGATGAACTTTCCCCGGTGGGCGGGGTCGGCGCGGAAGCGGCTCTTCTGCCTGTCGGCGATGACCTCGACAGCGAAGCCGGCGGACCAGAGGAGGAAGCCGACCACGGCGAAGACGTCGATGTCGACCTGCCGCGTCGCGCTGATCGCGATCCACGCCGCCGCTGCGGTCACGCTGACCCACAGGCCCTGGATCGTCCACACTGCGAGGAACCGGGGGAACGAGCCCTTGATCTCGTCGAACCGGTCGTCGGTGCCGCTCCGGTTCACCCGCCCGAACAGGAAGGTACCCAGGCGGACGGCCCACACGAGCACGAGGACGGCGAGCAGTACCCGGCGGGCGTCCCAGCCGCCGGCGAGCAGCAGCACCCCGATGGTCACCGTGATGTAGGTGAGGCTGCCGGTGAGGTCGAAGAATCGCTCGGTGCGGGCGAGGTAGGACGGCACGAGGACCAGCCACTGGAGGATGAAGGCGACCGCCACCGCGACGGCGAACACCGGGATGCCGCCCACGGTTGCACCTCCCTGGCTACCCGCCGCGGCCAGGGCGGCTGCGAGCAGGACCACCAGCGGCACCGCGGCCAGCGATTGGCGTTCAGCCTTCGTCATCCCGATTCATCTCCCCTGTGTGACCGGTTCACACGAACCGGTTCAGCTAGACGATCCCACCAACTTCGGCGCGGAGTGAGCGATGTTGCCCAAGACACACCAAGATGGAGCAGAAGGGAAGAGCCGCCAATGACAACGCAGGCGCGTCGCACGCCGATGCCGCCGGAGGGACCAGGGCCGCTGCATGAAGTGTGCACGCCACTCCTGGCGCCGGCTGGAGTGTTCCGCAATGCCACCGACCTGCTGCTCGCACGGCTCGCGGAGGCGCCCGACCATGTCGCGTTCGAGGTGCGCGACCCCGGGACGCCGGTGACCGGGCCGTGGCGGCCCGTGACCACCGCCGAGT
>JAOATP010000175.1 GCA_030158185.1 Propionicimonas sp.
CCACCAGCCAGGCAGCCGAATCCTCAACGGATCTGAATCATGCAGTGCCGAGTCAGGCGTCTTTCCCCACCTGAGTTCCATACCGACGAGGCACCCCCCGCTGCATGACTCCGATCTGGCTCGAAGGCAGTCACCCCCCCACGGCCTTCGGCACAACGAGCCGGGATCGAGACCAGGTATCCCCCCACCGGGTCTCGACATCCCGGCTCTGTGCTTCCGCACCCAGAGACGACGTCCCCCTGCCGCGCGGCGTGGCAGGGGGACGTTCTGCGTTACGCCTGCGCCTTCAGCCTTCTGCGAGGAGCCGCACGCGGGCAGCGTCGTACTCCCTGGACAATCGGTCGACGAGGTCCGCCACGGGCAGCACGGCGTCGATACCGGCGACGCCGTGCCCCGCCGACCAGATGTCGCGCCACGCCTTCGCGTCCGCCTGCGACGGTCTGGTCAGGTGTCCCAGGTCCACGGGTCCTGCGGGTGCGTCCGGATCGAGTCCTGCCAGCTCGAGGCTGCGACGCAGGAAGTTCGCCGGGATCGTGCTCACGCTTGCGGTGTGGACGATGTCTGCGGCGCCGGCCGTGACCACCTGGTCGCGGTAGGCGTCGCTGGCCAGCGACTCGGCCGTCGCGACGAAGCGCGTCCCGAGGTAGGCGAGGTCTGCCCCCATCGCGCGCGCTGCGAGCACGTCGGCACCGGAGGAGATGGCGCCGGCCAGCAGGATCGTGCCACCGAAGCTGCGCCGCACCTCGGCCATCAGCGCGAACGGGCTGAGGGACCCGCCATGCCCGCCGGCGCCCGCGGCAACGAGGATCAGGCCGTCGACCCCGGCCTCGGCGGCCTTGCGGGCATGGGCAGCCGTTGTGACGTCGTGGAAGACAACGCCGCCGTAGGAGTGGACGGCAGCCACCACCTCCGAAGCTGCCCCGAGGCTCGTGATCACCACGGGCACCCGGTGGGCGACGACAACCGCGAGGTCGGCGGCCAGCCGTGCGTTCGTCCGGTGCACGATCAGGTTGACGCCGTACGGGGCGTCGGCGGGCGTGAGCGCAGCCTCGATCACGTGCAGCCACTCCCCCAGGCCTTCGGTCGTGCGCTGGTTCAGGGCGGGGAACGTGCCGAGGACGCCGGCCCGGCACGCAGCGATCACCAGGTCAGGGCCGGACACGAGGAACATCGGGGCTGCGACAACCGGCAGGCGCAGGCGTCCGGCGAGCGCGGCGGGAAGGGCCATCTCGGCCTCTCAGTTGGCCAGCGGACGGTTGGTGGCAAGGAGGTGGCGCACCCTCGCCTGGCTGGAGGGCTGTGGCAGGAGGTCGAGCGCAGCGTCGATCTCCCTTTCGAGGATGTCCGCCTCCGTCGCGGTCTCCCCCGGCCGGGCTCCGGTCAGCACGGCGGCCAGCCGCGCGACGATGCGCCGGTCGGTCTCGGAAGCTTCGGCCCAGGCTGCGTCGAGGGCGCCGACCGTCGGGTCGTGGAGCGGCAGGGGGACGGGCTCGGGGGACGTGGTCCCTGCTGCGAGCAGCTCCAGCGCAACAGCCTTGGCCTCAGCCAGCACGCGGCGGGCGGACGCGACCACCTCGTCCGTCCCGCGGAGCAGGTGCCAGTCGGCGGCCTGCCAGGCCGATGTCGACACGTCGCAGCTGGAGGCGACCGCAAAGGCGGACGCCGCCGGGTCGGGATCGCCGGCGTCCGCGGCGCGGGCAAGCGCCTGCGTCACGCCTCCCCAGCACGGGATGAGCCCGACGGTCCTTTCGGGGAAACCGGCCTTCAGCTCCGCGTGGGCAACGATGCGGTGGGCTGCGAGCATCAGCTCGTTGCCGCCGCCGAGAGCGAAGCCGCGAGCAGCTGCGACGACGGGGAACGGTGCCCTGCGCAGCGCCTCGAACGCCTGCTGCCCACGGCGCGCGAAGGTCCGCAGCCCGTCGAGGTCGCCGGCATCCAGAAGGCTGACGAACGTGCCGAGATCGGCACCGGCGGAGAAGGCACGCGGATGGTCGGAGCCGATGACCAACGCCCGGAAGGCTCCGTCCGTGCCGAGCCGGGTCGCCCGTTCCACCATGTCGATGACGCCGGAGTCGCAGGTGTTCATCTTGGTTCGCAGGGCGAGGCAGGCGACGCCGTCCCCCAGGTCGACGAGGGCTGCCGAGTCGTTCTCTGCGAGGGGGGCGTTCGCGCGTTCCGCCTCGGCAACCGTGACTACGCCGGCGACACGTGTGCGGTAGCGCGGCGTGCCGTCGGTTCCCAGAACGGAGCCCGGGTCGGGGTAGAAACCGCCGACCTCGGCCGCCCGGGCAAGGAGTTCCGGCACCGTCCGGCCGGCCGCACGGTACCGCTCGACCAGACGGCTCGCGCCGACGGCGTCCGCGAGGCCGAAGGGACCCTTCGCCCAGGCGTAGCCAAGCTGCATCGCTGCATCGATGGGCTCGATGTCGTCGGCGACCTCTGCTGCGATCGCGCAGGCGTAGTCGAGCACCTGGGCGAACACCGTCCACGCGTAGCGGCCGCCGGCGCTGTCGGTGTCGAGGAGTGCGGTGATGTCCTTCGTCGCTGCCGCAGGGTCATCCGGCTCGGTGCGCTGCCGGTACTCCAGCGATCCGGGGTCGAGCACCTCGTCGACCTTCTCGCCCGCAGGGTTCTGCCGACGGTAGAAGCCACCGGGCCCGAGCCGTCCGATCAGGCCGTTGGCGAGCAGGTGGGCGAAGACCGGGTCGGAGCTGGGGTCGTAGCCGTGGCAGGCGTCCGTCGCTGGCAGCGCGTGCGTGAGCACCGGCCACAGCAGGGGGACGAGATTGATGCCGACCAGGTCGAACAGGCCGAACACCCCGGTACGAGGGATGCCGAAGGGACGCGACATGACCGCGTCTGCCGTCTCGACGTCGAGTCCTGCGCGGAACGCCTCGAGCGCAGCGACGGCCATCCAGTGGCTGCCGAGGCGGTTCGCGATGAAGCCAGGGGTGTCACGGCATTCGAGGACGACCTTCCCCAGCTGGCGGTCGCAGGCTGCCACGACGCGGGCGCGCACTGCCGCGTCTGTTGCGCCGCCGGCGACGACCTCCAGCAATTCCATGGTGCGGGGCGGGTTGAAGAAGTGGGTGATCGTGAAGTCGCGTGCGAAGGCAACCGAATGGCCGGAGACCAGCTCGCGCGCCGGGATGCCGGAGGTGTTGGACGACACCAGCGTGCCCGGGCGCCTGATCGTGTCGAGGCGGCGGTACAGGGCGTGCTTGACGACCGGGTCCTCGAAGACGGCCTCGATGACCCAGTCGGCAGCGGCGCACACGGCGAGGTCGTCGTCGACGTTGCCCGGAGTGACGCGATCGGCGAAGTCCGGCACCATGAAACCCCCGGTTGCGAGCTGCCTCGCGATGCCTGCCCTCGCCAGCGCCGAGCGGTCCTCACCGTCGGCTGCCCTGTCGAGCAACGTGACCTCGATGCCGCAGTTGGCGAGGTGGGCGGCAATGCCGGCGCCCATCGTCCCCGCCCCGACGACGACCGCCCGGCGGACGGGTTCGAAGCCGGCGACGGCGGGAATGCGGGGCTGACGATCGGCGATGGTCATCTCAACCTTCCTGGAACCGGGAACGCACCGTGAACCCACCAGCCGTTCCGGTGTGGCGGATCAGTTCTCACGCCCATCCTGCCTCGGGTGTCCAGCGCTATGGGGACAACCCGGACGTCAGGCCGCAGGCTGGGCCTGGCCGGGGTTCGGCTTTGCCAGCAACGCTGCCCTGAGCATCAGCGAGTGCAGGGTGGCCGCGACCTCCGCGAGCCGGCGGCTGGCCTGGGGCGTGGCGAGCAACCGGTCGCCCAGGAGTCGGCGGATGCCCTGCTGTGCTTCGCGGATCAGCCAGCGCAGGTGAGCCTCCGAACCCTCGGCGAACGCCGTCACCGCCCAGCCGTCGCCTTCGGCGGTGAGGTGCAGTGCCGCGGACGTGCTGCTCACGCGGCGGGCGTCCATCGTCTGGACCCCGCCGCCGGAGGGAAGGGTGAACCGCAGCACGGTGCCCTCGCAGTCCCGCTCGAGGCGTCCCCCTACGACATGCATGCCCCTGGTCGCGTCCGCCGGGTCGGTGAGCCCGACGAGCACGTCGCTGCCGGTGACGGCCCAGCTGAGCAGGTAGGTCATGGGAATCCCCCTCCGCATATCCGAGGAGAGGTGCCGCGGCCCTGATACGCCTACCGCGCGGTCCAGCCGATGCGCCGTGCGCGGTCGTCCGGTGCGTAGGCCCGCAGGAAGGCGGCGACGCCGGCGCCGGACCGGGCGCCGAGCGTGCCCGGTGCGGGCTGCTGCGGGCCCAGCATCCCGCGGTCGAGGTCGGCGCCGATCACGAGGAAGGCGAAGTGTTCCGCGGCGACCACCGGGTCGTCGATCACGAGGTGGCCGGTGCGGCCGAGGTCCGCGAAGAGGTCTGCGAGGGCGCGCAGGACGGCGTCCGGGGCGCGCTGGCGGTACTCGGCCGCGAGCTCTGGGAAGCCGCGGGACTCCATCACGAGGAGCCGGCGCAGCGGGAGCACCGATTGCGTGAGCACGGCCTCGGCGAGCCGGGCGCCGATGCGGGGAAGCTCGGCCACCGGGTCGACGACGGTCCGGACGTCGTCGACAAGGGTGGACGTGAAGGCGTCCGCTATCTCGATCGACCGCAGGATGGTGGCGCGGAAGAGTGCAGCCTTGTCCGCGTAGAGGTTGTAGATCGTCCGCTTCGCGACGCCGGCCGACTGCGCCACCTGGTCGACCGTCGCAGCCGTGTAGCCCTCGGCGAGAAACACTCTGGTCGCTGCATCAAGTATCAGCGCGCGGGAGCGGGTGACCCGCGGATCCTCAACTTCGATCATGGCTCCCTCGAAATACTGCCTTGTCACCGGGGTTGGGTGAACATTAGTGTACGCCTCAGTACACTAGTGCACTCGCGAGTATAGGAGACCAAAATGACGGCCCCAGCGGCCGGACTGGATAGCTCCGCAGCCGTCACGCGCAGCCTGCTGGGCTGGGGCGTTGTCGCCGGACCCTTCTACGTCGTCGTGGGCCTCGTGCTCGCGCTGACCCGACCGGGCTTCGACCTGGGCCGGCACGCCCTCTCACTAATCGCGCTCGGTGACCTCGGCTGGTCTCGTGTTCGGCGCCCTTGGCTTCGTTGCCATCGCCGCGGCGTCCGTCGCGCACGGCGTGTGGTCGCGCAGTATCGGCGACCCGCGCTCCGCCACGGTCTCCTTCGCGCTCGGCGCAGTGGTCGTCCTCGGGTTCTTCTGCGGAGCAGCGCTCGCAACGTCGCCCGTGGGGATCACACTGCTGTGGCTGGCCGTCCTCGCACAGTTCGCCTGGCTGGCCCTTGCCAGTGCACAGGTCTACCGGTGGTCTCCCCACCCGCTGTACGCGCAGCGCTGACGAGTGCGGCCGGGGACCGAAAATGGGGACGGTTCCACGCTCGGTCCGGACCGAGTGCGGAACCGTCCCCCATCTGGTCCAGACCGGTCTCGAACGGTCCGGACCCGCTCCGGGTCAGGTAGTGGAGCTCAGAACATGTTGGGGACTGCTGCCTTGCCCGTCGCCATCCAGTAGTTGCCGGACAGGCTGAAGCTCGAGGTCTTGGGAAGGCGGATCGGGCAGGTGGTGCCGAAGTCACCCGGGCCGAAGCCGTTCGTCGTCAGGGCGAACGAGTAGATCGGCTTGCCGTTGCCGCCGGCACCCTTGTCGGTCACGTTGATGGTGCAACCGCCACCGCTGAACTTGTTGTTCCGTACCGTGACGTTGTGGGTGGCCTGGTTGTTCTGGGTGACCTGGATCGCAGCGTTGTGGAAGGCTTCGATCTTGTTGTTCTCGATGAGGACGTTGTAGCCGCCCTCGATCTGGATGCCGTCGTTGTGGGTCTGGTTGTCCGGGTGGGTCGGGTCGACGTTGGAGTAGTACGAGCCGTGGAACCAGGAGTTCCTGATCGTCACGTTCGGCCCGATCACCTTCGTGCCGTCCACCGTGTTGATGATCTCCACCCCGTCGGCGGTGTAGCCGCTGCCGGAGATCCCGTCGACGTAGATGCTCTTGTTGGTTGCGACGAGCGTGGAGTTCAGGATCTGCAGGTTCTTGGGCTTCTGCCACGCCATGATCAGGGCCTTGGTCGATGTGGCCTTCGCGCCGCCGCGGATCACGCTGTTCCTGATCGTCACGTTGTCGGCGTCCACGGTGAGGTAGCCGCGCAGGTCGATGCCATCGAGGACGGTGCCGTCGGTCGTGATCTTCATGTCACCGTTGACGACCCGCAGTTGCGTCCCCGCGGGAACGCCGTAGCCCGAGCTGGTCGACGGCGTGCTGGCGGTGCCGGTGGAGACGGCAGCGCCGCCCATGTAGCTGCCGGCGACGAACGCGTCACGGTTGCACTTCTTCGTGGCCTTGTTGTTGATCAGGCGCACCTTCACCGTGCGCGTGGCAGCGGTGGTGTACTTCTTCACGGTGTACCTGGTGAACTTCTTCGCAGACGACACCGAGATGTCCTTGACCTTCTTGGTATCAACGTAGACGCGGACCTTCGCCCTGCCCTTGCAGGACGTGCCGCGCACCATCAGGTACAGCGCCCCGGTGCCGCTGACGGACTGGGTGGCCGTCGAGGAGTTGCCCTTCAGGACAGCCTCCTTGCCGTTGAGGTTTCCGGCACGAGTGGTCGAACGGACGGTGCCGTTGTGGACGCTGAGGGCACCGTCGGCCGCCTGGGCCTCGACGGGTGCGGCGATGCCGAGGCCGAGGAGAGCGGCCATGGCACTCGCGGTAAGGAGCTTCGCCGTGCTTCGGTGGCCGGCGGGCATGGGGATAGGTCGTCGGGGGGAAATCAGCATTTGGGGGGATGCCTTTCGGGAACACATGTGGGGGGATGCCTGATCCTGAGAACCTGCGCCTGCCCGGTGCCGACCAGGGCCTGTCCTGAGAATCCACTCTTGTCGACAGTCGAGGCTGCCGGGAAGGGGGAAGAGCGGGTTTACTAGCGCCCTTGGTCCCAATCACCCTCAACTGCTTGGTACTGGATTACTAAACTATACCTAAGAACTTGATAAGGATCCAGTCGGTCTGGTCGCGGCCATCCGGCAGACGCCCCGTGGCAATTCACGGATGGCGGTTCGCGCGGCGGCGCGGAACTCCGGCCTGGGGCAGCGTGGACCGGTGTCAGGACATGGTTGGGCGCGACGCAGCAATTCGCGATGCAGTAGCTCGAGAAGCGCCCTCAGCGAAGCGCGCCGTGGGCGATGGCCTTCCTGATCAGCTCGGCGCGCCCCCTGCGTGGAACCCCTCCCGAACGGTGGCCACCTGCAAGGCCTGTAGTATCCGTGTGCTGAGCGCTCGTCGATGACACCGTGAGACACCTGGGGGTGGCACGGACTCGATAGCGACTGGGCGGCCCGGCTGATGTCCCATGGCGGTGTGCGTCAGCCGGGTTCACCCCACAGGACTCGGGTTCCCGGGTCGGGGCCAGCGACGTCGGACTCCCGATCGCCTGCGGTGCGGATCGATCCACCTTAGGCTGGCCACGAATGCCAGTGAGGGGTCGGATCGTGAAGGCAGTGGTCGTCTACGAGTCGTTGTGGGGCAATACGGCCGCGGTCGCTGGAGCGATTGCCCAAGGCCTTGGACTCGGGGCCCAGGCGCTGTCCACCGCGCAGGCGCTGCCCGAGGTGGTGGCTGACGCCGACCTCGTGGTGGCTGGCGGCCCCGTGTTCGCCTTCCACTTGTCCACCGATCATGCACGGGGCAGCATCCGCCGGCACCCGGAACCGGGCGCGCCCGCCCCGGACTGGAGCCACCCGTCGGTGCGCTCCTGGATGGATGCGCTGCCGGTCGGTTCAGCGCGGTGCGCTGCCTTCGACACGCGGGTCCCTGGACCGTTCGGCAAGGGCGCCCCTACCGTCGCCGACGGACTGCAGGCCAAGGGCTACCAGCTGGTGGCCCCTCCCGAGGGGTTCATCGTCACGGGCAAGTTCGGCCCGCTGCGCCCCGGTGAGCTTGACCGTGCCCGACGCTGGGGCGAGCAACTCCTGGAGCGAGCCCAGCTCGTCTAGTCCGCGGGCGTCCCGCCGCTGACGGCGCCCACCGCAAGCACGGATCGGTCTCAGGGAATTGCCCCATGGAGGCGCGCCTTGCGAATCATTTCGGCTCTGGAGTGCACGCCGAACTTCTCCCGCAGGGTCACGACCTGCTTGCGGACGGTGTTGACCGACACCTGGAGCTTCCTTGCGATCAGGGGCACCGGATCGTCGCTGGCCAGGAGGGGCAGGAGCAGGAGTTCCCGCTCGGTGAGGCGGAAGGGGCGGACCTCGCGACTGGAATGGTCGTTCAGGCCCGCCAGCCGCTCCTGCAGCAGGAGGAGGTTCGGGTCGGCCTCGCCGAGCTCAGGGCGGCACAGGTCGAGGAGCGCGGTACGGGCAGGGGCGGGGAGAAGCGCCAGGTGGATGTACCTCTCGGTCTGTATGAGTCGGCTGACTTCCCTGATGGCGTCGCGGCGGAGGTCATCGGTGAGAGTCCGTTGAAGGACGGCTGCAGCGACGCGGATCAGGGCAAGCCGGTAGCGGGCGAGAATTTCCAGCCCCGGCTGGTACGGCCCGACGTCGGCAAGCTTCACCGCCTGGGGATACTGGCCGGCCCACAGGTGGATGCGGGCAAGTGACACCAGTCGGACCTCTTCGGGAAGGGTCTCTGCCACCCGGGCCGCTGCCGTGAAGGCTCCCGCCTTGGCCAGGAGTACGGCCTGGGTTCGGTTGAGCAGCACCCTTCCCAGGGGCTCATCAGCCTCGCGCCCATCGACCGAGAGCCGATGGATCTCTTCCGAGACCAGGGTGGCGCCAGCGCTGAGATCACCCCAGAGTGCGTCCCGCCACGCCTGGAGGGCGACGCGCACGGCCCACACGCCGGCGAGAGCTGCGGCCTCGGGAGTGACGAGGGAAAGGGCACGATCGACGCCGGGGAGGTCGAGGCGGCGGACCGCTTCATGCCCGTCGGCGAGGAGCTCGTACAGCTCCCCCATGCCCCGCAGGCCGCGCACTCCCAGCCCGTCGCCGAGTCCGGTCAGGGGCGGGTCGGAATAGTGGGCCGGGCCGTCCTCTGTGGAGATGGAGGTCGCAAGTGCCTCGACTCCTTTCGCCATGACGGTGACGGGTTCCCAGTTGGAAAGGATCCCGGCCCACCGAGCTTCACTGATCGCAGCGGACGGGTCATAGCGGAACAGGGCCAGACGTGCCGAGAAGGCGCGGAAGACCGACTGCGGAGTACGTCCGGGTCCCAGTCCAGCCCGGGAACGTGTGTCGATGAGTTGGTCGACGGCTTCCTTCGTGCGCCAGGCAGCGTCGAGGGACTGGCCGGCCTGGGATGCAGGCATGCGCCGTTCGCCGATCATGCGGAACGTACCGGCGTCCACCGCCTCATTGGTGTCCGGTCGGATTGCCCAGTCAGCGTGAAGCATCGCCGAATCGAGCAACAGCCGCTGCCACAATCCCTCCATCTGTTGGCGGGGACCTTCGGCGAGGAGCGATTCTGCTGCGCCGGATGCCCAGGTCAGGATCGGTCGGGCACGGCGTGCTTCGATCGGCAGTGCACGGAACAGCTCCAGGGTGCTCGGCGACAAGCCGGAGGTCTGCTCTGCGATGAAGATCCAGATCTGCTCCAGGGCCTCCCACAGGCACAGCTCGTAGGCCCAGGCGGCCACCGTGTCCAGAAGCTCCTGCTCCGGGTCGGCGAGCCAGGCCTCGACAAGGCTGGCACGGACAGCGCCGTCCGCACCCTCCGGGGAGGCGGCTTCAACAACGATCTGATGGGCAGGAACTGATGGCGGCAATCCCGTACCTGGCATGAGGTACCTTCCACACTGCAGGCGACGCTGACTATCTGTGGCGGACTGGGCTCACAGACCGCGTGGCGGGGCAGAACCATGTGCAGCCATTGATCGTTGGCAAGCTCACACGCTGGCACTCCCCCAGCTCAACCACCACGACGGCAGCGTACGGCAGGCCCGCGGCGCGGCCCCGTCAACACTCGCTGAGCCCGGGCCCCTGACCACCGGTTCCCATCCCTGACACCAAGTTCGGTACCAAGTGCAGGGTGGGGCGTGGACACGGGGTTCACGAACACGAACCATAGGCTGACCAGGAGTTCCGAGCCTGAGTACCCACGACATCGCCCGGACCATGAAGATCGCGTTGACGGCGGGACTCGAGAAGGGCGTACGAAGTGACCAGTTCCGGCGAGAGGAGTGCAGCCCTCAGGGCGGCACTCGACGGGCTTGTGCTCCTGCCTGAGGACGCGGGCTATGAGGCGGCACGACTGCCGTGGAACCGCGCCATCGCCCAGCGCCCGGCAGCTGTCGCATCTCCCAGGAACACGAGCGACGTGGTGCGTGTCGTCCGGGCAGCTCGCGACGCACACCTCAAGGTCGCTCCACAGTCGACCGGCCACAGCGCCGCTCCCCTCACCGGCCGCCTGGACGATGCGATCCTCATGAGGCTTTCGGGCCTGAGCGGCGTCTCGATCGACCCGGACCTGCGCGTGGCACGCGTCGACGGCGGCACGCCATGGCGGCTGGTCGTGCAGGCGGCAGCACGTCACGGGCTCGCGGCCCTGCACGGAAGTGGGCCGGCGGTCGCCGTCGCCGGCTACACCCTTGGCGGCGGCGTGTCGTGGTACGCACGCAAGCACGGCCTCGCCTGCAACCAGCTGGTGGCGGCCGACATCGTCCTTGCCGACGGCACGCTGCACCGCGTGGACGACGACACCGAGCAAGACCTGTTCTGGGCGTTGCGGGGCGGCGGCGGCAGCTTCGGCGTGGTCACAGCGCTGGAGTTCCGCCTGCTCCCACTGCGGGAGGTCTATGCCGGCGTACTGCTGTGGGACGACCCGGCTGTGACCGGCGAGGTCTGTCGCACGTGGGCCCGCTGGACCCACAACCTGGCCGAGGAGGCGACCACGGCGCTGCGACTGCTCGGCCGCACCCGCGTTCCCGGCGACCAGCACATCTTCCCCGGGCGGCAGGTGGTGGTCATCGATGGCGCCATCCTCGCCGATGACGACACCGCAGCCGACATGATCGCCCCACTCCGGGCGCTGCAACCGACCCTCGACACGTTCTCACCGACGCCCGCAGCCGACATTCCGCGGCTGCACTTCGACCCCGAGTTGCCGAGCCCGTTCGTCTCCACCGACCTGTTGATGGACGACTTCGACGAAGCCGCAGCCGACGCGTTCGCCGAGAGTGCCGGCCCGGACTCCGGCAGCGTCCTGCTGAGCGCGGAAATCCGGCACCTCGGCGGGGCTCTCGGCCGTCCCGACCCGGACGGCGGCGCCCTGACAAGGATTCCCGGCGGCTACATCGGGAACTTCTTCGCCGACGCATCCACAGAAGAGCTCCGTGAGAAGGGCGTGGCCGATGGCGCCAGGTCCGTTGCGGCACTCCAGCCATGGTCGAACGGCCGCCGGGTCCTCAACTTCGTCGAACAGGCCAGCGACCCGGCCTCCGTCTTCGATCGCGACACCCTTGTGCGGCTGCGGACCATCCGCGAACGGGTCGACCCCTCCCGGGTGTTCCTGCCCAACCACGACCTC
>JAOATP010000176.1 GCA_030158185.1 Propionicimonas sp.
AGTGGGGTGCGTGGATCTCATGGAGATCTGGTGGGCCTAACTGGACTTGAACCAGTGACCTCTGCCTTATCAGGGCAGCGCTCTAACCGTCTGAGCTATAGGCCCGCATCTGCGGGAACACGCAAGAGAGAAGGTTACCGACTCCGGTGGACAGGCTCAACTTGAGGCGTGTCGCCGGCCCTTCGTGACGCTTCGTTCGCAAGCTCACGAAGCTCCTCAGGGACCGATTTGGGGAGCGTTCGCATGACCACGAAGCTCCTCAGGGACCGTTTTGGTGGCTCAGTCCTCGGCAAGGGTGAGCTCGAGCCCACCCAGGATGTTGGCGCTGAGGTTGTACAGGAAGGCAGCAAGGGTGCCGAGCGCGGTGCTGATGACGACGTTGATCACGGCGAGGAGCGCTGCGATACCGAGCACCTTGTTGCCGTTGATGTAGTCCTCGATGCGCCAGGTCTCCGTGTTGCCCGGGTTCGAGATGATGTTCACGATCGCTGCATTGATGGCCTCGAACAGCCCGGAGCTCGTGATGACGTACCAGAGCACCGACGTGGCGATCCAGAACATGATCCCGAAGGCGATCGAGAACAGGAACGACGTCTTCATCACCGACCACGGGTCCACCCGGGATAGGCGCAGGCGCGCCTTCCTCGTGCGACGCAGGCTGGACGACTTCGCCTTGGGCGCCGCCGCTGCCACGCCGGACGCCGGGGCCGCCGACACCGGAGCAACCGGGACGGCGGGCGCGGTGGCCGTGGTCAGGAAGCTGTCCGGAGCCGAGTCGAACGCCGGTGCGGAGAACGGCTCGAAGGCGGGACCGGCCGGCTTGGCCGGCGTCTCCGTCCTCTCGGACGCAGAGATGATGGCCGTGGCTTCCTCCTTGACCGTGGGCGCCGCCTTCACGGCGGGCTTCGATGCTGGCGTCCTGGCCGTCGCGGGCGTGTGCACCTTCGTGTCGCGGTCGAACGGCCGCACCTTGGTAGCCGGCTTCGGCTGAGCCTTGGGAGGCTCGGGCAATCCCGGCGCCGGGGAGTCGTCGGTGATCTTGGGCATCCGGACGACAGTGTCGTCCAGGCCCTTTCCGGTCGGGTCGGCTGAGTTGCCGTCGACTCGCCACTGCGGCGCGTCGGTACCACTTGTCGTGGTCTCGCCCGCGGTGCCTGGTCGGTCAGTCACCCTTTTCCTCCTCGGCCGTTGGCTGGTCGGCAGCTGTCGCCGCCTCTGGCTCCTGGGGCTCAACGGTACCCTCCGCGGTCACGTCAGGGTCAACCGGAACGCTTTCTTCCTCGTCAGCGCTCGACTCGGGGTTGATGGCGATCACCGAAACGGCGTCGTCACCGGTCACCCCGACGAACTTCACGCCCATCGTGTCGCGTCCCTTGGCCGGCACCTCCGCCACGGCGGAGCGCGTGATCTGGCCGCTCACCTTGATCGCGATGACCTCGTCGGACTCCTGCACGACAAGACCACCCACCAAGGACCCGCGGTCCTCGTTCAGCTTCATGGCCTTGATGCCGAGCCCGCCACGTCCCTGCTGGCGGTACTGGCTCACCGCCGTCCGCTTCGCGAAGCCGCCGTCGGTCACCGTGAACACGTACCGGTCGTCCTCGGGCATGTCCGCACCGATGATCGACATGCTCAGCAGCGCGTCGTCACTCCGGAACTTCATGCCGGTGACACCGGACGTCGCCCGACCCATCGGACGCAGCTGGTCATCGTCCGCTCCGAAACGGATCGCCTGCCCCTTGCGGGACACCAGCAGGACGTCGTCGTCGGGGCTGCACAGTGCTGCCCCGATCAGCTCGTCGCCCTCTTCGCGGAAGTTGATCGCGATCACGCCGGCCTGGCGCGGGGAGTCGTAGACCCGCAGTTCGGTCTTCTTCACCAGCCCGTTCCTCGTTGCCAGCAACAGGTACGGCGCGTCCTCATACGTGCGCAGCGTCAACACCTCGGCGATCCGCTCCTCCGGCAGGAAGCTCAGCAACCCGGCAACGTGGCCACCCCTGGCGTCGCGTCCGGCCTCCGGCAGCTGCCACACCTTCGCCCGGTACACCCGGCCGAGGTTCGTGAAGAAGAGGATCCAGTGGTGGCTCGTCGTCGCGAACAGGTGGTCAACCTCGTCGTCCACCCGCAGGCTTGCCCCACGGACGCCCTTGCCGCCACGCTTCTGCGTCCGGTACAGGTCGGTGCGGGTCCGCTTGGCGTATCCGCCGCGCGTGATCGTGACGACCATGTCGTCGTCGGGGATGAAGTCCTCATCCGACATGTCGCCGTCCGCAGCGATGATCGTCGTGCGCCGCTCGTCGCCGTACTTGTCGACGATCTCCGCCAGCTCGTCGCTGACGATCTGCCGCTGCCGCTCGACCTTGGAAAGGATGTCCTTGAACTCGGTGATCTGCAGCTCGATCTCGGCCAACCGGTCGTTGATCTGCTGGATCTCCATCGCCGCCAGCCTTCGCAGCTGAGTGTTCAGGATGTGCAGCGCCTGCAGGTCGTCGATCTCCAGCAGGTCCTTCAGTCGCTCGCGCGCGGTCTCCGCGTCGCGGGACGCCCGGATCAGCGCCAGCACCTCGTCCAGCCGGTCGAGCGCCTTCACGAGGCCACGGTCCAGGTGGGCGCGCTTCTCCGCCTCGTCCAGGCGGTAGGCGGTGCGCCGCTGGATGACCTGGATCTGGTGGCGCACCCAGTAGGTGATGAACTGGTCGAGCCGCAGCGTCCGCGGCACCTCGTCCACCAGCGCCAGCATGTTGCACCCGAAGGTGTCCTGCAGCT
>JAOATP010000177.1 GCA_030158185.1 Propionicimonas sp.
CCTTCTCCTTACCATGGAGACGCTCTGCCGACTGAGCTATAGGGGCCGGACAGCGCTTGAGACTACCCCACCAGCGGCGTGGTCCCCAAATCGGGCATGACCACCGCTTCTGCGGCCCCCGGACGGGGCGTCGCGGGTCAGCGCAGGTCGTCGGCGTTGGGCATTTCGGAGTGCTCCTCGACCCAACCCGGCACCACGGCGGGGCCGGTGGTGAGCTCGGGGCGCACCCGTCGCCGCCGCTCGCGACGGCGCCGCCGCGTCGCGGGCCGTACCCGGACGCTGCCCATACCCGCCGACCCGTGGAGGACGAGTTGGGGCTGGCCCGGCTCGGCCAGCCGCTCGGCGCTGTTGCGCACCGACCCCCAGCCCTTCCCGACGAGGTCGGAGTCGACGCCCCACCCGTCGGGCACGATGATCTTGATCCCGCCTGCACCGGCACTGACCTCGATGTCGACGACCGGCGAGAGGCAGACCGCCTCCCTGCAGTCGAGCCGGACAGAGCCGAGGTCACCGCTCACCCGCAGGTACGGCGGGATCTCCCACCGCCCCTCGCGCTTCTCGCGTGACATGCCGCCGGCGATCGGGAGCCGGTTGGCCGCGCCCCACCCGAGGGGCACGACGGGTGGCGCGATCGACGGCAGGTCTGCGATCAGCGGGTCGAGATCGGCGTAGGTGAGGGCCGGCTCGACGCGGGCGAGGCGATCGGAGGCCTCTGCTTGCGTCAGGCGTCCCTCGGCTGCGGCCCTCTCGATGCGGGCGACCGCGTCACGACGGTCGGCCGTACCGATGCGCAGGTGCCCGAGATCGGTCATGGAGGCAGCCTACGTCCGCGGGTCGCCGGGGAAGACGATCAGTCGAGGGCAGCCCTGTGGACCTTCAGGTCCACCCGTCCCTCACGGACCGGGACCCCTTCTCCGGCGAGCCGCGTGGACGCCTCGCCCACCAGGTGCTCGGCAATGGTGCCGTTCGACCGGACGACGCGCCACCAGCAGGCCTGGCCCCCGCTGCCGGCAAGGACGCGTGCCACCAGCCGCGGGCCGCAGCCGACGACCTTCGCGATGTCGCCGTAGGTGCTCACCTGGCCGGCCGGGATGGCGTCGGTTGCGAGCAGGATGCTGTCGGCCAGCTCGGCCATGCTCGGCGCCATGGCCACACTGTACGGCCGGCGGCGCGCCTAGGGTGGGGGCGAGGAAGGGAGCAGTGTGATGACAGGTTTCCGGATCGAGCACGACACTATGGGCGAGGTACGGGTGCCCTCCGAAGCCCTCTATGCCGCCCAGACCCAACGCGCAGTCGAGAACTTCCCGATCTCCGGACGCGGTCTGGCCGGCCCCCACATCGCGGCCCTCGCCCAGATCAAGCGCGCCGCAGCGATCGCGAACTCCGAACTCGGCGTTCTCGCGCCGGCGGTGTCGGAGGCCATCGTGGCTGCGGCAGACGAGGTGATCGACGGGCGACATGACGACCAGTTCCCCATCGACGTGTTCCAGACCGGTTCTGGCACCTCCTCCAACATGAACGCCAACGAGGTGGTTGCGACGCTCGCGTCACGCCGGCTGGGGACGCCGGTGCACCCGAACGACCACGTGAATGCCTCGCAGTCGTCCAACGATGTGTTCCCGTCCTCGATCCACATCGCAGCCGTGCAGGCGATCACCGCCGGGCTGGTCCCGTCCCTCGAGGTGCTGGCCGTCGCCCTCGAGGCGAAGGCTGCCGAGTTCGCGGACGTGGTGAAGGCCGGTCGGACCCACCTGATGGACGCCACCCCGATCACGCTCGGCCAGGAGTTCTCCGGGTACGCGACCCAGGTGCGCTACGGCATCGACAGGGTGCGCGGGACGCTGCAGCGCCTTTCGGAGCTGCCGCTGGGCGGCACTGCGGTCGGCACGGGGATCAACACGCCGGCCGGCTTCTCCGCGCGGGTGATCGCGCTGGTTGCGGAGCACACCGGCCTCCCGTTCACGGAGGCCCGCAACCATTTCGAGGCGCAGGCCGCCCAGGATTCCCTCGTCGAAGCCTCCGGGGCGCTGCGCACCGTCGCCGTGTCGCTGGTGAAGATCGCCAACGACCTGCGCTGGATGGGTTCGGGGCCACGCGCCGGCATCGGGGAGATCTCGCTGCCCGACCTGCAGCCCGGTTCGTCGATCATGCCCGGGAAGGTGAACCCGGTGCTGCCGGAGGCGACGGTGATGGTGGCCGCCCAGGTGATCGGCAACGACACGGCGATCACGTTCGCAGGCACGCAGGGCAACTTCGACCTCCTGGTGATGCTGCCGGTGATGGCCCGCAACCTGCTGGAGTCGATCACGCTGGTCGGCAACGTCTCCCGGCTGCTGGCCGACCGCTGCATCGACGGGATCGTCGCCGACGTCGAGCGCTGCCGGACGCTGGCGGAGTCGTCGCCGGCGATCGTCACTCCCCTGAACCGGATCATCGGCTACGAGGCGGCAGCGAAGATCGCCAAGCACGCAGTGAAGGCCGGCCTCACCATCGCAGAGGCCACTCGCGACCTGGGCTACGTCGAGCGCGGGGAGCTGACCGACGACCAGCTGGAGCGAGCTCTGGACGTCACAACGATGACCGGACGAAAACCGCTCTGACAAGGCCGGGAATGCGTGAAGGGCCCCCGTGTCCGGGGGCCCTTCCATGCACTGGTGGCAGGTGTAGGGTTCGAACCTACGTAGGCTGAGCCGACGGTTTTACAGACCGCTCCCTTTGGCCACTCGGGCAACCTGCCGTGCC
>JAOATP010000178.1 GCA_030158185.1 Propionicimonas sp.
CGAGGACGGCTTCGACCCGCTGTTCGTGCAGCAGCAGGTCGGGCACCGGTGGGGATCGACCACAGCCCTCTACACCGGCGTCTCGGGCGACTACCGCAACCGCACCCTGCGCCGCGCCCTGGACGCCGCGTTCACCCCACCGACCGCAACCGAGGAAGGATCACGCTGATGACGAAGACCGTCGCCTACCACTGGCACCTGCGCAAGATCATGAACGAGCACGGCATGAACGCCACCACCGAACTGGTGCCGCTGCTGGCCGACCGGGGCGTGGTGATGACCTCGACCCAGGTCTACCGGATCGTCACCGGCGAGCCGGAGCGGTTGAACATGCGGCTGCTCGCCGCGCTCTGCGACATCCTCGACGTCACCCCCAACGACCTGATCGAGCCCTACGTCGCCACCAGCTCGCGGCGCGGACGCAAGACCGGCACCACCGGCACCAGCACGCAGTCCAAGCCCAGCCGGAACCGTCCAACTCGCGCAGTCATCAAGCCTGCTGGGGACTGACCGGACCAGATGGCGAGCACGATCGTCCCCGGTGAGTGTTTCCGCTGCGGACGGGTGAGGAACCTGCGCTGGAACCACACACTCAACCGGGGTGAGTGTCGGGCTTGCCGCGCCCGCCGCTCACCCCAGGAGACCTGCACCGGCTGCGGCAGGCAGCGGCGAGTCAACGCCCGCACCAGCGACGGCGGCGCTATCTGCACCACCTGCTACGCCCGAAACCGCGCCGGTGAGGATGCTTGCGAGGGATGCGGCACTATCGGCCCGCTCGCCACCCGAGCTGGCGGGAAGTCCGATGGATCGCGGAATCTCTGCGTTCGCTGCTACCGGCACCCGCGTCGGTCCTGCGGCGTCTGCGGCCGGCTCAAGCGAGTCGCGTTGAAAGCGACCGCCGCGAGCCCGGACGTCTGCCCGACCTGCTACCAAGCGCCGGTCATCGACTGCTCCATCTGCGGCCAGCGGTCGCTCGGCCGGCGAACCACCAACCACGGCCGGCCCCGTTGCTTCGCCTGCCAAGCCACCCAGCAGATCGACGCCGCGCTCACCGGCCCGGACGGCACGATCCGACCCGAGCTGAAACCCGTCCGCGATGCCCTGACCGAGCTACGCCAACCCCGCTCGCTGCTGAACAACTGGCACGACTTGCCGAGCCTGCACCTGCTCACCGACATCGCTCAAGGCCGGCTCGACCTGTCACACGATGCTCTCGATGCCCGCCCGCAAGTGTTCTCGGTGACCTACCTGCGCGCGATGCTCGTCGCCTCCGGCGCGTTGCCGCCCCGGGACGAGAACGCCGCCCGGCTACACCGCCACGCCGCCGAAGCCGGCGCCGACATCACCGATCCCGAGCTGCGCGGCGTGCTGTCCCGCTATGCCCGCTGGCACGTCGTCGGCCGCGCCAAGACCAACCGCCACGGCCACCTCACCGCTCATGTCGCCGCACGCTGCCGCAGCGACATTCACACCGCCCACGCCTTTCTCGACGACCTGACCGCGGGCGGTCACACCCTCGACGACTGCCCGCAAGCCTGCGTGGACGCCTGGCTCAGCACGAGCCGCAGCACCCGCCTGGGGTTCGTCCGCTGGCTCACACGAGGCGGCTACCTACCCCGAGTCACGTTGCCCGAACCCGTCGCGGCGAAAGACCCCGCCCATCAGGTTGACGCCGAAGATCAGCTGGCCCTTGCCCGCCGACTCCTGCACGACTCCACCGTCGCCAGCATCGAGGATCGCGCCGCCGCCTGCCTGATCCTGCTCTATGCCCAGCCCGTCGCGAAGATCGCCGCCCTCACCACCGACGACATCGAGGTCCGCGACACGGGAACCTATCTGCGGCTCGGCCGCGAACCGCTGCTGCTGATCCCGCCTCTGGACGGGCTGGTCACCGCGCTACCGGTCGTCAAGCCGTTCGGCACTGCGAGCATCCTGGCTGATGCCCGGTGGCTGTTCACTGGCAAGAACGCGGGCACCCATCTTCATCCCGCTTCACTCATGCGGCGGATGAACCAGCTCGGCATCTTCACCCGCGCCAGCCGGAGCACCGCGCTGCTGCACCTGGCCTCCACGACCCCGCCCGCCGTGTTCGCCTCGCTCATCGGCATCCACATCACCACCGCGACCCGCTGGGCTGAACTCACCGGCTCAGCCTGGAACACCTACGCCGCCGCCCGACGCTGACGACCAAGGTCACTCCCGCTCCGTCTGAAGCAAGGTCGCGGTCTGCTCTACCCAGCGTCGTTGCCTGCCCGTCTCGACAGCTCGCCGGTGATAGTGGGAACGGACCCACGCCACCGCGTCTTCTGGCGCGACACCGCTCATCGTTGCCAGCAGCGCCAAAGCCGTCCCGGTCCGCCCGATGCCGCCGCCACACCCGATCTCGACTCGCTCCTCACCGGCACGTTCCCACGCCTCACGCAGCGCCGTCGTCGCGTCGTCGGTCGAGTCCGGTAGCCGGAAGTCTCGCCACCGCACCCAGCGATGAGGCCAAGGACCAGGCGCAGGGTCACGGCCAAGTAGATAGACCGCGAAATCGGGGGCAGGCACATCGCCGCGCGGCCGGCGCACGCCGACGCCGCGGATGCGTCGCCCGTCGGGCAACACCACCACACCCGGCTCGTCAGTCCATGCGTCCACACTTCAACGCTAGCCCGACGGCGGCGGTCCTGCCTGCGCACCTCGCCAGCATGGATTTCGAACGCTTCGAATACTTGCGATCCCCGGTTGGGTGA
>JAOATP010000179.1 GCA_030158185.1 Propionicimonas sp.
GTTGAAGACCATGGCCGACGACCCGCCCCCGTCCAGGTTGTAGGCGACCGTTGCGCCCAGGTCGACGAAGGTGGTGGCGAGCTCCGTCATGGTCATGCCGCGGCTGTAGCCGGAGCTGCGGCCGTCCACCACGACGAACAGGAAGTGGAAGTCGCTGATGACGCCGACGCCCGTGCGGGGCTGCCTGCCCTGGACGGAGTGGTTGCCCACGTTGGTGTCGATCTCGATGTCGTCGATGCCGTCGATCACCAATCCGTTGTCGACGAGGCCCGGACCGAAGGAGAGCGTGTTCCAGACCCCGTCCGCCAGCAGCCTGGAGGCTGTCGTCGTGGTCTCGTCGTAGAGCCGCACGGAGCCGTCCGCGCGGAAGGCAAGGCCCTGGCGGGCGCCACGGTCGCGGTAGGCGACGCCGTTGCGGATGACGATGCCGGTGTCGCGGAAGCCGTAGTAGTCGCCGTTGATGGCGAGCACGGCTCCTGCCCGGGCTGCGATCGCGGACGGGTGATCGATGATGTTCTGCCCGAACTCGTCGTCTGCGAAGGCAGACCGGACGATGGTGGCGTCGGTGACCGTGATGTCGGCGACGAACCAGGTGATGGTGTCGCTGCCCGCGCCGCTGGTGTGCCGGGTGATGGCGATCTTCGCGGTGTCGGAGGCGTAGGAGTCGACACTGAAGACCCCGTTGCCTGCCTCGCTCGCCGACGTGATGGTGCTGGAGGAGTTGGACGAGGTGTTGGTGGCCTCGACGTGCTCGATCACGAACCGGTCCAGCGCCCACGCCGTCCCGCCGCCGAGGGCGACCAGGCCACCAAGACCACCGGCAAGGAACGCGCGCCGCGTGTACGGGTGTCGGGTGCGCTGCTGCTCGTCGGTGGGGTTCGGGTGTGTCATGCCCCTACTCCACCGTCCGCCCTTGTGAGCCTCCTGTGACCAGTTCATGCCTGCGGCATGGGTTGGCGACAGGGGCTGGAACGCGACAGCGTCCCAGCCTTGGGGACTGGGACGCCGGCTTGGGACGGGTGGGGTGACCTCAGCGGGGGCCGCGACCCCCGCCCATGCCGCCGGCCAGGGCCGTGCCGGCGGTGACCGTGGTGTTCTTTGATGCGCCGGAGATGTCGCCGGAGTCGGAGTAGGTGCCGACCGTTGTGCCGGCAAGCGTGCCGCCGACGTAGACGTCGTAGCTCTGGCCACTGGTGAGGTCGGGATCGGCGACCACGATGGACGCGGTCTCCTTGACCGCCGTGTAGGAGGCGATCACGGTGTTTCCGGAGACGATGCTGATCGTCTGGCCGGCAGCGATGGCCTGGCTGAACGACACAGCCACCCAGCCGGTCGTCGATTCGGCGCCAGGGCTCTCCGCCATGCCGGACGCGCCCGCCCCGACAACGGTCCCGCCGGTGATGGTGATGCCACCGTTGGAGTCGAGCGCTCCGTTGCCGCTGTTGGTCGGCCCGGAGACCACGGTGGTGCCGCCGGTGATCACGGTGCTGCCGTTGGAGTCGAGCCCGTCGCCCTCGGAGTTCACCAGCAGGGTGCCGCCGCTGATCGTCAGCAGTGAGCCATCGTCGCCCATGCCGCCGCCCTGCCCACCGTCGGTGTTGGTGCCCATGCTGGCGTTCAGGCCGTCATCGGACGCGGTCACGTCGGTGTCACCACCGGCGATGGTGATCGTGGCGCCCTCGAGGCCCTCGTTGGACCTGGCGATCGTGACCTTGCCGCCGCTGATGGCGAGGTCGCCCTCGGCGTGGACGCCGTCGTCACCGGCCGCGACGGTCACTGTCCCGTCCTTGATCAGCACGTAGCCGACCGTGTCATCGGTCTCGTTGTCGGACTTCAACCCGTCGTCGCCGGACTCGACCGTGACGGTGCCGTCCTCGATGATCAGGTAGTCCTTGCCGCGGATGCCGTCGTCTGCAGCGGTCACCGTGATCGTCCCGCCCTGGATCACCAGGCCGTCCTTGCTGGAGATGCCGTCGTTCGTGTTGCCGGTGACCGTCAGCGAGCCGGTGCCGCCGATGGTCAGGTCGGCCATCGAGAACAGGGCAGCGTTGGGGGCGTCATCGGCGGAGGTGTCGTAGCCGGTGCCGTCGGTGAGCGTGTTCTCCGAGCCGTCGGCCAGTACGACCACGGCCTCGTCCGCCGCGGTGATGACAAGGGCCGAGCCGTCGGTGTTGGTGATCGAAGCGCCGTCCAGCACGATTCGCACCTTGCCCTCGGCGTCGCTGTTCACCACGACCTGGCCGTCGGTGAGGGTGCCTTTGAGGATGTAGGTGCCGGGTGCGGTGATCGTGACGGTGTTGGCGTCGATCTCCACCCCCTCGCTGGAACTGCTCCTGGACGCCCCGTCGGCCAGCGTGATCGAGGTGGCGTCGCTGGCGTCGTAGTCGGTGTCGCCGTCGGTGGCATGGCTCTCGGCGTTGTCGGTGAGGGAGGCGAGGGTGGACGCGGCGACGGTCGAGGAGGAGGCCGTCGTCGTTGTGGTCGTCGTCACGCCGGCGACGGAGCAGGCCGTGAGCGTGATCGCACCGGCGAGGGCGGCGATCCCGGCAGTCAGCGTGCGCAGGAAGGGCTTGTCGGGCAAGCGGGCGGCGGTCATATCGGTGTCCTTTTCGGTGTCGGTGTCAGGCAGTGCGTTGTGCGGTGGGCAGCTGGGTGAGGACGCGGTGCCACTTGAGGTCGGGCAGGTCGTCGTCGAGGGCGGCAAGGCCGGCGCCGTACTTGCTGACCC
>JAOATP010000180.1 GCA_030158185.1 Propionicimonas sp.
GGGAGCAGGGCACCTACGAGCTGACCCGCTCCCGCTGGGGCACCCGGGTCTTCGCCTTCCTCGCGCGGCGGCAGCGGTTCATCGCACTGTTCGTCACCAATGTCCGAGGGCCGGAGCAGCGGTTGTCGCTGGACGGTGCACCCCTGGAACGGGCGTGGCCGGTGACGCCGATCCAGGGCAACGTCCGCCTCGGCGTCTCTGCGATCTCCTACGCCGGCCGGCTCGAATGCGTCGCCCACGTCGACGCCGGCGCCCTCGACGCCGCCGCCGTGGAACGCGCGCTCGAGGGCGAACTCGACCGGGTCTGCCAACTGGGCGCCGGCCAACTGCAACGAAACGCATCGCCGGACACTCTTTAGGGTGTGGCGGTAACCGACTCCAGGGGAGCAGCAGTGGCCGCGGTCGTGAACGGTGAGCCCGATTTCGCGGGGTTCATCCGCCTCCGCTCCGACAAGCTGCTGCGCCTTGCCTTCCTCGTCACCGGCAACTTCGACGATGCCCGCGACGCCGTCCAGGACGCACTCGAGGGTGTCCTGCCGCGGTGGGGACGGCTGGCAGACAGCGAGAAGCGGGACGCGTACGTGCACCGCTGCGTCGTGAACGCCTGTCTCGCGATCATCCGCAGAAGGGGCCGTTCGCGCCCCACAGCAGAGCCACAACTGCTTCCCCAGGCGAAGGTGCAGGCGGACCCCGCGTGGGCGATCGCGAATGCCGACGAGGCGTGGCGGCTGTGCACCAGCCTGCCGCCGCAGCAGCGGGCAGCCGTCGTGCTGCGGTTCTACCAGGACCTGAGCTTCGCCGAGATCGGCGCGGCGCTCGGCTGTCCGGAGTCCACAGCCCGCTCCCATGTACACCGCGCGCTCGCCGAGATGCGGACGCGCCTCGAGGAAGGCCAGAGCAATGGATGACGCCGAACGCGCCTTCCGTGACGCGCTGCACCGGGTCGATTCGGTGAAGATCCCGGTGCCGTCGCTGGAGCCGGCAGAGGTCAGGCGGACGCCCGGCCTCGGGAGCATGATGGGCCGGTGGCTCGCCGCAGCTGCCGTGTTGGCCGTGGTCGCAGGGGTGTCGGTCTGGGCACTGGCCGGACGGGGGCAGTCGGTCGTGGCCGTCCCGGCGGCGCCGGCTTCGGCGTCGGGGGCCGTGGTGCCGAGCTGGCTGCTGGGAACGACCTGGATGGCCGTCCAGCTCGGCGGCAAGCCCACCGAAGCCTCTCCCGACAAGGTGCCCTACCTGCAGTTCCAGGCCGACCGCACCTTCTACGGCGGTGACCCTTGTAACAACGTCGTCGGCACCTATGAGGTCGTCGGCAATGACCTGCGGCTCTTCCCCGGTGCGATGACCGAGATCGGGTGCAACACCACGCAGCAGCAGGCGTTCCACGCGGTGCTGGACAGTACCCGCCGGGCCTCGATCGACGACCTCGGCTACCTCGAAGTGCTCGACGAGGCCGGCGGGGTGCTCGGGATCTTCCAGAGCAGCGGCGGCACGCAGTACCCGCTCCCCACCCCGTCCGAGCTGCCCGGCGGCGACCCGGACACGCCAACGGTCGGGCCGTCGGGATCGCTGCCCACCCCGGCGGGCACCGCGACCGTTGCAGCTGTGCAGATCCGGATCCGTAACGCCTCCGGGATCGACTTCACCGACGTCTATGCGGTCTTCCCCCAAGGGGAGAAGCTGACCTACGGCCCGATTCCGGCCGGCTCGGCTTCCGCCTACGAGGCGGTGGCACAGGCTTACAGCTCCACCTACCTGGAGGTCGTCGCTGGTGGGAAGACCTACAGGTACCAGCCGATCGACCACGTGGGGGAGTCGGAGCTGCCGATCGGCCGGTACAGCTACGCGCTCAACCTGGTGGGCTCCTCGATCGACCTGACGCTCGAGTTCGGCTGAGTCCTACTCCACCGGCGGGCGACTGCGCTGGCGCTTGAGCGCGCCGCGTCGGGTCTTGCCGGTGAGCCGCCGGTCCACCGAGCCGCGGGTGGGACGGGTCGCGCGCCGCTGAGGTGGCGGCGGGGCGAGCGCCTCGCGCAGCAGCTCGGCGAGTCGCTCCCGGGCGGCGGACCGGTTGCGGAACTGCGAGCGCTCCTCCGAGGAGTCGACGGTGAGCACCGTCCCGTCCAGCCGTGCGGCGAGGCGCCGCAGGGCCCGCTCGCGCTGTGTGTCGCTGAGCACCGTTGACCCGGCCAGGTCGAAGGACAGCTGCACCCGGGAGTCGGTGGTGTTCACCCTCTGCCCGCCCGGACCGGACGACCGGGAGAACCGCTCGACCAGTTCACCGTCGGGGATCACCAGCCCGTCCGGCAACCCCGGCCCCGGTGGCACCCGAAGCTCCGTCATGCGCTCACGGCGTTCAGTGCAGGGAGGCGTCGGCCGGGACGATGTCCCAGGAGAGGAAGGTCGCTGTGAAACCGGCGCGGGTTGGCGCGCACAGGAAAGGTCCCGCGGTCACGGTGCGACCGCTGAACGGGGCGACCCGCACCAGCCGGAACGGCTCACCGTCCACCTTCGCCCGGACCGTCAGTGACTCCACCGACCGGCTCACCCGGACGGTGACCTCACGGCCGTTCCAGTCCACCGGCGCCACCGACCAGTCGGAGCGTTCGATGGTGACCACAGCGCCGAGGTTGAGGACGCCGTCTGCGAACTCCAGCCCGGCCTTCACCCAGTGTTCGTTGTCGGCCTTCACGAAGACCCCGGCCTGGTCGAACTCGCCGGTGAACGTCGTGCGCAGCCGCACCTCGACCGCCTGACCGACGGCCAGCGGTGCCAGCAGCGCGTGCTCGGTGTCGTGCACGAAGCCGTAGGCGGTGTGGCGCCAGGCGTCCGAGCCCTCGACGGCCGTCGCCTCGAGTGCCTCGCCCGCCATGGCGACGCCAGCCGGGGGATTCGTCCACTCACCCTCGGCCCAGGCAAGCGTCCGGCCGACCACATGCCCCGCTGCGCCGGGCACGGCAGGAGCGAGGACGACGCCCGCCGCCGCGAACTCGTCGAGGACCGGAGCGAGGCGCTCGGGGGCGACGGCCGCCGTCAGGTCCAGCAGCACGGTGACGGCGAAACCGTCGGCCGCCGCGTCGAGGGCTGTCGCGCGCACGCAGTAGTCGGTCGCCAGGCCGCACACGTCGACGGCCGTGACACTGCGGTCGACCAGCCAGTCGGCGAGGGCAACGCCGTCGCTGCGTCCCTCGAAGCCGGAGTACGCGGCGGCGTACTCACCCTTGTCGAAGACGGCCTCGAAGCCGAACCCGGCGACAGCAGCGTGCAGCTCCGCACCCGGTGTGCCGACAACGCAGTGCGGCGGCCAGGAGTCCACCCAGTCGGGCGTCGCGGAGAAATGCGGGCCGGGGTCGATGTGGTGGTCGCGGGTCGCGACCACGTGGTCGTAGCCGTGGCCACCGGCCAGCAGGTCGGCGATCCGGCCGGCAACGGCCGTCCCGCCGGCCACGGCCAGCGACCCGCCCTCGCAGAAGTCGACCTGGGTGTCGACGACGATCAGCGCTCTGGACATGTCACCTCGCGTAAGGGTTGTCGGCGGCGTTGCCGTCGCTATCGAGAAGGATCGTCGGCAGCGCCGGCTCACCCCTGGACATCTTCAACGCCGCCTGCGGCAGCTCAGCGCGCACCCGGTGGTGCCGCTCCCGGGCGGCCTCGAGGGGCTCCCTCCCGACGAACTTTCCCTTGGTCACCAGCGGCACGAGGATCGGCCGGTCATTGTTATCGCCCTCCGGTGGCGTCCCGATGCCGATCACCTCGGCCTCTGCGCGGCCACGGGCGTTCAGCCGGCGCAGCGCGAACTTCCGTCCGCCGATGGAGGTCTTGTTGACGCTCTTCTTGGCCACGGGGAACAGCTCGGCGTCCTTGCCCTCGGTCTCCGCGCGGGCGACCAGCTTGTACACGAAGCCGCAGGTGGGGTTGCCCGAGCCGGTGACCAGCGACGTGCCCACGCCGTAGCCGTCGACCGGGGCACTGCGCAGCGCCGCGATCTGGTACTCGTCGAGGTCGGACGTGACGATGATGCGGGTGTGTGTCGCGCCAAGGGAGTCGAGCAGCTTGCGCACGTCGGCGGCCTGCTCCGCCAGGTCGCCGGAGTCGAGCCGGATCGCGCCCAGCTTCCCCTTCGTCAGCCGGACGCCGGTGCGCACGGCCTCCTCGATGTCATAGGTGTCCACCAGCAGCGTCGTACCCTTGCCGAGCGCCTTCAGCTGGGCCTTGAACGCCTCCTCCTCCGAGTCGTGCAGCAGCGTGAACGAGTGCGCTGCCGTCCCGGTTGTCGGGATGCCGAAGCGGAACCCGGCCTGCAGGTTGGACGTGGAGGCGAAGCCGGCGATGTAGGCGGCCCTGGCAGCGGCGACAGCAGCGAACTCGTTCGCGCGGCGCGACCCCATCTCGATGCAGGGACGCTCGCCGGCCATCGCCGTCATGCGGGACGCGGCGGAGGCGACGGCGCAGTCGTAGTTGTAGATGCTCAGCAGCACCGTCTCGAGGATGCAGGCCTCCGCGAAGGTGCCCTCGACGATCAGCAGCGGCGAGCCCGGGAAGTACACCTCGCCCTCTGGGTAGCCCCAGATGTTGCCGCGGAACTTGTAGCGTCCCAGCCAGTCGGCGGCGTCGGTGTCGATCACGTTCTGCTCGAGCAGGTAGTTGAGGGTCGCCTCGTCGAACCGGAAGGCCTGGATGGCGTCCAGCGCACGGCCCACCCCTGCAACGACGCCGTAGCGACGACCCTCGGGAAGGCGCCGGGGGAACAGCTCGAAGACGCTGCGCCGGAACGCGGTCTTCGACCGCAGGGCCGCGCGCAGCATGGTGAGCTCGTAGTGGTCGGTCAGCAGGGCTGTGCTCGGCGTCGCGCCCGACGGCGTCGTCAGGAGGGTCATGTCCCAAGACTAGGGGGAGGCCACGACGTCGGGGGCGTCCGCCCTGCGTGACACAATGGCGCCGTGGCAGGGGAGAACGCACCAGAGCAGCCCGGCAGCGCTACCGCGGTATCCGAACGGCCGGCCGAGTCCGCGCTGACCGGCTGGGTCACCATCGTCTGGGACGACCCGGTGAACCTGATGAGCTACGTCACGCACGTCTTCTCCGCCTACTTCGGCTACCCCGAGGAGAAGGCCACCGACCTCATGCTGCAGGTGCACAACAGCGGCAAGGCCGTGGTGTCGTTCGGCAGCCACGAGCAGATGGAGACCGACGTGGACGCCATGCACGGCTACGGCCTCTGGGCCACCCTCGAGCGTGGCTGATGCGCGACTTCAAGCGTTCCGGTCCGATGATCCGGATGAAGCTCACCGACTACGAGGCCACCCTGCTCGAGTCGCTGGTCGAGCAGTACGCCGGGCTTCTCGAGGCCGAAGAGCAGCAGCCGGACGCGGGCGACTCCTTCGCCCGCTGGCAGGCCGAGCTGTCCGGCAGTGACCCGCTGGACCACTCCGATCCGGTGATCAACCGGCTGTTCCCCGACGCCTATCCGCAGGACCCGGCGGCATCCGGGGAGTTCCGCCGGCTCACCCAGGCCCGGCAGCGGTCGAACCGGCTGGGTGAGGCAGAGGTGGTGCTGTCGGCGCTGCGCGACACCGACGGCGGCAAGCATCCGGTGCAGGTGCGGGTCATCGAGCTGGACAGCTGGCTGAAGACGCTCAGTGGCGTCCGGCTGAGCCTCGCCGTACGGCTGGGCATCAGCACACCCGGCGACGCGGAAGAGATCGACGCCCTGCCGGAGGACGACCCCAGGTCGTACGTCTACCGGGTCTACGAGTGGATCGCCTACCTGGTTGAGAACCTGCTCGGGCTCCGCTGACGACGCTGCACGGATTTTCGAGACGTCTGGTGTGCGTTATTTGGTTAGGCTACCCTTACGCACATGTACGTAGGGTCTGACCTGGCGAGCGCACCACTCCACACTGCCCTCACCCTCGTCCATGCCCCCGACAGCTGCCGGCAACGCCTCTCCTCCCTCGGCCTGCGCATCGGAGCCCCCTTCTCGCTGGTGTCGCGCACGACCGGTGGGGGACGCGTCGCGCTCGTCGCCGGCTCCCGGATCGCCCTCGGCTCCACCCTGTTGGCCCAGCTGCGCGTCGAGGTGCGCTGATGGCCGTCACCGAACAGCCCGGCCGGGCGCTGAAGCTCCCGCTGCTGGTCGGGCCACCCTCGGTCAAGGCCTGCTGCCACACCGGCGGCGGCATCGGCGCCGGCCCGGAAGCTCCTGTTGTCGCCCTTGTCGGAGCCCCCAACACCGGCAAGTCCACACTCTTCAACGCGCTCACCGGCTCGCGCGTGACGATGGGCAACTGGCCCGGCACCACCGTCGAGGTGTCGCGCGGCATCTGGAAGACCACGCGGGACGCGGCCAGCTGCACCTGCGAGGAGTGCACCTGCGACCCCAGTGAGCTGCGCCTCGACATCACGCTGATCGACCTCCCCGGTGCGTACTCGATCGACCCGCACTCCCCGGATGAGGCGCTGACGAGGGAACTGCTGGTCGGTGTCCCCGAGGACGAGCGTCCCGACCTCTGCGTCGTCGCCTGCGACGCGTCCCGGCTCGCGAACAGCCTCTACCTCGTCGCCCAGCTTCGTGAGCTCGGCCTTCCGATGATGGTGGCCCTCACCATGCTCGACGTCGCGGCGAAGAGCGGCGTCACCGTCGACCTCGACGCCCTTGCCGTCGCCCTCGGCTGCCCCGTCGTCGGCATCGATCCGCGCCGTCGCACCGGGCTCGAGGCGCTGGCGGCTGGCGTCCGCGAGCACACCGGCATCGCAGCGACACCCCGTCCCGTGCCGGACACCACCGACGCCCTCGAGCTCGACGACGACCGGTTCACCTGGATCGCGCAGGCCGTCACCGCCGCAACGTCCGCCCCCGCAGTGCAGCCGCGGACGTTCTCCGACAAGGTCGACCGCTGGGTGACGGCGCCGGTGCTGGGCCCGGTCATCTTCCTCGCCGTGATGTGGCTGGTCTTCCAGATCACCACGGCCGTCGCAGCACCGCTCCAGGGCTTCCTCGACGACCTGTTCACCGGACCCGTGTCCGCAGGCGCCACCTGGCTGCTCGGCCAGCTCGGCCTCGGCGGGACGTGGGTCGAGGGGCTGCTCGTCAGCGGGATCATCGCCGGCGTCGGCATGCTGCTGACCTTCGTGCCGCTGATGACCCTGATGTTCATCCTCCTCGCCGTACTCGAGGATTCCGGCTACCTGGCGCGCGCCGCCGTCGTCACCGACCGCCTGATGCGCTCGATCGGGCTTCCGGGGCGTGCCTTCCTGCCGCTGATCGTCGGGTTCGGCTGCAATGTGCCGGCGATCTCCGCCACCCGCATCCTGCCCAGCGCCCGGCAGCGCATCCTGACAGCGCTGCTGGTGCCGTTCACCTCCTGCACCGCACGGCTCACGGTGTTCGTGATGCTCGGGTCGGTCTTCTTCGGCCCGTACGCCGGCACCGCAGTCTTCGCGATGTACGTGATCTCGATCCACCTCGTCGTGCTGGCCGGCTTCGTGCTGCGCCGGACGCTGTGGCGCACCATGGGTGCCGAGCCACTGATCATCGACCTGCCCGCCTACCAGGTGCCGACGCTGCGGCTGACCGCCTCCGTCACCTGGGTGCGGCTGCAGGGCTTCCTGAAGACGGCTTCGGGCATCATCGTCGCCACCGTCTGTGCGGTCTGGCTGCTGCAGTCGATCCCCACGACACCCGGGCACGCGTTCGGCGAGGTGCCGGTCGCCGAGTCCGCCTACGGTGTCGCGGCCCAGAGCATCACCCCGGTGTTCGCGCCGGCAGGCTTCGCGAAGTGGGAGACCACGTCAGCGCTCGTCGTCGGGTTCGTCGCCAAGGAGGCCGTGATCTCCTCCTGGGCGCAGACCTACGCCGTCGACGAGCCGGCGGACGGCACCCCGGGCACCCTCGGCGAACGGGTTCGCGCCGACTTCGAGAGCTCGTCGGGTGGCCACCCGATCCCGGCTGCGCTCGCGTTCATGGTGTTCCTGCTGGCCTACACCCCCTGCGTTGCGACGCTCGCTGCCCAGTGGCGTGAGATCGGTGCCCGGTGGACGCTGTTCGGCATCGGCATGCAGCTGGTGACCGCCTGGTTGCTCGCCGTCGCCGTGTTCCAGATCGGCAGGCTGTTCCTGTGAGCGGGCCACTGTCCACCGTCCTCGCGGAGATGCAGGCCGGCACGCCCACCGTCGCGGAGATCGTGCGCCGCTCCGGGCTGGATGACTCCGTCGTGCGGGCCGCCGTCGACCACCTCGTCCGCTCGGGACGGGTGGAGAGCCGCGAGCTGTCGATGGGCTGCCCCGCGTCCGGCTGTGGTGGTTGTGCCTCCGCCACCGAGGAGGGCGCTCCCGGCTGCGGCCTCCCTTCCCCCGTGCCCGGCCGTCGCGCCGGCCTGGTGACGCTGACCCTGACCCGCCGCTGACCCCTACCAGATGTCGGGAGGCTGGCGGCGATCCGCCGGTGGCTCCGGTTTCCTGTGCTCCGGTGTCGTCCACTCCTGCCACTGCTTCTCCACAGCGCGGCGGCCGTCGTCCAGCAGGCGCAGGGCGCGCAGGGCCAGCCGTGTGGCGTCGATCGGCTCCGGCGTCATGGTGCGTCCTCCCTCGATTGGTAACCAGTCTGCCGCGGGCCTAAAGTCGGTGCACGTGACCACAACCGACGCCCCGATCGGAGTCTTCGACTCCGGCTTCGGCGGGCTCACGGTGGCGCGGGCCCTGCTCGATCAGCTTCCCGGTGAGGACATGGTCTACCTCGGGGACACCGCGCGGGCACCGTACGGCACCAAGTCCATTCCCGAAGTGCGCGAGTACGCCCTCGAGTGCCTCGACTACCTGGCGGAGACCGGGGTCAAGGCGCTCGTCATCGCGTGCAACTCGGCGTCCTCCGCCGTCCTGCGGGACGCGCGCGAGCGCTACGACATCCCGGTCATCGACGTGATCCTGCCCGCCGCGCGCCGGGCCGTCCGTGCCAGCAAGAGCGGACGGATCGGGCTGATCTGCACCGAGGCAACGGCCACGTCCGCCAGCTACGACGATGCCCTCGCCGCTGTGCCTGGTGTCGAGCTCATCACCACGCCGTGCCCGCTGTTCGTCGACTTCGTCGAGGCCGGCATCACCGGTGGGGAGGAGTTGCTGCACGCCGCGCAGGACTACCTGCTGCCGCTGCGGGAGTCGGGCATCGACACCCTGATCCTCGGCTGCACGCACTACCCGCTGCTGGCAGGGGTGATCTCCTACGTGATCGGCGACGACGTCACCCTCGTGTCGTCGGCCGAGGAGTGCGCCAAGGAGGTCTTCGCGACCCTCGCCGACCAGGGCCTGATGCACACGGAGCCGCGCACGGCCACGCTGCGCTTCCTCACCACGGGCAGCCCCGAGCTGTTCACCGGCATCGGGCGGCGCCTGATGGGCGGCTTCGTCGACCAGGTCGAACAGGTCTACACCTTCGCCACCTGAGACTGCCTCAGCGCGCGGTGAAGCCCGGCGCCGCCGGGATTCCGGTCCGGACGGCCGGATAGGGTGAGCGCATGTCCTTGACCCGAGCCGATGGCCGCAGCCCAGACCAACTTCGACCGGTGCGGATCACGCGCAGCTGGCTCGACCATGCCGAGGGCTCGGTGCTCGTGGAGTTCGGTGCCACCCGCGTGCTGATCGCAGCTTCGGTCACCGAGGGCGTGCCGCGCTGGCGCAAGGGGAGCGGGCTCGGCTGGGTGACCAGCGAGTACGCCATGCTGCCGCGCGCCACCCACACCCGCAGCGATCGCGAGTCGGTGAAGGGCCGCATCGGCGGTCGCACCCACGAGATCAGCCGGCTGATCGGGCGCAGCCTTCGCTCGGTGATCGACTACAAGGCACTCGGCGAGAACACGATCGTCCTCGACTGTGACGTGCTGCAGGCCGACGGCGGCACCCGCACGGCGTCCATCACCGGTGCCTACGTCGCACTGGAGGACGCTGTCGCATGGCTCCGCGCCCGTGGTGCGCTGAAGGGCGAGCCGCTGATCGGCACCGTTGCAGCCATCTCCGTCGGGGTCGTCGACGGCGTACCGATGCTCGACCTCGCCTACACCGAGGACTCGGCTGCCGAGGTCGACCTGAACGTCGTCGCCACCGGTACCGGTGAGTTCGTCGAGGTGCAGGGCACGGCGGAGGGCAAGCCCTTCTCGCGTGCTGTTCTGAACGAGCTGCTCGATCTGGGACTGGCCGGGTGCGCAGACCTGACCAAGTTGCAGGCGGAGGCCCTGGCCCGATGACCTCCGGTCGGGGCAGCGTTGTCGTCGTCGCCACCCACAACGCCAAGAAGGCTGTCGAGCTGCACCGCGTGCTCTCCGCTGCCGGTGTCGAGGCCGACGTGCGCGGGCTGGACGCGTTCCCGGCCTACCCCGAACCGGAAGAGACCGAGCGGACCTTCGAGGGCAACGCCATGCTGAAGGCCCGTGCAGCGGTCGCCCACACCGGCCTGCTGGCCGTCGCCGACGACTCCGGCCTCGAGGTCGACCTGCTGAACGGCATGCCCGGGGTGCGTTCGGCGAGGTGGTCGGGACCCGACGCCACCGACGCGGGAAACCTCGAGCTGCTGATCCGTCAGCTGACCGGCACCGACGATGCCGACCGCACCGCACGGTTCGTGTGCGCAATGGCCCTCGTCACGCCGGAGGGCGCCGAGCACCTCGTGCGCGGCGTGATGGAGGGACGCCTGGTGCTGGAGCCTCGCGGCGGCAACGGGTTCGGTTACGATCCGATCTTCATCGCCGACGGCAACACGGTGACCAACGCGGAGCTGACGCCGGAACAGAAGGACGCCATCAGCCATCGCGGCCAGGCCGTGCGGGCCATCGTCCCCGTTCTGCGGGGCTTGCTGAAGGAGGACTGATGCGGCAGTACCTCGACCTCGTCGACCACGTGCTGAACCACGGCGTGGAGAAGTCCGACCGCACCGGTACCGGGACGCGCAGCGTGTTCGGCCACCAGATGCGCTTCGACCTCACCGAGGGCTTCCCGCTGCTGACAACCAAGAAGCTGCACACCCGCAGCATCTTCGGCGAACTGCTGTGGTTCCTGCGGGGTTCGACCAACGTCGACTGGCTGCACGAGAACAACATCACGATCTGGGACGAGTGGGCGGACGCCAACGGCGACCTCGGCCCCATCTACGGGTACCAGTGGCGCTCCTGGCCCACGCCGGACGGGGGCCACGTCGACCAGATCAAGGGCGTGATCGAGTCGATTCGCAGCAATCCCGACAGCCGCCGCCACATCGTCAGCGCCTGGAACGTCGGCCAGATCCCGCAGATGGCGTTGCCGCCCTGCCACGC
>JAOATP010000181.1 GCA_030158185.1 Propionicimonas sp.
GACGACGACGCCTGATTCTGCACGGTCGTCCGCATCCGGATGCGCGGCTGACCCGGCGCATCCTAAACCGCTAGGGTGGTCTTGAACACACGGTTGGGCTGAATCCCGCCGCGGTACATCGTTGCAAAGGAGACCCTCACACATGACCGTCAAGGTTGGCATCAACGGCTTCGGCCGGATCGGCCGTAACTACTTCCGCGCCCTGGTCGCCTCCGGCGCCGATATCGACGTGGTTGCGGTCAACGACCTCACCGACAACAAGAGCCTCGCTCAGCTGCTCAAGTACGACTCGATCCTCGGCCGTTTCCCCGGTGAGGTGACCTCCGACGAGACCGCGCTGTACGTCAACGGCAAGGAGATCAAGGCGTTCGCAGAGCGCGATCCCGCCAACCTGCCGTGGGGCGAGCTGGGCGTCGACATCGTGATCGAGTCCACCGGCTTCTTCACCGACGCAGCCAAGGCCAAGGCCCACATCGACGCCGGCGCCAAGAAGGTCCTGATCTCCGCCCCGGCGAAGAACGAGGACATCACCATCGTCATGGGCGTCAACGACGACCTGTACGACCCGGCGCTGCACAACATCATCTCCAACGCTTCCTGCACCACCAACTGCCTGGCCCCCCTGGCCAAGGCGCTGAATGACGGCATCGGCATCGTCAAGGGCCTGATGACCACCATCCACGCCTACACCCAGGACCAGAATCTGCAGGACGCCCCGCACAGCGACCTGCGTCGCGCTCGCGCGGCCGCCCTGAACATCGTCCCGACCACGACGGGTGCGGCCAAGGCTGTCGCCCTGGTCCTGCCGGAGCTCAAGGGCAAGTTGGACGGCTACGCGCTGCGCGTACCGGTGCCCACGGGTTCGGTGACCGACCTCACCTTCGAGGCCTCCCGCGAGACCACCGTCGAGGAGATCAACGCGATCGTCAAGGCTGCAGCAGAGGGCCCGCTGAAGGGCATCCTCGAGTACAGCACCGACCCGATCGTGAGCAAGGACATCGAGGGCTACCCGCTGTCCAGCATCTTCGATGCGCCGCTCACCAAGGTCATCGGCAACCAGGTCAAGGTCGTTGCCTGGTACGACAACGAGTGGGGCTACTCCAACCGGCTGGTCGACCTGACCGCGCTGGTCGGCTCCAAGCTCTGATCTGACCAACACAGGCATTTGGGCCGGCTCGCGTCTTACGGCGCGGGTCGGCCCGTTGCATGAACGCATCGATCCAAGAAGAAAGGCATGACGTGAAGTCCGTTTCCGACCTCGGTGACCTCCGGGGTAAGCGGGTTCTGATCCGCTGCGATTTCAATGTGCCGCTGGATGGCACCACCATCACCGACGATGGCCGCATCCGCGCAGCACTGCCGACCCTCACCCAGCTCAGGGATGCCGGCGCGAAGGTGGTCGTCATGGCGCACCTCGGCCGCCCCAAGGGCAAGGTCGACCCGACCTACTCCCTCGCCCCGGCAGCCGCCCGCCTCGGTGAGCTCCTCGGCACCGAGGTCAAGCTTGCCGGCGACGTCGTCGGCGCCGGCGCGCAGGCGCTCGTCGCGGGCCTCGCCGACGGCGAGATCGCCCTGCTGGAGAACGTCCGCTACGAGCCCGCAGAGGAATCCAAGGTGGACGCGGAGCGCGAGGAGCTCGCGGCCAAGTATGCGGCCCTCGGCGACGTGTTCGTGTCCGACGGCTTCGGCGTCGTGCACCGCAAGCAGGCCTCGGTCTACGACGTCGCCAAGCTGCTCCCGAATGCCGCCGGATCGCTGGTCGCGAAGGAGGTCGACGTCCTCAAGAGGCTCACCGAGCACGCCGCCCACCCGTACGTCGTCGTCCTCGGTGGCGCGAAGGTTGCGGACAAGCTCGCCGTCATCGACAACCTGCTGAAGGTCGCCGACACCCTGATCATCGGCGGCGGCATGGCCTACACCTTCCTGAAGGGGAAGGGCTACGAGATCGGTGCATCGCTGCTGGACGCGGAGAAGATCGACACGTGCGCCGGCTACCTCGAGCAGGCCACCGCTGCCGGCAAGCAGATCCTGCTGCCGGTCGACGTCCGGGTCGTCGAGGACTTCGACATCAAGGCCCGCACCTCGACGCCGGTGACCATCGTGGACGCCGACGCCATTCCCGCCGACCAGGAGGGTGCCGACATCGGCCCCGCCTCCGAGGCGCTGTTCGCCGAGGCCATCCTCGGTGCCGCGACGATCTTCTGGAACGGGCCGATGGGCGTCGCAGAGATCGCGGAGCTTGCCGAAGGTACCGATGCGGTCGCCAAGGCGCTCGCTGCCTCGGAGGGCTTCTCCGTCGTCGGTGGTGGCGACTCTGCTGCCGCCGTCCGCAACCTCGGTTTCGCCGACAGCCAATTCGGTCACATCTCGACCGGCGGCGGCGCGTCGCTGGAATACCTGGAGGGCAAAGTGCTCCCCGGTCTCGCTGTCCTTGAAGGAGAGAACTGATGTCACGCAAGCCGCTGATGGCTGGCAACTGGAAGATGAACCTCAACCACGTCGAGGCCACCGGCCTTGTGCAGAAGCTGGCGTGGACGCTGGCCGACGCCAAGTACGACCCCGAGAAGTCGGAGGGAGCGGTCATCGTGCCGTTCACCGACATCCGCACCGTGCAGACGCTGGTCGAGGGCGATCGTCTCCCGCTGAAGTTCGGCGCCCAGGACGTCTCCATCCACTCCTCCGGCGCCTACACCGGTGAGATTTCCGCCGACATGCTGGCGAAGCTGAACTGCGCCTACGTCGTGGTCGGCCACTCCGAGCGCCGCGAGTACCACGGCGAGAACGACGCCCTGATCGGCGAGAAGGCCAAGGTCGTGTTCGAGGCCGGCATGACGCCGATCGTCTGCTGCGGAGAGGTGCTCGAGATCCGCAAGGAGGGCACTCACGTCGCCTACGTGCTCGACCAGGTGAAGGAGTGCCTCGAGGGCCTCACGCCCGAGCAGGTCGCGGCCATGGTGATCGCCTACGAGCCGGTCTGGGCGATCGGCACCGGCGAGGTTGCCACCCCGGAGGACGCACAGGAGGTCTGTGGCGCGATCCGCGGCTACGTCAACGAGGCGTTCGGTGCACCCGCAGCGGAAGCCGTCCGCATCCAGTACGGCGGCTCCGTGAAGGCGAGCAACATCGCAGAGATCATGGCGAAGCCGGACGTCGACGGTGCGCTCGTCGGTGGCGCGAGCCTGAATGCCGAGGAGTTCGCCAAGATCATCATGTTCTATACAGCCAGCTGACCCTGCCTGACTGACTGCAGGAACGAACGCCGGCCGGGGACCAACCCCGGCCGGCGTTTAGTTTGTGCGCGACTGCTGAGTTAGGATGCTCGACGTGACTTTGTTGCCTCTCGCGATGACCTGGCCGATCATTACTCTTTCCGTGGTGTTGATCCTGACCAGCATCGTTCTGGCCCTTTTCATCCTTCTGCACAAGAGCCGTGGCGGCGGTATGTCCGACCTCTTCGGCGGCGGCATGTCGACGGGGATGGGCGGGTCCTCCGTGGCCGAGCGCAACCTCGACAGGCTGACCGTCACGGTCGGTCTCGTGTGGCTCTTCGCGATCATCGGCCTGCTCGTGCTCTACCGGTTCTTCCCCGAGATCGGGGCCATGGGCTGAGGCCCGTTCTTTCTTTGCAGCTAGGAGTGGATCCGCGTGGTTGGTGGCAGTGCGATTAGGGGTAGCCGGGTAGGCGCCGGGCCGATGGGCGAGGCCGAGCGGGGCGATTCCGCTCCGCGGTTGTACGTGTCCTATTTCTGCGCCAATGGCCACGAGACCCGTCCGGCCTTCGCGGCCGATGCGGTCGTCCCGGAGTCGTGGGACTGCCCACGCTGCGGACTGCCGGCGAACCTCGACTCGGAGAACCCTCCGCCGCCGCCGAAGATCCAGCCGTACAAGACCCACCTTGCCTACGTCAAGGAGCGCCGCTCCGATGCAGAGGCCGTCGCGATCCTGAAGGAAGCACTGGACTCGCTGCGCGCCCGCAGGGCCGCAGGCGAAGTCATCTACTGATCCGCTCCCCGGGGCCGGCTCACATCGCGCAGTCGAAGTAGGGCAGCTCGGCCGCAGAATCCTGGTCGACGAGCCACAGCGTCCGTCCCTGCCCGGCCACCCGGCCGGCGGGAAGGTCTGTGTCGCCGGCGAGCGCCCGCGCCAGGGCCGGCGCCTTCTCGCTACCGCTCACGAGGAACCACACTTCCTCGGAGTTGCTGAGCGCCTGGATGGTGAGGCTGATCCGCTCCGCCGGCGGCTTGGGTGCGTCGCTGACACCGATCACCGACTGGTTGGTGATCTCACTCGACACGTGGCCGGGGAAGATGGAGGCCACATGGCCGTCCGGTCCCATGCCGAGCAGGCAGAGGTCGAAGCGTGTCTCTCCGAGTTCCTTCGCGTAGGTGGCTGCAGAGGCTCCGGCGTCCACCACACCGTCGGCGCTGGGCATCGGGTGGGTACGCCCGGAGTCGAGCGTGAAGTGTCCCGCCAGCAGCGCGAGCGTTGGGCCGGCGTTGCGCTCGGGGTCGTCCGTCGGCAGGAACCGCTCGTCGCCCCACCACAGCTCGAGGCGTGTCGGGTCCAGCGCCGAACCGGCGACCAGCTCACCGAGGCGGGCGTACAGCGACAACGCGATGCGGCCGCCGGTGAGGCACAACTGCGCGACGTGCCCGTCCGCCTGCAGGTCGATCAGTTTCGCCAGCAGGCGCTCCGCGCCTCGGTCGGCGAGGTCGTCAGCATCACGGTGCTGGACGACCTGGGGCTGACCAGAACTCATGCTCTGCGTCCCTGCGTCCGTTCGGCCGCACGATCGAGGCGACGCACAAGTGCTGACATGGCCTCAGCGTAGACGGGATCGTCGCTCAGCCGCCGCAGTTCCTCTGCGAGAAGGGTGTTCAGGTCGCGGCGGGGCAGGGCGACCAGCCGCTGGGGAAGTCCTGGGGCCGAGAACTTCGCGAGGTTGCCGTCCGTCCGGACGACCGTGATGGTGTCCTCCCCGGAGCTGAGGGACACCCCGGTGATCCCGATTCCGGGCTGCTGGCGGTCCAGCGTGACCGGGATGTCGAGGCGGTCGCTGAGCCAGGCTGCCAGCAGGGTTCCGGCAGCGTTGTCCGGGGCGGCGGACACCGACGCCCTCGTCACGTCCATCGGGTAGGCGTCGAGCGCTGCGGCGAGCAGGCCCCGCCAGCGGGTGAGGCGGGTCCAGGTGAGGTCGGTGTCCCCGTCGCAGTAGTTGCGTGCCCGGACCTCGAGCGCGCCAAGGGGATCGGGGTCGCCCATCGCATCTGTGATGCGGCGGGTGCCGAGGCGTCCCACCGGGTCCTGGCCGGGGGCCTTCGGGGAGCGGCCAGGCCACCACACGATCACCGGCAGGTCGGGCAGCAGCAGCGGCAGGACGACGCTGTCGCGATGCTGTTGCAGCGCACCGTGGAACTTCAGCGAGACGATCTCGCCGGGGGCGTCCTCGCCGGCGCGGACGGTCGCGTCGAGCCGGTCGGTGCGCGCCCGGCCGTTGGTCACAAGAAGGATGCGGGACGGGTGCTCGCGTCCGGCCTCGAGGCAGGCGGCCAGCGCCCGGTCGTACTCGGCGAGTTCGGCAACGACGACGAGGGTGAAGACCAGCCCCGAGGGGCCGCCGGAGTTGCGCCGGGCCGTGCTCATGGCCTGCTGCACCGCCGCCGTGCCGGTGTCTGTGAGATTGATGATCATCGAAGCTCCTTACGGCCGACGCCAGCTGAAGCCATCCCTGGCCAGCATGTCGACGGCGGACTGTGGACCCCAGGTGCCGGAGACGTAGTGGTCGGGGGCTGCCTCCCGGTTGGCCCAGCGCTGGAGCACCGGATCGAGCAGCTCCCAGGACAGCTCCACCTCCTCCGGCTGCGGGAAGAGGGGCTCCGAGCCGAGCAGCACGTCGAGGAGGAGGCGTTCGTAGGCCTCGGGGCTGGACTCCGCGAAGGAGGAGTCGTAGCCGAAGTCCATGTTCACGTCGCGCAGTTCCATCGGCGTTGCCGGCACCTTCGCCCCGAACCGCAGCGTGATGCCCTCGTCCGGCTGGATCCGCAGCACGACGGCGTTGCTGCCCAGTGATCGGACGTCGGTGCCGTTGAAGGGGAGGTGGGGGGCCTTGCGCAGGTTCAGGGCGACCTCCGTGACGCGGCGGGGGAGCCGCTTGCCTGTGCGAAGGTAGAACGGCACCCCGGCCCAGCGGCGGTTGTCGATGTCGACCCGGATCGCGCCGAAGGTGTCGGTCCGCGAGTCGGCGGGGATGCCCTGCTCCTCGAGGTAGCCGGGAACCTCCCTGCCCCCGGCCCAGCCGGCGCCGTACTGGCCGCGCACGGTGTGGGCGTCCAGGTCGGACGGCGTCCGTGCTGCCGCCAGCACCTTGCGCTTCTCTGAGCTGAGGTTGTCCGCTCCGAACGAGGTGGGCTCCTCCATCGCCGTCAGAGCCAGCAGTTGTACGAGGTGGTTCTGGATGACGTCGCGGGTCGCGCCGATGCCGTCGTAGTAGCCGGCCCGGCCCTCGATACCGATGTCCTCGGCCATGGTGATCTGCACATGGTCGATGTAGGTGCGGTTCCAGATGGGCTCGAACATGGTGTTGGCGAAGCGGAACGCCAGCAGGTTCTGGACGGTCTCCTTGCCCAGGTAGTGGTCGATCCGGAAGATGCTGGACGGCTCGAAGGCACGGCCGAGCTTCTTCTCCAGCTGGCGGGCGCTGGCCAGGTCATGGCCGAACGGCTTCTCGATCACCACGCGGCGCCAGGACCCCTTCGGGCGGTTGGCCAGGCCGTGGCGACGCAGCTGTGCGACGGCTATGTCGAAGGCGCCGGGCGGGACGGAGAGGTAGAAGGCGTGGTTGCCGCCGGTGCCCTGGCTCTCGTCGAGGTCGGTCAGGGTGGTCTTGAGCCGTTCGAAGGCCTCGTTGTCGTCGAGGTCGCCGGGCACGAACCGGATGCCCTCCAGCAGCTGCTTCCAGACGTCGTCGCGGAACTCGGTCCTTGCATGTTCCTTCACCGACTCCGCGACGAGCTCAGCGAAGTGTTCGGCTGCCCAGTCACGCCGGGCGAAGCCGACCAGCCCGAACCCGGGGGGCAGGAGGCCGCGGTTGGCGAGGTCGTAGACGGCGGGCAGGAGCTTCTTGCGGGCCAGGTCGCCGGTCACGCCGAACAGCACGAGGGCGGACGGTCCGGCCATGCGAGGCAGCCGCGGGTCGCGCTGGTCACGGAGCGGATTCACGTTGAAGACTGTACAAGCACGTCGTCGCGGTCAGCCGTTGAGGCCGGTTAGACTGCACGCACCTTGGGAGAGGGGTGGAATGAGACCAGCAGCGGAGACCGCTCCACTGGACGATGTCGGGCTCGCCGACTGGCGTGCGACCGGGCTTGCGTACCTCGCACTGGCCAAGCCGCGCATCATCGAGCTGCTCCTGGTGACGACGATCCCTGCGATGTTCCTTGCCGCGGGCGGGTTCCCCGAATGGCAGCTCGTGGTGTGGACGCTGGTGGGTGGCACTGCTGCTGCCGGCAGCGCCAACGTGTTCAACTCCGTCCTCGACGCCGACATCGACGCGCGGATGCGCCGCACGCGGCGGCGTCCGATGGCCCGCGACCTCGTGAGTCCCGCGAAGGCGATCGCCTTCGGCGCCGTCCTCGGGGTGCTGGCCACCGTCATCCTCGGCTTCGGCGCCAACTGGCTGTCGGCGGCACTGGCACTGGTTGCGAACCTCTACTACGTCTTCGTCTACACGATGGCGCTCAAGCGCAGGACGTCGCAGAACATTGTCTGGGGCGGGATCGCTGGCTGCTTCCCCCCGTTGATCGGCTGGACGGCCGTCACCGGCCAGGTGGCCTGGGCGCCGCTGGTGCTGTTCGCGATCGTGTTCGCGTGGACGCCGCCACACACCTGGGCGCTGGCCCTGCGCTACCGGGAGGACTACCAGAACGCGCACATCCCGATGCTGCCGGTTGTCGCCCCGCCGGTTGCCGTCGCGTGGCGCATCCTCGCCTACAGCGTCCTCACTGTTGCCGTCAGCCTGCTGCTGTGGCCGGTGGCCAACACCGGCTGGCTCTACCCGGTCGTCGCCCTAGTCGCCGGCCTCGCGATGCTCGCTGAGGCCATCGCCCTGCTCGTCCGGGCGAAGCGGGGGCTCGTCGATGCGGAACTCAAGCCCATGCGCTTGTTCCACCTCTCGAACAGCTACCTCGCGATCGTGTTCATCGCCGCTGCGATCGACCCGCTGCTCTTCTAGCCGCTAGCCGTCGAGTCCTCCCCTTGTCCCCGAGTTGTCAGAACGTCAGGTCGCTATAGCGTCCCGTGGTTCTGACAACTCGGTGACGGCGTGGGTGGGGTGCGGGCTGCGCGTCAGCCACCAGAGGTTCGCGAGGGTCGCTGTGAACAGGGCTGTGCCCACCATGTGCAGGGTCACCAGCCACGGCGGCAGGGCAAGGAAGTACTGGGCGTAGCCGACGGCGGCCTGGAACAGTTCGACGCCCAGCACGAGCACCACTGCCCGACGAGCTGCCGGGTTGGCGCGGCAGGCGACGACGAGCCCGATGGTCAGTGCGACCACCACCCAGACCGTGAGTGAGTGCACGCGGGCGGTCTGCGCGAGGTCGAGCCCGTTGCGGGATGCGCCGCCGGCACCGGAGTTGGGTCCGGCGCCGGTCACGACGACGCCGAGCAGCATGGCGGCAGCCCCGAAGAAGACAAGGGTGCGCACCACCCGGCGCACGGACGGTCCGACCGGGACCGGCCGACGGTCGTAGGCCTCGTGCACCAGCAGGACGCAGGCGACGATCAGCGCGATCGACGGCAGGAGGTGGGCGCCGACCACCCAGGGGTTCAGCTGGACGAGCACGGAGATGCCGCCGATGATCGCCTGGGCGACGATGCCTGCGATGATCGCGATCGCAAGTCCGCGCACCAGCCGACGGGGCGTGCCGGCGGCGTCCCGTGCGCGCCACGCGGCCAGCAGGGTGCCGATCGCGACGATGACCAGCACGAAGGTGAGCAGGCGGTTGCCGAACTCGATGTAGGCGTGGATGCCGGCGTCCGGGTGGGGGATGTAGGAGCCGGGCTCGCACTGCGGCCAGGTCGAGCACCCAAGGCCCGAGGAGGTCACGCGCACAAGGCCACCGGTGACGACGATCGCCAGGTTGGCGACCAGCGAAGCGATGGCCCAGCGCCGCAGCGCGACGGGGGAGCCTACGAGGTCCATCTGAACACCTTCCTTGCGATGACGATGACAATGACTGCCCAGACGAGCGTGACAACGATGGTCCAGCCGGGGAACGGTCCGGCAGCAGCCTGGCCGGACCACTCCCGCAGTGACTCCGCGACCGCTGTGGTGGGGAGCGCTGCGAGCAGCGGCTGGCCCCAGGCGGGGAAGGCGGAAAGCGGGACCAGCAGCCCCCCGGCAGCCCCGATCAGGTACACCAGGTTGGCGAGGCCGAGGGTGAGCTCTGCGGACGCCGTCCCGGCGAGGATCAGTGCGAGGCCGGTGAACGCCACCAGCCCGAGGACGACGGTCGCGGCGGCGACAACGCTGCTGCCGAGACGCGGTTGGGGCGACCAGCCGGCGAGCAGTCCTGCCACGCCGAGCACGACGGCCTGGCCGAGCGCGACGACAGCGACCATGGCAGCCTTGCCCAGCAACAGGTCGGCACGACGCAGGGGAGTGGCGACCAGCCGCTCCAGCACGCCGTAGCGGCGTTCGAACGCTGTGGTGATGGCCGGGGAGGTGAACCCGCTCGACCAGAGGCCCAACGCGATCACGGAGGCGATGAACGGTTCCCTTGCGATCCCGATCCGGGCACCGACCGCTGCGTTGGCAACGATCAGGCCGAGCGGGATGACAAGGGCGAGAAGCAACTGCTCGCCGTTGCGCACAACGAGCCGGGTCTCCATCAGGGCGTGCTGCCGGATGCGGACCGACCGGGGCGCCGGGACGGAGGCGGGGGTCAGGTCGAGACCGCTCATGCGACACCGCCTGCGGAGAGGTCCGGAGCTGTCAGCTCGAGGAAGACCTGTTCGAGGCTGCGCCCTGCGGACACTTCAGCAACGGTCCCCGCAGCAACCGGACGCCCGTGGTCGAGCAGCACGACGTGGTCGGCGAGCTGTTCGGCCTCTTCCATCGCGTGAGTGGTCAGGACGACGGCGACACCGGCGGCGCGCAGGTCGCGGATCAGCGCCCACACCTGCCGGCGGACGTGGGGGTCGAGCCCGGCCGTCGGCTCGTCGAGGAAGACCAGCTCCGGGCGTCCGATGATCGCACCGGCGAGGTTCACCAGCTGCTGTTGCCCGCCGGAGAGGCGTCGATACGGGGTGCCGGCGAAAGCGTCGATGCCGAGCGCAGCCGCGACTTGCCGCGGCGGGAGGGGAGTGGCGTAGAGGCCCGCGAGGTACTCCAGCAGTTCGCTGGGCCGCACGCCCGACCACGCGCCGGTCGCCTGCGGCATCAGGCCCACCCTGTCGTTGGCTGCTGCGGAGCCGGCCACGGCTCCCAGCACCTCGATCCGTCCGCTGTCGGGCACGAGGATGCCGGTGCAGCACCGGATCATCGTCGTCTTGCCCGCGCCGTTCGGGCCGAGAACCGCCGTGACGGCCCCCGCGGCGGCGCTGAGGCTCAGCGAATCGAGCACGACGTTGCCCCCGAGGCTCAGCCGGACGTCGGCGAGGATGAGGGCGGCGGGCACCCGGTAAGTCTAGAACCAGCGAGCCCCGGACCCTGTGGGTCCGGGGCTCGCGTGGGTGTCGGAACGGATCAGGCTTCGACGGTCTCCTTGACCGGCGCCTCGGCCACGGGGGCGTCGGTGCCTTCCTTGAGGTAGGCGAAGTCCGCCGAGGTCAGCATGGGCTGGTCGATCCGCATGCCGTAGAACGAACGCCACACCATGTAGGCGCTGGCCAGGCCGAAGACGATGGCGAGGACGGCGTTGATGACCGGGTTGCTGATGATGATCGAGAGCTCGATCGCCAGCATTCCGAACAGGGTGGTGAACTTGATGACCGGGTTCAGGGCAACAGAGGAGGTGTCCTTGAACGGGTCGCCGACGGTGTCGCCGACGATCGAGGCGTCGTGCAACTCGGTGCCCTTGGCCTTGAGGTCGACTTCGACGATCTTCTTCGCGTTGTCCCAGGCGCCACCGGCGTTGGCCATGAAGATGGCCTGGTAGAGCCCGAAGATGGCGATCGAGATCAGGTAGCCGATGAAGAAGTACGGCTCGACGAACGCGAACGCCA
>JAOATP010000182.1 GCA_030158185.1 Propionicimonas sp.
TTCAAGTTCGACCGATGGCTGGGGATCCGCTTCTACCAGCGCGACCTGGCCTGACCCCGGCAGTTGACCTCAGTCGCCCAGGGCGAGCTGCGCCCGGTGCGGCGGGCGCATCAGCATCGGAAGGGTGGGCGCGAGGCTGGCCACCAGGCAGATGGCGGTCGCGAGCAGGATGCTGAGCCCGAATCCGGTGCTGGGGAAGGTGAGGACCGCGACGGGGAACACGGGGACGAGCAACTGCCGGATGGCCACCCCGACGATCGCCAGAGCTGCCATGCCGAGCAAGGCGCCGGTCGCCGCGACGGAGAGCGCTTCGGCGGCAACCTGACGCAACTGTGCGCCGGGAGTAGCTCCGACGAGGGCCGTAGCGGCGAGCTCGCCGTCGCGGCGTTGACCACCCATGAAGAGCGCCATCGACGCTCCGACCAGCGCCACTCCTGACGGGAGCAGGGCAACCATGAGCAGATCCCGCAGCGAAGCTCCGGACGCGGTCGCCCTCCCTGACGAGGCGATCTGGCTGTCCCGCATGCTGTCCGTCAGCATTTGGACCCCGCCTGGCAGCAGTCCGACCAGAGCGATAGGGACGCTTACCGACGCAATCCGCTGCGGCGTGTGAGTGAGCGCCGAACGAGCCAGCCACCACCCGACCAAGCGGTCGGGCAGTAGCGCCGTCCAGGCTCGGTGGACGCCGACGGCCAACACCGGCCCGAGCGCCGACAAGAGCAGCGCGGCCGCAGCCAGAACGCCAAGCACGGCCCCGCCGGCTGCATCGGGTTGGGCTGCGCTCGCCGCCGCCGCCACCCCGACCACACTGCCCGCCGCGGCGAGCAGCGCGATGATCACGCGCCAGACCGAGAGCCGACGCGCTTCGACATCGACGTCGTCGCGCAGAGCCAGAGCGGGATCGACGCGAATTGCTCGCCGACACGGCCGGCGCAGGGCCAGCAGAGTGACCCCGAGCAGCAGCAGGACGGGCAGGATCAGGGCCGACGGGCGCGCGACGAGAGGGGGCGCTGGTGCTCCCACCGTGCCCGCAAGCGCCCCCAGAGCCAGGTATGCCGCCCCGACCCCGAGCGGTGTTGAGGCCACCGCCGCCGCCATCGCGACGACCACTCCCTGACTTGCGACCACGATCGCCACCTGCCGGGGCAGCAGGCCGACGAGCATCCACGCGGCCATGGCTCGCCGGCGCTGCGCGACGATCTGGTCGACCACGTTTCGCACCATCACGACGCCCACGACGGCGACGATTCCGGCGTTCATCCCGGCCAACGACCCGAGGCTGCTGTTCATGGGGAACGGCCCGCGGGCGGGCAGCGTGTCGGCGGTGACGACGATGGCGACCGCGCAGGTCAGCGCTGCCGCCGTGGTGACGAGGACGACGAACGCGCCGACCCACTGCCGCCAGGCGGCCCGCAGATCGGCCAGCGCGAATCGTGCGAGGCTCATGCAGCAGAGCCGGGTTGGGCGAGGACGGCGGCGATCTCGGCGGTGCCCCCGCCAATCACTTCGCCCACGACGAGGCCATCGCGGAGGATGACCACGCGGTCGGCATACGAGGCGGCCATCGGATCGTGGGTGACCATGGCGACCGCTCGCGATCCTGCGGCTGGAACGGCCCGGAGCAGGTCCAGCACGGCGTGGCCATTGGCCGTGTCCAACGCTCCGGTGGGTTCGTCGGCGAGGATCAGGGGTTGATCACCGGCCAGCGCCCGGGCGATCGCCGCACGCTGCTGCTCGCCGCCGCTGAGCAGCGCCGGCTTGCTGCGTGCCAGATCGGTCAGGCCGACGTCACCCAGCGCAGCCAGCGCCGCCGTGCGATTCCATCCGTGACCGCTGATGGCCCCGGGCAGGGCGACGTTGTCAACGACGCTGAGGAACGGCACCAGGTTGTATGACTGGAAAACGAGCGCCGTCGCGGCCCGGCGATGCTTCGCGAGAGCCGTGCGGCCCAGTCCGGTGAGCGCTTGACCCACGAGGAACACCTCTCCTGAGGTCGGCGTCTGCAGCCCCGCCAGACAGTGCAGCAGGGTCGACTTGCCAGATCCGCTGCGGCCCATGATCGCGACGAACTCCCCGGCCCGAATCTGCAGGTCTACTCCCCCCAAAGCCGTGGTCGCACCGTAAACGACCGTCAGACCCGAGACCTCGCCCAGCACCTGCTCAATCGGTTGCGCCACGATGACTAGCGTCGCAGACGGCACACCCCCGGACCCATCTGGGACTCGCAACTGCGACGGAGAAGTCAGTTCCTGTCGGAGGGCACCGTCCGCAACTACCTCTCCAGCGCGATCGGCAAGACCGGTGCCGGCAACCGTGCCGAGGCCGTCCTCGCCGCCGAAAGTAGCGGCTGGCTATGAGGGCTGCCTACTCGGCTGCCTGGAGCTCGGCGACCTTGGCGATGTAGTCAGCCTTGGCCTCCTCGGCCGACGTACCGGACAGGGCGGCCCACGCGTCGTACTTCGCACGGCCCACGAAGTCGGTGAAGCCAGGGCGTTTGCCCTTGACGTCGCCCTCAGAGGCCTGCTTGAAGAGCGCGTAGAGGGCCAACTTGACCTGCGGACCGGGGTCCTTGGTCAGGGTGCCGACGGCTGCCACCGCGTCCTGGAATGCATCGCTCATGGGCTCACCCTAGGTGCCGCAGCGCGGCCCCGCCACGGGGACATCGCTTACAGATATTGGCCGGTGTTCTCCACGTTGCTG
>JAOATP010000183.1 GCA_030158185.1 Propionicimonas sp.
ACCACAGGGCGCTATAGCGTCCTGTGGTTCTGACAAGTCGGCAGGGGTGGGCGTCAGGGAGTGACCTTCACACCCTTCCAGAAGGCGACCCGGCCGGTGATCTGGCTGGCTGCGGCCTTGGGCTCGGGGTAGTACCAGGCCGCGTCCGCGTTGCTCGCCCCGTCAGCCTCGATCGAGTAGTACGAGGCCACGCCCTTCCACGGGCAGGTGGTGCGGGTGGACGAATCCCGCAGCAGGTCGGCGTTGACCGACCCGATCGGGAAGTAGTGGTTGCCTTCGACGACGACGGTGTCGTCGCTCTCTGCGATGACGGTTCCGTTCCACATGGCGCGCATGGGACTCCTTCTGCTGCAGCGATGTGCCGCCAGCCTGCCAGCGGACCCCAAAGCCCCACCCCGTCCCACCGACTTGTCAGAACCACAGGGCGCTATAGCGTCCTGTGGTTCTGACAAGTCGGCAGGGGTGGGCGTCCAAGTCGGGGTCAGGGTGCCGGGGCGGGGGCGAAGCGGTCGGTGGCGGCAACCAGCTCTGCGGCGATCGCCGGCTCCATGGCGGAGTGGCCGGCGAGGACGAGGCGGTAGTCGGCCTCCGGCCAGGCACGGTGCAGGTCGTCGGCCGTGACGGCGGGGCAGGCGAGGTCGTAGCGTCCCTGCACGATGACGGCCGGGATGTGCCGGATCCGGCCCACCTCCTCGATCAGCTGGCCTTCCCGCATCCAGCCGGCGTTCACGAAGTAGTGGTTCTCGATCCGTGCGAAGGCGAGGGCGAACGCCGGGTCGCTGAACTCGTCCACCGACTTCTGCGAGAACTCGAGCGTCGTTGTCGCGGCCTCCCAGGTGGTCCAGGCCACCCCTGCGGGCTGGTGCACGTCCGGGTCGGGATCGAACAGCAGGTCGTGGTAGGCCGCCATCCGGTCACCGCTGAACGGTTCGCCCCCGAGCGGGACCATGAACGAGCGCCACCATTCCGGGCTGATGTGGCCGGCGCCGCCGTTGTAGTACCAGTCGAGCTCCGAGCGGCGCAGCGTGAAGATGCCGCGGAGCACCAGTTCCGTGACCCGGTCGGGATGCGCCTCTGCGTAGGCGAGCGCGAGCGCGCTGCCCCAGGAGCCGCCGAACACCTGCCATCGTTCGACGCCGCGGTCCGCCCGCAGCTTCTCGAGGTCGCCGACAAGGTGCCAGGTGGTGTTGGTGGACAGGTCGGCGTCCGGCCCGGAGGCGTGCGGCACCGAGCGTCCGCAGTTGCGCTGGTCGAAGAGGATCACCCGGTAGCGGGCGGGATCGAAGAACCGCCGGTAGCCCGGGACGACGCCGCCACCCGGACCGCCGTGCACGAAGACGGCCGGCTTGCCTTCGGGATTCCCGCACTCCTCCCAGTACAACTGCTGGCCGTCACCGACGTCGAGCATGCCGTGGGCGTACGGCTCGACCGGCGGGTGGAGGACGTCGTCAGCTGTCGCCACGATCAATCGTCGTCATCGTCGTAGTCGTCGATGATGTGCATGGCAGCTTCCTCCGCGGTCGCTGCGCCGCCATCGATCCCCACGTCCCGTGCGACGCTCTCCGACTCGGTGTCCAGCCCGGGGACGCCACCGTTGGCGTCGACGAGCCGTCCGGCGCGCAGGTGGCCCACCTCGCGGGCCTCCGACGGGTCGTCGTTCCACGGGGTCTCATCCTTGACCGGCTCCGGGAGCTCCTGTGCGATCCGCATGTCCAGCGTCTCGCCCTTCCTCATCTCGGATGCCGTGTTGCCGAAGCCCTGCGCCGGCGACCAGTTCTCGCCGGTGACGTAGCCCTCGTCGAGGACGTCTCTGACGCCGCGGTCGAGGAGGGTCTCGTCCGGTTGCAGCTGGTCGAGCTGCTCCGATTCGTCGGGCACAACCTCGTCATAGTCGGTCATAACCCCTACATTGCCACGCCCGGCGGGGAAGCGGGCAGCCAACGCGGCAACTGTGCCTGTGAACATCATGAGCGAAGTGCACGGATGTCGTTCCTTATGGATGCGCAATTGCGAATCCACTAGGCTGCGCTCTCGTGCCCTCAGCCACCCCGATGGACGCGCAGCGGCGCGGGAACTACGACCTGGTGCTGGCCGCCTTCGTCGGGATGCTGCTGATCTCCAACATCGGTGCCACCAAGCTGATCGCCTTCGGCCCGCGACTGGACGTTGCGCGGTTCCCGTTGTTGCCGATCATCACCGACGGCGGCGCGATCCTCTTCCCGCTCACCTACATCCTGGGAGACGTGCTGGCGGAGGTGTACGGGCTGCGCCGCGCCCACCGCGCGATCATCACCGGGTTCGTGCTGGCCGCTGTGATGTCCCTCACCTTCCTTGCCGTGGACGCTGCACCACCCGCGGCCGACTGGCCCAACCAGGAGGCGTGGCACGCCGTCCTCGGGTTCGTGCCGCGGATCGTTGTGGCCAGCCTGCTGGGCTTCATCTCCGGCCAGCTGCTGAACGCGCTCGTGCTCGTGCGCATCAAGCAGCGCTGGGGCACGGGGCACTTGTGGGTGCGGTTGATCACCTCGACGGTGGTCGGCGAGTTCGCCGACACCCTCGTGTTCTGCATGATCGCCTTCGGTCCGCTCGGCAACGTGCTGGGCGGCACCTCGGTCGACTGGCCGACCCTGATCAACTACACCGCCGTCGGCTGGCTCTACAAGACCGGCGTCGAGGTCATCTTCCTGCCGGTCACGTATCGCGTGATCGCGTGGGTCAAGCGGCGCGAACCGGCCTGATCGGACGTCAGTCCTCCGGAACGCCGACCGCGATCTCGCCACCGAGCAGGCGCCCGGGCACCAGCTCGAGGCCGTCCCCGCTCCAGAAACGCCCCGGATCGAACCACGACGGGCGGCGCTTCCTTGCGAGCAGGCCCATGGCCTCGTACGTGATCGCGACGACCTCTGCGCAGTACGCCGACTCGAGCGTTGTCTGGGTGACGTCGCGTCCGCGGGTCGGGATTCGTCCGCGCAGCCACCCTCCGGCCATGCGTGCTGTCGAGGGGAACGGCGTGCCGTCGAGGCGCGCGATCGTGCGCAGCAGGCCCTCGTCCATCTCCGGCGTCGCGGGCGGCTCGAGCTGCCGCAACCAGGCGCGCTGGCCGTAGCGGTGCGACCACACCGTCACAGCTTCGCGCAGGTCGTGCAGCTGCACGCCGCGCTGCTTGGTGCCCGTCCACACATCGGTGAGCGAGTGGCCGAGCTCCGCGTGCCACATGAGCGGCGGCAGGTCGTCGAGCACGACCGACATGCCGACATGGTTGACCGGGCTGTTGGTCGACAGCTGGATCGCCCGGTCGGCCACCGAGTGGCCGCGGAAGAGCCACAGGTCGCCTGTCCGCGTCAGGTCGACCGCTTCATCGAGATCGATCCGAGCACCCGTCACGCCGGTATCCTAGGGCGGTGAAGTGGTGGAAGTGGGTTGGCCTCGCCAGCGTTGTCGGGGTGGTCGCGACCGGAGCCGTCGTCGCCCGCTCCGAACGGCAGCGGCAGGCGTACACACCAGATGAGGTGCGCGCCAAGCTGCACGCCCGGCTGGACGAGCGGCCGGCAGAACCCACTGCGCCCGCCGCACCGCAGCGCCGGCGGCGGTCCTTGTTCACCCTGAAGCGCCCCTAGCCGGTGGAGTGGCCCGGGCCTGAACCTCACGCCCCGACGATCCGCACCGACCACGAGCCGTTCCCCGACCCCTCGTCGAAGTACTGGCCACCGACGGCCTTCAGCGACGTGACGAACGGCTCGTACGGTGAACCGGCGTCGACATATTGGGGAGCGATCGGCTCGAGGTTCAGGTAGAACGCCAAGGCCGCCCGAGTGCTGTCGGGTACCGCCTTCGTGAACACGGGGACGCCCGAGAGCAGGTCCCTCGGCCCGGCGAGCTCGGTGAGGTAGTCCCTGTTCGTGGCTGCGGTCACAACGTTCCCGTCAACCCGGTCGGTGACGAGCCGGTGATCTCCAAGGATGTCCGAGGCGACGGTGCGGAACACCTCCTGGGCGCGACGGGGGTCGCCGGCCACGATGCGCATTCCCAGCACGTTCGGGCCGGAGAAGAGGGTCGTGACGGCGCTGCGCGGCGCGCTGACGCACACGTTCCCGCCGAGCAGCGCGGCCGCGTCGACGTCATTGAGTCCGTCCTGCGGCCATGGGCGCGTGATCCTGGGCATGGGCAGCGGAAGAGGCAGCGGCAGGGAACCCGTGGTGTTGCCCGTGGCGCAGACCGCTGAACCGGTGGACGCCGGCAGGGCGCCGAGCTCACCCGCACCGTTGATGAGCGGGTGCTTCCAGCCCGTCACCCTGCCTGCGAACTCCATCGAGTCCGCGCTGAACCGGAGCCCGAACGCAAGACGTCCGGGCTCGTCGGTGGGAGTGGGTGAACTGGCCGCCAGGGCACCGAAGTCGAGCCAACCCGCCATCCACCCGTCCCCGCCCAGCGATCGCAGGTCGGCGGCGAACCGAGGGTCCTGACCGAGGAGGCCGGCAGCCTGACCGGCGTGGACGATGCTCGCCGTGGTGTTGCCCGTGATGATCGCGTAGCCGTCGCGAGTGGTGACCTCGTAGTCGATCCCGGTCGCGTCGACCCACTCCTGCAGCTTTGCCTTCGCCTTGGCCTCGTCGGTCACCTGGATGGCTGTGACCCAGATCTGTTCGGTGTCGTGCACCAGGAAGCCGACACCGATGCGGTCACCGAGCCACGGGGCGACCTCCTTGTCGTAATCCTTCCAGGTGCTCCCCATCCAGAGCCTGTCCTTGAAGCTCCACAGGAGACGCTTCGGGTCGGGCTGACCCAGCGTCACGTCCTTGACCTCGGGCAGGTCGTGCAGGAAGGCCCAGGCCTGGGTCTTCTGCTCCAGCGACGGGTTGAGGTCGAGCTGGACGTAGCCGACCGTCGACGCGGGCATCACGTTGTAGGGATGCGTCCCACCGCCGCCGTACCAGCCGAGGTAACCGCCGCCCGCAGCAACGCCGCCGCCCACGAGCAGCACGCCGAGAACCCCGATCAGGATGAGGCGGAGGCGGGATCGCTTCCGGGGAGGCGTGACCTCCTCGCCCTGAGCAGCGGCAGCCTCGGCATCGGGGACGGGCGACGGGTCCATGTCGGGCTCCTCTGGTCAGGCCAGCTCCACCGGGGGTGGTCCGGGACCAGATCAGGCTAGCGGCGCCACGGGACGCTCCCGGGAGGTTGCGGAGATCCCCGGTGTACGAACCTGCCTGCTACGCCCTGACCAACCGCACCGACCAGGTGCCCTCACCGGGAGCGCCCGGGACGTACTGGCCGCCCCAGCCACGGAGGGCGGACACGAACAGCTCGTAGTCGCCGGTGCCCGGGCTGACGTCGCGATTGCCGACGACGGCCTGCACGTCCACCCACGCTGCGAAGGTCGCCTTCGCGTGATCGGGGACGGTCCTTGCGAACCACTCGTTGCCCGACAGCCGGTCGCCACCTCCGGCGATCCGGTCGCGGTAGCCCGCTGTGGTGGCTGCGACAAGGACGGAGCCGTCGACCGTTGTGGAGATGCCGTCGGGCGACACCCCGTCCGCAAGGGTGTGCAGCACCTGCTCCGCGCGGGACGCGGCGTCGGAGTTCACGCGCAGGCCGATCTCGGTGGTGCCGGAGCCCATGAAGTGCTGGACCGTTTCGGCGGACGCCGCGGCGGTGAAGCTGTTCCCCAGGAGTGCGACCAGGTCGTCGGGGAGGCTCATCCCCAGGTCGGCGACCGAGTCCTTCGCTTCCTGCGGGAGTTGCGACCAGGCCTCTGCCAGCGCCTTCCCTGCGCCGGTGATGCCCAGCGCCACCCCGGTGTCGGCCGGCAGCAGTCCGAGGTCACCATCGGGGATGGCAGGAGCCCCGGTGAAGCCACGGACGATCCCTGCGACCTCAAGGGTGTCAGCGGTGAAGCGGGTGGCGAGGGCAAGGCGTCCGTGGCCCATCCCGATCGCCGAGCCGACGTTCTGGCCGGTCATCGTCTGCCAGCCGCTCAGGTCGGTCCATCCTGCAGAGATGCCCGGCTCACCGAGGGCTGCGAGGTCGGCGGCGAAGGTGGGGTTGTCGGTCAGGGTGCCGTTGGCGATCTCACCGAGGATGAAGGCTGTGTCCTTCGCCTCCGTGATGAGGGCGTAGTTGTCGCGCAGCGTCACGTCGAACGTCAGGTCGCTGGTCGAGCCGGCCTTCTTCAGCCACTCCTTGAGCGTGCGGACCCCGACCTCTGCATCGGCCAGCTGGACGGCCGCCACCCACGCCGGCTTCCCGAGGTGGTTGACGAACGCCGCCCCGTACCGGTTGCCGAGCCAGGGCTTCACATCGGTCTCGTAGTTCAGCGTGCCGAGGAAGTCGTCGTCCTTTGCCATCAGCTTCCACAGCAGGGCCTTCGGGTCGGGCAGGCCTGCGGCAACGGCCGCCTTCACCTCGGGCAGGTCGCGCAGGAACTGCCAGGCGGCCGTCTTCTGCAGCAGGGACGGGTCGAGGTCGAGCTGGCCGTAGCTGAGCGCAGAGCCCGGCAGCACGTCGCTGGGCCGCTTGCCGCCGCCGTACCAGCCGAGGTAGCCGCCGGCGACGGCGACCCCTGAGCCGATCAGCACGAGGCACAGCGCGCCGATCAGCACAGCGAGAAGCCGGCTGCGCTTCTTCTTCGGCGCGACCACCACCGGGTAGCTGTCCACACGCGTCTCCGGGTGTGCGGCGAGGTACTGGTCCGGGCCGCCGTAGCCACCGGGTGCTGCCGGCAACTGCTGCCCTGTCGGGATGGTGTCGTCCGGGCGGGCCCACACGCTCTGGACGTGTCCGCAGCGGGGGCAGGTCGCCCCGGCGTCGGGGAGTTCCTGGCCGCACGTGGGGCAGATCATTCCTGTGGATCCTCTGGCTCTGGCAACGCTGGATGCGTCCAGGTCGGCCCAGGACCGGATCAGGCTAGCCGAGCGTGCAGGTGCCTGACTTGTCCCCTTGTGGGCGACTGAGTTGCTCAAGCCTCAATGGCGTGAAGAATAGAACCGGCCAAGGAACTCCGCCTTGAACTCGGCGAAGGTGCCGTCTTCGATGCTGGCCCTGATGTCGTCAACGAGGCGGACGGTGAACCGCTCGTTGTGGATCGTCGCCAGCGTCGAGCCCAGCATCTCCTTCGCCTTGAACAGGTGGTGCAGGTAGGCCCTGGTGTAGTTGGCGCAGGTGTAGCAGTCGCAGGTGGCGTCCAGCGGCCCAAAGTCGCGGCGGTTGGCCGCCGTGCTCACGTTGAACCGTCCGTCGACGGAGTAGATCGCCGCGTTGCGGGCCACCCGGCTCGGCATCACGCAGTCGAAGGTGTCGGCGCCAGCCTCGATGGCTGCGAAGAAGTCGTCCGGCTCGGAGATCCCCAGCAGGTGTCGTGGCTTGTCGGCGGGCAGTTCGGAGCACACCCAGCCGACGATGGTGCCAAGGTTCTCCTTCTCGAGGGCCCCACCGATGCCGTAACCGTCGAAGCTGCTTCCGTCCACTCGCAGCCCGGCGAGGTCGCGGGACGCCCGTCGCCGCAGGTCCTCGTACTGGGCGCCCTGCACGACCCCGAACAGCGCCTGGTAGGGCTTGCCTGCTCGCTCCGCGGTGAGGCGGCCGTGCTCTGCGAGGCAGCGCACGGCCCAGGCCTGCGTCCGCGCGAGCGATGACTCCTGGTAGCCGCGGGTGTTCATCAGCGTCGTGCACTCGTCGAAGGCGAACATGATGTCGGCGCCCAGCTCGTGCTGGATGCGCATCGACACCTCCGGGGTGAACCGGTGCCGGTCGCCGTTCAGGTGCGAGGTGAAGGTGACACCGTCGTCGTCGACATGGGCGAGCCGGTCCTTGCCCGCGGCGATCACGTCGTCATCGGCCAGGCCGGCGGCGTCCATCGCCAGCACCTTCTTGAACCCGACCCCGAGGCTCATCACCTGGAAGCCGCCGGAGTCGGTGTAGGTCGGCCCCGGCCAGTTCATGAACGCGCCCAGCCCGCCGGCTGCGTCCACGATGTCGGAGCCGGGCTGCAGGAACAGGTGGTAGGCGTTGGCGAGGACGGCCTGCGCGCCGAGCCCGGCGACGGCTTCCGGCAGCACGGCCTTCACGGTCGCCTTGGTGCCGACGGCGATGAACGCCGGCGTGCGGATGTCGCCGTGCGGGGTGGTGATCACCCCGGTGCGGCCGAGCCCGTTGCCGAGGAAGGTGCCCGGCGTGAACCCGAAGTCAGTTGCCACGGACGCGCAGCGCCTGCAACTGCGCAAGGGCGACGATGCCTGCCGTCGACGTGCGGAGCACGGCGTCGGAGATCAGGACGGCACGTCCGCCGGCCGCGGTGAAGGTGTCGACCTCTTCATCGGTGAGGCCACCCTCGGGCCCGATGATGAACATCACCTCACCGCTGGTGGGCACCTCGAGGCTGCCCAGTTGCTCCTCGGCACGCTCGTGCAGCACGACGGTGAGTTCGGTCTGCGCGATCCGCAGGGCGAGCTCTGCCGTGGTCATCGGCATGGCGACGGTCGGGACGCGGAAGCGCCGGCACTGCTTGGCCGCCTCGCGCGCTGTTGCACGCCAGCGGGTGAGGCCCCGCTCGGTACGGTCGGGCGCCCAGCGGACGACGGAGCGCTCGGACTGCCACGGCACGATCTCGTCGATGCCCAGTTCGGTGAGCATCTCGACGGCCAGTTCGGCCCGGTCGCCCTTCGGCAATGCCTGGACGGCCACGTACTTCACCGGGGACGCCGGGGAGTGCAGCACCTCCTCGACGGTGATCGCCAGCCCGGTCTTGTCCGCCGTTGCCACCGGCCCACGCACAGCCGTGCCGTTGCCGTCGCTGATCAGGATGATCTCGCCCACCCGCAACCGGCGGACGGCCGCAGCGTGGCGACCCTCGTCGCCGGTGAGGGCGACCAGCTGGCCGACCTCCGGGGCGTCGAGGTCGGCGAGGAACAACGGCTCGGTCATGTGAAATTCTCCTTCAGCCAGCTGAACACACCCTTGCCATGCCGGTTCACCGACACCTCCGGACGGGTCTCCTCGCGCGCGGCTGCGAGTTGCCGCAGGATCTCGCGCTGCTCGTCGTCCAGCTTCGTCGGGGTCTGCACCAGCAGCGTGACACCGAGCTCGCCCCTGCCGTCCCCGCGGAGCCGCGGGATGCCGCGTCCGGGAACGGAGATGCGGGTGCCGGACTGGGTTCCGGCAGGGATCTCGACCTCGACGTGCGCAGCGTCGGCGTCCTGGTCGTCCCGCTCGGCCTCGAGGGTGTCGAGCGTCACGTGGGTGCCCAGGGCTGCAGCGGTCATCGGCACCTTGAGCACCACCTCGAGGTTGTCGCCGTTGCGCTTGAACACCGAGTGGGCCGTCACGTTGAGCTCGACGTACAGGTCACCGGCCGGTCCGCCGCCGGGCCCGACCTCGCCCTGGGAGACCAGGTGCACCCGGTTCCCCGTCGCAACGCCGGCCGGGATCTTCACGTTGATGGTGCGGTGGCTGCGCACCCGGCCCTCGCCGGAGCACTCACCGCACGGGTTGGGGATGACCGTCCCGTAGCCGCGGCAGCTCGGGCAGGGCTGGCTGGTGCGGATCTCGCCGAGGAACGAGCGCTGCACCTGGGTGACGTCGCCCGCACCGTGGCAGGTGGTGCAGGTGATCGGCTCGCTGCCCTCGTTGGCCCCCGTGCCGCTGCACCGGGGACAGACGACGGCCGTGTCCACCTTCAGCGGCTTGGTGATGCCGAACGCTGCCTCTGCGAGGGTCAGGGTGAGGCGAACCAGCGCGTCCTGGCCGCGTCGCACCCGCGAGCGGGGACCGCGGCTGGCCTGCTGGCCGAACATGGCGTCCACGAGGTTGGAGAAGTCGAACCCGCCACCGCTGAAGCCGTAGCTGCCTGCGCCACCACCACCGAAGCCGCCACCCATCGGGTCGCCGCCGCGGTCGTACATCGAGCGCTTGCTCGGGTCGTGAAGGACCTCGTAGGCCTCACCGATCTCCTTGAAGCGGTCGGCGGCGTCCGGGGCGTCGGCAACGTCCGGGTGGTACTTCATGGCCAGCTTGCGGTAGGCCTTCTTGATCTGCTCGGGGGTTGCGTCCCTGGGCACACCAAGGGTCTCGTAGTAATCAGCGCTCACGCATTCATCCTTCGGCCAGGAAACGGCCGACGTAACGGGCAACAGCCCGCACCGCCGCCATCGTCGAGGGGTAGTCCATTCTGGTGGGCCCGACAATGCCAAGGGTTGCCCAGGCATCGGGGCTGCTGCCGTAGGCGCTGGCGACGACGGACGTCGCACGCAGCGTCTCGTAGGGGTTCTCGTGACCGATCCGCACGGTCACGTCACCGCCGACGCCGACCTCGCCGAGCAGGCGCAGCAGCACCACCTGCTCCTCCAGTGCCTCCAGCACCGGGCGGACGGTGGTCTCGAACTGGTCGGAGAACCGGGTCAGGTTCGGCACGCCGCCCACGACGACCCGCGTGGACGGGTCGGTCGTGACGAGCTCGAGCAGAGCGGCGATCATGACCGTCGCGAGCGGACGCAGGTCGGTGGGGAGCTCGTCCAGCAGGCTGGACGCCCGCTCGACGGCCTTCGCGGGCGACAGTCCGATCAGGGCGGCGTTCAACCGTCCGCGCAGGTCGGCGAGCGCGGCCTCCGGCGCACCCCCGAGGTCGACGGTGTGCTGGTCGACCTTGCCGGTGGAGCTGACAAGGATCACCAGCCCCCGATCGGCGCTGAGGGTGACGATCTCGATGTGCCGGATGGTCGCCCCGGAGACGATCGGGTACTGCACGATCGCGACCTGCTGGGTGATCTGGGCAAGGAGGCGGACGGTGCGCCGCACCACGTCGTCGATGTCGAGGGCGCCGGCCATGAAGGTCTCGATCGCCCGACGCTCTGCGCCCGACAGCGGCTTCACCGCGCCCAGCCGGTCGACGAACAGGCGGTAGCCCTTGTCGGTCGGGATGCGTCCCGCGCTGGTGTGGGGCTGGGTGATGTAGCCCTCCTCCTCGAGCACCGCCATGTCGTTGCGGACGGTGGCCGGGGAGACGTCGAGGCGGTACCGCTCCACCAGCGCACGGGAGCCGACCGGCTCACGCATCGACACGTAGTCGGTGACGATGGCACGCAGGATGGTCAGCTTGCGATCATCGAGCACGGCGTTCCTCCCGTCGGCAG
>JAOATP010000184.1 GCA_030158185.1 Propionicimonas sp.
TGGCTGATGACTTGGCGCTCGACGGCGTCGCCTTGGTTCGGGTCGCTGACGTGAAGCGGGTGCGTTTCGACGCCGATCGCGGCGACGGTCCGCTCGTGATGCGCGCCCTTCGGGCTCGGGGCGACTTCCCACCGCCTGTCTATCAAGTCGGTCTGGATGATCTTGAGGCACCCCTGCGGGCAGCGGACGCCCAGATGATTGCCGTGCACAGGGAGTGGTTCGGCCCGGACCTGTGCTGGATTGGGGTCGTGAGGTCGTTGGATAGCGACCGTCTGGGCCTGCTCCAGGTGGACCCGAGCGGAATCTGGAGTGTCCGCCCACGCCTCTTCGACCGCGCCGCCATCACACGGGTGGATCTCAGCGGTGGCTATGAGCGCGCGCTTCAGCTTGGTGCGGGAGAGCCGCCTGACCAGCAGCCCCGGCACGCATCGTGATCATCGATCACGTCGGGTCCCGCGCCCCGGACGGCGCACCGTCTGGCGGCGCCGCGTAAGCGCCCAAGGATCCGCGTGAACGTCGGCCGGTGATCCGCGTCACCCGACGTGAGGCCGGGGGGTCGGGAGTTCGATGGTCCGGGACTCAGTTCAGTAGGCGGAGGCCCTGGAAGCCGCGAGTCACGAACCAACGCCCGATCATGCCGCGATTGGAACGATCGGTTTGGCCGGCCGGCCTTGGGGCTGCCGAGGGTTGCCGGCTCGTGGAGTCGACGTGAGGGCTTGATTCTCACCACGGAAGCGCCACAATTGTGGTCATGACTGCTGAGCCGCTTCGCGAGGTCCGTGACCACTTCAGTGACGTTGTCGATCGCGTCGAACGTCACCACGAGCGGGTCACGGTGACTCGCAACGGGCGGCCGGTCGCGGTGCTGATCAGTCCGGACGACCTGGCCGAGTTGGAAGAGACCCTGGACGTGTTGTCGGACCCTGAGGCGCTGGCCGATATTCGTGAGGCCGACGCCGCCTACGTCAAGGGCGATGTCGTGCGTGGCGCGGACGCGGTTCGGGATCTGCTGCGATGAGCACAGGGGAGGACTACGAGTTGGTCCTCACCCCGCCTGCGGTTCGTGCGGTTCAGATCGGCCTGCCCGAGGCGGTCGCGGCAGCAGTCGTCGAGTTCATGACCGGCCCACTCGTCGCGAGTCCCCGCAGGGTCGGGAAGATGCTTCGCCGTGAACTGCAAGGGATCTGGTCGGCGAGGCGCGGCACCTACCGGGTGCTGTATCGCATCAACGACAACACCAAGGAAGTCGTCGTCCTACGGATCGATCACCGTCGGGATGTTTACCACTGATCTCTGAGTGCGGCCGGCCAAGGACGCTGGTGGCGTAACTCACGGGTGACACAGTTCGCGCCCGATCAGGGACATCCAGGAAGTTGAGAGGGTTGCTCGGACCGCTGGGGAGCGCTCACGAGGGTCAGAGGAACGCCGCCCTTGAGGGCCGGATCGAACTCTCAAGGCGGTAGCGCGGGTTCGAATCCCGTCGGGGCTACAAGGTTAAACCCCTTGTCGGAGGCAACTCTGGCAGGGGGTTTCTGCTTCCTCCGCCACGTAGGCAACACCAAGGTGACACAGAAACCGTGTCATAGCGTGTCACGGTAGCCTTTTCGCGGCTCGACGAACCGGCGAAACCGCGTGTGGCAAGGGGTTAAACGCATCTTCGGTGTCGACGGAGCGTTGTGTGCTACCGGGCTGGGCGGGCGATAGCGTCGGCTGCAGCGAGTTCGGGGGAGAACGTCACTCTCAAGCCGACCCATCCGGTCTTGCCGCCGTCCGCGCGGACGTTCTTGCGGAGCTGGATGCTCCCTCGGCCTCTCAAGTACTGGCATTGAGGCGAACGGCACGGAGCGTCCTGGCGCTGCTATGTCGTTCGCAGGCTTCGCGACCTCAGTCGTTGCGATACGAGGCTGACGATTAGCAGGAGGGCGTACCAGGCCACATCGAACGCAATCACGTCCAGGAGCGGCTGAGAGCTATGCACGAATCCGGCCACGCCGTACATGCTCGGAGTGAGCAAGAGCAGCAGCAGCAGCGGGAGCCACGCGGCCTGCGCCAGCACGGCGTCGTATGCGAAGACGGTGCTGATGCCCAGCCAGCACACGGTCGTCACTGCGATGACGGGGACCCAATACAGACTGGCGAGACGATGACTTCTACCGACCAGGATTGCGATCACCAGCCAGATCGCAAGGTAGGCACCAGTTGCGAGCAGTCCTGGAACCGACGCACGCGAACCCATGATGACTTCGCTCCCGTTGGCGGCCGTGGCCACGACCCAACTGAGCGCCAGTAACACCGCTAGCGACCTGTTCGAGGTGATCCGCGTCCACATGAGGGGCCAAGCTCACCACAGCCTGAGGACCGCAACCGGCCAAAGCTCGATATCCGTACATCAACGGCGCGGAGTGTGGGGACGCCGCCGCCGGCCAGTTTGGGGTGACGCACTGGTCTTCGCGGCTGGTGGCCCGCGTAGGCTCTGTTGAGCAACGGAGGGGATGAGTGTTGAAGCGACTTGCGGGCCTCGGTTGGATTGGCTGGCTGCTATGCGCTGTGGGCGCAGTGCTGCTTGCTGTGCTCGCCAACCTCTACATCATTGTCGCCCGGCCGTTCGGGGCGACCCTCGGTATCCCCATCGACCAGACGGGGCCGGTAGGCGCCGTCATCGCCGTGATCGTGCCCTTTGTGTGGCTCTTCCTCTATGCAGGCATGGGCACAACGTTCTGGCTCTTGGCTGGGAAGGACCAGCGTATGAGCGGCCGCGCCTGGCTTGTCGTGGCGCTGGTCCTGCTGTGTGTCGGCTACCCGGTCTACACCGGCAGCCTCAACCAGCCGATCATCGCGCTGATCGGGAATGGCGTGGTCCTGGCGGTTGCTGCCATCGCAGTCTGGTCGATCTGGCCGATTTCGAAGCTGGGGGCGGGCCTGCTCGTGCCCGTCATCGCCTGGGTATCGCTTGCCTCGGTGGCGCTGGTTGCACTGATCACGGGACAGCCGTTTTAGGGCCAGAGCCCCGTGCTCGACGCGGCGCCGGCGGTCGCAGCGGCAGATGACCGCCCGAGGCGTCTGCCGGTCCCTGCGCACCCGGCTAGGGTGACGGCATGGGGGACAGGGAAGAGGTCACCGAGCTGGCGTTGGCGGCGTCCCGAGGAGACCGCGCGGCTCTCTCCGAGTTCATTCGCAGGACGCAGTCCGACGTGTGGAGGTTCATCTCGCGTCTGTCTCAGCCCAGCCTCGCCGACGACCTGACGCAGGAGACGTATCTGCGGGTTCTGTCGGCTCTGCCTGCGTTCGAAGGACGCTCGAGCGCGCGGGCGTGGCTGCTGACCATTGCCCGGCGCGTGGTGGTGGACCGGATCCGTCATGACAGCGCGCGTCCCCGCTTGTCGGGCGCCACGAGCTGGCTGGAGGTGACGGATTCGCTGCGTGCCTCTGTCCACCCCTCGACCGACCTGGAGGTGGGGGAGCTGCTGAGCATCCTCGAGCCGGACAGGCGTGACGCGCTGGTGCTGACGCAGCTGATGGGCTTCAGTTACGCGGAGGCGGCCGAGGTGTGTGGATGCGCGGTCGGGACGATCCGGTCGCGGGTAGCCCGGGCAAGGGCCGAACTCGTCGTGGCCCTCGAGCGCCATGCGCGACAGGTGAGCGTCTCCTGACCCTCGTCGGGTTCAGAAGGCGAGCACCGCGAAGAACGGCAGGATGGGGACGAGCAGTCCTGTGCTCATCCAGAACATGCCGAAGTTCATCGCGAAGGCCGAGAGAACCTCGAGCCGGTACTTGGTGGTGCCGATGGGGCGCACCTCATGACAGCTGTGAGTGGCAGCGGCTCGCGTGGCAACGGTGAGCCGCAGCGGCGAAGCGCTGCCTGGCGCCATCAGCTCCGGTTCGGTCACTGTTGGGTCGGCGTGATTCACCCGGCAAGAGCATTCACTTCCGCAGGAGCAGTCCGGGCCGCACGGGCAGCTACCCGCGACGATCGTCGTTGCGGGCTGCGCCGCTTGCCACAAGGAGCGCAGGCTCGAAGCCAGGAGATAGGTCATGAACGGAAGCCCGACGAGCGCGAAGAGCCACAGGGTTCCCCCCGGCATGCTCTGCGTCATCCTCCAGTGACCCATGTCCATGCCGCCCATGTTCGAGCCGGAGCCCATGCCGGAGCCCATGCCGGGGGACCTGGCGGCCGCCATGACGGCCATCGCCGACAGGTGCCACGTCATTGCGGCGAACATGGCGGCGTGACCGAAGAAATGCAGGCCGCCGCGACGATCCGACCTCCGCATGGCGTCGACCGCCAGCCAGACGAACCAGACGACGCTCAGGGTGAACAGTGCCACCAGGGCGAAGGTGGGAACGATCGCAACCAGGCGGGTCCAGGTGATGGGGGCCACCATGAGCAGCATCACCACAGCCATGACCAGATGGAGGGCGTTCGAGATCCGTTGCCGGGCATCCTGCGGTCGGGTCAGCTCGTAGACGCTCCAGAGGGTGCACCAGGCGAACAACAGCAGCAGGCCCACGAACCTCACCGGCGTGTCTGCGATCGAGAACATGACTTCCTCTTCCTTGGCGCCGAGCGGAGGGCTCGGGGACGACACGGCGCTGCGCCCACCAAGGAAGTCGGTTGCGGGGCGCCGAGAGTTCCCGAACGGCGAAATTCGGCGCGCAGCCGAACCGGGCCCATGCAAGTACCCTTTGCAGGTGGACCGGGCAGACCCAGCAGAAGACACCTGGCGTGCCGCCTTGTCTTCGCTCCTGGACGGCGAAGAGTCCCCGATCGCGGTCGGCGATCTCATGCAACACCTGGCCGAGTGCGCGTCGTGCTCGTCGTGGCTCGACCACGCGACTGTCGTGAACGCCGGTCTGCGGAGGTTGCCGATGATTCAGCCAACCTTGGGTGAGCGGGTCGTGAACATCATCGACGTCAGACTGTGCGCCTGCCGCACCGGCGGGGCGTGCCTGTGCTCTGACTGCCAGTGCGGCCCTTCCTGCACCTGCCATCAGCCCGGACCATCGACGCTGGCTGTGAGGTGAGCTCGCTGAATCCCTCTTGACAATATTTCTTGTCAAGAGCAGGCTTGCGTCATGCAGGATGTCGAAGTCATCGAGAGCGCCGCGGTAGCCACGGTCGCGCTGGATCCGGTCCGGGCCAGGCTGCTCAGCGAGTTGGCTGTTCCCGCCTCCGCGGCGGGGCTTGCTGCTCGGGTGGGCATCACGCGACAGAAGGTCAACTACCACCTGAACGCGCTGGAGGCGCACGGCCTGGTGGGGCTGACCGAGGCGCGCCAGCACGGAGGTATCACCGAGCGGGTGTTGCAGGCGTCGGCGGTGTCCTACGTCGTTTCGCCGGCAGCCGTCAGCGCGTCCGCGGCAGACCCGGATGCGAACCCCGACCACCTGTCTGCTGGTTACCTCGTTGCGCTGGCCGGCCGGCTGGTGCGCGAGGTCGGTGCCCTTGCCCGCCGGGCCGGTGCGTCCGGCAAGCGCCTGCCGACGCTGACCATCGACACGAAGATCGGCTTCCGGTCGGCCGCCGACCGGGCCGCCTTTGCCGACGACCTGACCGCAGCGGTGCTCGAACTGGCCGCCCGCTACCACCACGACGACGGGCGACCGCACCGGCTGGTCGTCGCAGCCCACCCACTTCCTGAGGAGAGTGCATGAACACGACACCCGGCGTCCCTTACCGCCTCGAGTTCAGCGTCGAGGTTCCCGGCACCCCGGAGCAGGTGTGGCAGGCCATCGCCACGGCCAGGGGCATGAGCGCCTGGTTCCTGCCAACCGAGATGGAGGAGCACGAAGGCGGCTCCCTGCACTTCGCGATGGGCCCCGAGATGGGCTCCGACGGCCACGTCACCGCCTGGGAGCCGCCGCGCCGCATCACCTACGAGGAGGATTGGGCAGCCCTCATGGGCATGGACCCGGACGCCCTCAGCCCGTTGACGTCGGAGTTCATCGTCGAGGCGCAGTCCGGCGGTACGTGCGTCGTACGTGTGACCAGCAGCGGCTTCGGGACCGGTGCCGACTGGGAGTCGGAGTTCTGGGAGGACATGGGGACCAGCTGGCTGCCGTTCTTCGACAACCTGCGCCTCTACCTGTCGCACTTCCCCGGCCAGGTGGCAACGCAGATGGAGGTCAGTGTCTCCCACCCGGGCGACCCGGAGGCGCTGTGGTTGGCCGTGCACGACGCGCTCGGGCTGGGCGGCGAGGGCGAGACGATCCACATGAGTGGCACGACGGGCACGGTCGAGCGCGTCGGCGAGCGGCAGGCGCTGGTCCGGCTCACCGCGCCGGTGCCCGGGATGCTCAACGTGTTCACGCACGCCGATGGCGAAGGCACGGCGGCGGCGGGCGTCAGGGCGTACCTGTTCTCCGCCGACGCGGCGGCCTACGTGCAGCGCGAGGAGCCTGCATGGAAGGCCTTCCTGAGCGGCCTCGCCGTCCACGCTGGCTGAGGCCGCAGGTCACTCACCGTGGCATCCCCAGTGGCGAGGGGCCGTCCCGGGCTCAGGCGGTGCGCTTGGCCCGCCGGCCCCACCACTGCCAGACCGCCGTGACGATGACGGCTCCGACCAGCGACCCGATGATGCCGGACGGACGGAGTTCGAGGCCGTCACCGGCCAGCAGGCTGATGAGCAGGCCGCCGACGAAGGATCCGCCGAGTCCGCTCACGAACGCCATGGCCCAGTCGATGCCCTTTCGCGAACGACCGAGGAGTAGTTGCGCAGCTGCGCCGACGAGCGCACCGAACAGGATCACAGCGATAATCAACATGCGCGCAGCATAGTGAGGGCCTCGCTTTCAGGCGCCACCCGGACGCGCGCATCGCCCGGCGGGCGGCTCGACCGCGGCGATGAAGGTGTCCACATCCTCGGGACCGGTGGTCATCAGGTGTCTCCGTCGTGGTCGCCGCTGACCCAGCTGATGTAGCGCTGTGCCGATCGCCGGACCGCGCCGTTGGCGTCCACCGGCACAACGCCGTGGAAGTTGTCGTACAGCCTGTCGAAGGCCAGGGCGGTCGCTGCGCCGGCAACGCGACCGACGACGGCCGCGGACAGCGGGATCTTGTTCGGGTAGGACCGCAGGAAGGTCACCCAGCCTTCCGCAGGGACGGCCGCGATGGTGTCGCCGGTCAGCAGCACCCCGCGGCCCTCGGCTCCCGCAGTCCACAGGGCGACGGCGCTGCCCGGGAAGTGGCCGCCGGGCTGGCTGGCATGGATGCCGGGCAGCACCTCGAACGGCTCGCTCCAGGCGTGCAGCTCCGGGCCCTCGCGACGCACCCACCCGCTGTCCTTCTCCGAGATCCACACGGGGGCACCGAAGGCCCGCGCCCACTCCAGCTGGGCGCCGTACATGTGGGGGTGGCTTGCCATGATCGCCGCGACGCCGCCGAGGTTCATGACCGCGGCGACCGCTTCGTCGTCGAGGTAGCCGGGCACATCCCAGAGCAGGTTGCCGCCGGCGGTGCGCACCAGCAGGGCCGTCTGGCCGATGTCCGCCCTGGGATGGGCCGTCAGCCCGTAGAGATCGGGTTCGAGCTCCTCGATCTCGATGCGGCAACCCTCGCCGGCACGGTCCGCCGAGGTCGTCCAGCGCTGGCCGCCCGGAGGCAGGTACTGCCGCTCGTCCGCGCAGATGATGCACAGGTCGTCGTCCAGATCGTTCTCGACGCCACACGTGGCGCAACTCCGCCAGGTCTCCATGACGGGATTCTACGGATGGCTTTCAGGAGCTCGAGGCCCGAGGATGTCGAGATCGCCGGGTTCGCTCCGACCCAGCGGTGAGAGGACGCCGACCGGCGGCCAGCATCGAAGGAGAACGACATGAAGTACCTCATCCTCATCCACCAGAACCGTGGCGCACGAGAACAGTTCGCCAGCTTCCCTCCCGAGGTGCAGGCAGCCGGCATGCAGGCCTACTACGACCTGAACTCCGAGCTGACGCGTACCGGGGAGATGGTCAGCGCCGAGGCGCTCAGCGATGACAGCACGGCAACGGTGCTCAGCCTGAAGGGCGGCTCGGTCGTCACCTCCGACGGCCCGTTCGCCGAGTCCAAGGAGATGCTCGCCGGCTTCTACCTCGTGGACGTCACTTCGCTCGACCGCGCACTGGAGATTGCCGCCCGGATCCCGGAGGTGCAGGCCGGTGCCGGCGATGTCGAGGTGCGGGCGATCATGGACACCGCGGCGATGGCCTGAGCTTGTCCGGGCCGGAGCTGGAGGACCTGCTGCGCAGCCTTGCGCCGCAGGTCCTCGGCATCCTGCTGCGACGCTACGGCGGCAACTTCGCCGACGCTGAGGACGCCGTCCAGGAGGCCCTGATCGAGGCGGCGGCGACCTGGGCAGCGCAAGGGTCTCCGCGTGAGCCGCGGGCCTGGCTGATCACCGTCGCCCAGCGCCGCCTGATCGACCACTGGCGCAGCGAGACGGCACGCCGTGCCCGCGATGAGCGCTCCCTGGCCGTCCCGGAGGCCGGTGTGGACGGGGAGCAGGCAGCCGATGACTCCCTCGAGCTCCTGCTGCTGTGCTGCCACCCGGCGCTCAGTGCGCCGTCGCAGGTGGCGCTCACCCTGCGGGCGGTCGGCGGGCTGACCACCGCAGAGATCGCCCGTTCGTTCCTCGTGCCGGAAGCCACGATCGCCCAGCGGATCAGCCGGGCCAAGAGCGGCATCCGCAAGGCCGGGGCCACCTTCGCGCTGCCCGCCGGTGACGACCTCGTGGCAAGGGTCCAGTCGGTCGCTGCCGTCCTCTACCTGATCTTCACCGAGGGACACACGGCGAGCTCCGGCGCACAGCTGCAGCGGGGTGACCTCGCCGTCGAAGCGGTCCGGCTGACCCGGATGCTGCTGGCGCGGGTGAGGGCGGAGCCCGCGCTGGTTCCGGTGCTGGACGAGGTCGGCGGGCTGCTTGCCCTGATGTTGCTGACCGCCTCGCGCTGGTCCGCCCGCGTGGACGCGACCGGCGCGCTCGTGCCGCTCGACGAACAGGACCGGACGCTGTGGGACCGCGCGATGATCGAGGAGGGTGTCGCGCTGGTGGAGGCGGCGCTGCGGGAGGGTCCGGTCGGGCCGTACCAGTTGCAGGCAGCCATCGCCGCGGTGCACGCGGAGGCGTCCAGCGCCCCGGAAACGGACTGGCGCGAGATCCTCGCCCTCTACGACCTGCTCGCGATGGTGTCGCCCGGTCCGATGGTCACGCTCAACCGCGTCGTCGCGCTGGCCATGGCGGTCGGGCCGGACGTCGCGCTCGCCGAACTGGCGCTGTGCTCCGCCGATCCGGCCCTTGCCGGGCACCACCGGATCCCCGCGATCCGGGCGCACCTGCTCGAACGCGCCGGACGCCACGGCGAGGCACGGCTGGACTACCTCGAGGCCGCCCGGCTCACCTCGAGTGACCCCGAGCGTCGCTACCTGCTCCAGCGGGCAGCGACGGCGGCTGGCTCGCCGGCGGGAGTGCGCACTGTTGGCGACGGGATTCGCACTCGCGTCCACGGATCCTGCCGGTGTCGCGCGCACGATGGTCCGATCGAGTGCATTTCCCGTCGGGGTGGCCCTACAGCCAGCGGCGTCCCTTGAGCAGGCCGATCAGGTGGTCGAGCACGGCGGTGTCGGCACGCAGGCCGTTGTGCTCGTACTCGCTGGTCACCCAGGGACGGCAGTCGGGCAGCAGCGCTGCGGTCTCCATCGAGAACTCTCGCGGCACGAAGGCGTCGGCGTAGTACACCGAAGCAGCCACCGGCAGGTCCGCCTGGGCGAGGCGCTCGGGGAAGTACAGCTGGTTCCACTCGTGGTCTGCCAGCAGGTCGGCCGTCCCGGCGAACGGCTTCAGCTCGCTGTCCTCGGCGAACACCGACCGGTGCAGGTGCTCACCGCCGAGAAGCGTGACATCGTCACGGACCCGGTCGGGCATTGTCCGCTCGGCCGACCAGCGGGTGGCGACCCCGTCGGCATAGCTCGACTCGTGCAGGACGGCGTACAGCGGATTGCGTCCGACGAACGGCAGGGCGTGCGCGAGATCGTTGGCGAACCCTGCGCTGCGGTGGTCGAGCTCCAGCAGGTAGTGCAGCAGCTCGGGTCCGCCCTGGACGCCGAGGTTGCTGCCGATCGTGCGGAACCGGGCGGGGGAGACCACATCGCCGTTCGGCAGGGCCACCTCGCCCTGTGCGCAGAGCTCGCTGAGCTCGCGGACGCGGGCACGGTCACCCGGGAAGTGCCGGTAGTAGGTCTCCGACTTCCCGATCATGATCTGCCAGGTGGCGGCATAGACGTCGTCGACCGGGCGGCGGACGGCGCTCAGCCCACCGGTGATGATCGCACCGGCGAGCGACTCGGCGTGCGTGGACAGGTAGTGCAGGGTGGTGAAGCCGCCGAAGGACTGGCCCAGCACCGTCCACTGCCTCACGCAGAGGAACTCGCGGAACAGCTCGCAGTCGTTGACGATCTCGTCCGCGCGGAAGTGCGTGAGGTAGGTGGCCTGCTCCGCGGCGCCCAGCCCCGCCAGCGGCGCCGTCATCGGCGAGGACACCGGCGTGGAACGACCGGTTCCCCGCTGGTCGAGCAGCACGACCCGGAAGTCCTGGAGCGCGCGGGCCAGCCAGGGCGGGTTCGTGGGGGTCGGCCGTCCGGCCTCGTGCCCGGGTCCGCCCTGGAGGAAGACCAGGTAGGGGAGTGCCTCTCCACCCTCGGCCGTGACGACCCGTGCGAACACCTCGATCGTGCCGGCCGAGGGGTCGGCGTTGTCGAGCGGGGCATCGAGGGTGATGTTGGTCAGGGTCAGTCCGGGCAGCTGTTCTGTTGTCGTGCGCACGTCCCTCAGGCTAGTGGCCGAGGTACCGCCCCGGACGGTGGTTCAGGGCCAGCACGATGTTCAGCACGACAGCTCCCGCTGCTGACAGCAGCACGTTGGCCGGCGGCACGACCAACAGCGACGCGGCGATGATCGTCACGTCGAAGGCCAGCTGGACGTAGCCGGCACGCCACCCGACGCGGTCCTGCACGATCAGCGCCAGCGTGTTCAGGCCGCCGAGGCTCGAGCGGTGACGGAACAGCATCAGCATGCCCATGCCGGCCAGCAGGTTGCCGACGAGGGTTGCGTAGACCGGGTTGAGATCCGGGGTGGGCAACATCACCGGGTGCAGGTAGGCGAAGGCGGACACCAGCGTGATCGAGATCAGCGTCCGCACAGAGAAGTCGAGACCCTTCTTCTTCAGCGCGAGCACGAAGAACGGCAGGTTGATGACGAAGAACAGCAGTCCGAATGCCCAACCCGTGCCGTAGCTGAACAGCAGGGCGAGTCCTGCGGTGCCGCCGGTCACAGCATGTGCTGTCTTCAGAAGGTAGATGCCCAGCGAAGCGACGAAGGTGCCGCTGAGCAGCCCGAACGCGTCCTCGAAGAGGCTGTGCCGCAGGGTGGGCTCCGGCAGTGCGACCACATCGATCGGACGGGTGGTCATCACGCGTCCCTGTCGAAGGCCGCCAGCACGGCGAGCACCCGGTCGTTGCTCGCCGGATCGGCAAGGGTCACCCGGACCCCGTCGCCAGGGTAGCCGCGCACCATCACGCCGGCGGCGTCGAAGGCTGCGACCAGTCGCTCCCGGGCGGTGTCGTCCGCGCGGAGCCAGACGAAGTTCGCAGCACCCTCGGGCACCTCCCAGCCGGACGCCCGCGCGCCGGCCTCCACCCGTGGGCGCTCGGCGACGACGGCAGCGACCCGGTCGGCCACCTCGTCCGCCGAGTCGAGGGCTGCGAGGGCAGCGGCCTCTGCGACGTTGCTGACCGAGAACGGGATCTGGGTCTTGCGGAGGCCGTCGGCGATGTCGGGATGGGCGATGGCGTACCCCACCCGCAGCCCGGCAAGGCCGTAGGCCTTCGAGAAGGTCCGCAGCACGCACAGGTTCGGGTAGTCCGAGCCGAGCAGGCTCACCGCGTCGGGCGATTCTCCTGCGACGAACTCCCGGTAGGCCTCGTCGAGCACGACGAGGACGCGGCCGGGCACCCGGTCGAGGAAGTCGACGAGTTCCGCGCCGGAGATGGACGTGCCGGTCGGGTTGTTCGGCGAGCAGAGCAGCACCACCCGCGTCCGGTCGGTGACGGCGGCAGCCATGGCCCGCAGGTCGTGCCGCTCGGCCAGCAGCGGGACGCGGACGGCCTCTGCCCCGGCGATCTGGCACAGGATCGGGTAGGCCTCGAAGGAGCGCCAGGCGAACACCACCTCATCGCCCGGGTCGCACACCGCGGCGATCAGCTGCGCGAGGACGCCGACGCTGCCCGGACCGACCGCGACGGATGCCGGTGACACGCCGGCGAACTCGGCGATCCGGTCACGCAGGGTCGCTGTGGCCATGTCGGGGTAGCGGTTGACGCGGGCCGACGCCGCAGCGATCGCGGCAAGCACCTTCGGCAGCGGGGGATAGTGGCTCTCGTTGGAGGCGAGCGCAGCAACCTGCTCGCCGGTGGCCTTGCGGCCGGCGACGTAGGCCGGCAGACCGGCCACGGCCGGGCGTTGTTGGGGCAGTGTCGACACGATTCCTCCAGGCTCCGTTTGCGTTGCCATGGTCCCGAAGCCTGCCCACTCTGCGCAAACGAGCCTCTCGTGGTTGGGCAGATTGCAGCAGATCGCAGGCCAGATGAAGCATGATGATCAGCATGAGTCCCATCGACCCACTCGACGCCAGGATCCTGCTCGCCCTCGACGACGACCCGGACGCCACGATCCTCTCCCTTGCGCGCAGCCTCGGCGTCGCCCGCAACACCGTCCAGGCACGCCTCAAGCGCCTCGAGGCGGGGGCGCTGCGGTCCTTCGGGCAGCGGGTCGACCCCGCGGCCCTCGGCTACCCGCTGGTCGCCTTCGTCTCGCTGTCGATCAGCCAGTCCGCCGGCGATGCGGCTGCCGACGACCTCAGCCGCATCCCCGAGGTGATCGAGATCCACGCGACGACCGGTGACGCCGACATGCTGGTGAAGGTGGTGGCGAGGGACACCGCGCACCTCTACGCGCTGACGACAGCCATGCTCGCCCTGCCCGGCGTGCAGCGCAGCAGCACCTCGATCTCGCTCGTGGAGCAACTGCCCACCCGGATGCGTCCCCTGCTGGAGTGCGTCGCCTTTCCCGTGCCTGACGCCGGGAGCGGTCGGTGACCTCCGACGCCGCAGCGAAGGTCATCGCCGATTTCCGGGCGTTCTCGGCAACCACGCGTCGCAGGGCGCCGCTGTACTCGAGCATCAGTTCCCGGATCGCCGACGCGCCCCTGCTGCTCAACCTGATGCTCTCGGCTCCCGAGCGCGCCCGTGTGCCGGTGAACCTGTTCGCAGCAGTCCACGACCTCCTGCTCGCAGACCGGTCCGACCGGCTGGCCCGCTACTACCCGAACCTCACCAGGAATCCGGACGGCGGTGACCCCATGCCGGAGTTCCTCGCGTTCTGCTCGGCAAGGAAGCCGCAGCTCGAGGCCTCACTGGCCACCCGGTTCCCGCAGACGAACGAGATCGGCCGCTCCGCCTTGTTCCTCGTCGGGTTCGACCAGCTCGAGCGAGGCCCGAAGGCCCACCTCGACCTCGGCGCGAGCGCCGGCCTGAACCTCATGGTCGACAGGCTCGCCTACCGCGACGTGGACGGCGGCCAGCTCGGCGAGTCGGACGTGGTCCTGGAGTGCTCGGTACGCGGCGAGCCGCACCAGCTGGCGAGGAGCCTGCCCGGGATCGATGGACGGCTGGGACTCGACGTCGCACCCGTCGACCCGGCGGACGCTGCAGGGCTGCGCTGGTTGAAGGCCTGTGTCTGGCCCGACCAGGCGGACCGCTTCCGGCGTCTCGAGGCTGCCATCGAACTGATGGGGCGCCACCCGGTAGAACTCTGGCAGGGCGACATCGTCGACGATCTCGCACGGGCACTGGATCACCTGGCCGGGCGTGGGCACCCGGTCGTCACGACGAGCTGGGTGCTGTGCTACCTGACACCGGACCGCCAACGGGCCTTCGTCGCGGAGCTCGAACGACTGGGCGAAGGAAGGGACCTTTCCTGGGTGTGGGCTGAGTCGCCGCCCCTTGTCGGTGTCCTGCCGGTGGCGCCGGCCCTCGCTGGCATCGACGGCACGGTGCTCGGCGTCACCACCTGGCGCGGCGGTGTGCGCACGGACACCAGCCTTGCCCGCTGCCACGAGCACGGTTACTGGCTGCACCGGCTCTGACGCTTCGCCCGGCCCGTTGCGGGTACAGCTTGTGCGACCCGGAAGAGTCCGGACGGTCGATGGGAGAACGCATGAGCATGGGTATCGGAATCGCGCTGCTGGTCGTCGGCGCCATCCTCAGTTTCGCCGTCAGGGACTCCGTCCCCGGTGTCGACCTGTCGGTGATCGGCTACATCTGCATGGGTGCGGGCGCCCTCGCGCTCACCCTGTCGCTGATCGCGAATGCGCAGGCGACCAACACCAAGCGCACCAACGTCGTCGAGCACCGCGACGACACTCCCCGCTGATCGGGAGGGGGCTCAGCCCTCGCCGCCGTTGCGCCGCAGCACTTCGCTGAGGCGCTCGGCCGCAGCGATGACCGCCGGCGCGTGCAGGCGTCCGGGCTGGCGGGAGAGGCGCTCGATCGGGCCTGAGACGCTCACGGCGGCGATCACCTTGCCGCTGGGGGAGCGGACCGGCGCCGAAACGGAGGCAACGCCGGGCTCGCGCTCGGCGACCGACTGGGCCCAGCCGCGACGACGGACGGTGGCGAGGGCAACAGCGGAGAACGATGAGCTCTGCAGCCCGCGCTGGATCCGCTCGGGATCCTCCCAGGCCAGCAGCACCTGGGCCGCGGAGCCGGCGCCCATCGTCAGCTGGGCACCCACCGGGATCGTGTCGCGAAGACCGGACGGGCGCTCAGCGGCAGCGGCGCACACCCTCATGTCGCCCTGACGGCGGTACAGCTGCGCGGACTCACCGGTGATGTCGCGCAAGCGTGCCAGCACGGGGCCGGCCGTTGCCAGCAGGCGGTCCTCGCCCGCTGCCGAGGCCAGTTCGGTGAGCCGGGGACCGAGCACGAAGCGTCCCTGCAGGTCACGGCTGACCAGGCGGTGATGCTCCAGCGCGACCGCCAGGCGATGGGCTGTGGGCCGGGCGAGCCCGGTCGCTGTCACCAGTCCGGCGAGAGTGGTGGGGCCCTGTTCGAGTGCCGTGAGCACGAGCGCTGCCTTGTCGAGGACTCCGACGCCACTTGAGTTGTCCATAGGATAAGATTGCCGTCTCGCATCATGATATGCAAGCTGTACGCTGCAGAAACCTACGTTCACCACAGTTTTAGCAATGGAGTTCCGATGGGCAAGACCCTGAGTGACAAGGTATGGGACAACCACGTCGTCCGCACCGCCGCTGGAGAGCCGGACCTGCTCTACATCGACCTGCACCTCGTGCATGAGGTCACCAGCCCGCAGGCCTTCGACGGGCTCCGCCTCGCCGGACGCCCGGTGCGGCGCACCGATCTCACGCTGGCGACGGAGGACCACAACACCCCGACCATCAACATCCTCGCCCCGATCGCCGACCCGGTGTCGAAGGTGCAGGTGGACACGCTGCGCGGCAATGCTGCCGAGTTCGGCGTACGGATCCACAGCCTCGGCGACCTCGACCAGGGCGTCGTGCACATCATCGGCCCGCAGCTGGGCCTCACCCAGCCCGGCCTCACCGTGGTCTGCGGCGACTCCCACACGTCCACCCACGGCGCTTTCGGCGCGCTGGCCTTCGGCATCGGCACCTCGGAGGTCGAGCACGTGCTGGCCACCCAGACGCTGACCCAGGCCCGCCCGAAGACCATGGCCGTGAACGTCAACGGCGAACTGCCGCACGGTGTGACGGCCAAGGACATCGTGCTGACCCTGATCGCGAAGGTCGGCACGGGCGGCGGCCAGGGCTATGTCGTGGAGTACCGCGGCTCGACCATCGAGGCCCTCTCCATGGAGGGTCGCATGACCATCTGCAACATGAGCATCGAGTGGGGTGCCAAGGCAGGCATGATGGCGCCGGACGAGACCACCTTCGCCTACCTGAAGGGCCGCCCGCACGCGCCGGAAGGTGCCGACTGGGACGAGGCCGTCGCCTACTGGAAGACCCTCTACACCGACACGGACGCCGTCTTCGACGCACAGGTCGACATCGACGCCACCCAGCTCGCACCGTTCGTCACCTGGGGCACCAACCCTGGCCAGGGCGTCCCGCTGAGCGCGACGGTGCCTTCGCCGGAGGAGTTCACCGACCCGGTCGACCGCTCGGCAGCCGAACGTGCCCTGACCTACATGGACCTCGTCGCCGGAACCCCGATGCGTGACATCCACGTGGACACGGTCTTCCTCGGTTCGTGCACCAACGGGCGAATCGAGGACCTGCGCCTTGCAGCGTCCGTGATCGCGGGCCACAAGGTCGCAGACGGCGTCCGGATGCTCGTCGTTCCGGGTTCTGCCCGCGTCCGCCTGCAGGCGATGGCCGAGGGCCTCGACAAGGTGTTCACCGCAGCCGGCGCAGAGTGGCGAGAGGCCGGTTGCTCGATGTGCCTCGGCATGAACCCCGACCAGCTGGCTCCCGGTGAGCGCAGTGCGTCCACCTCCAACCGCAACTTCGAGGGCCGCCAGGGCAAGGGCGGACGCACCCACCTCGTCTCGCCGCCGGTGGCCGCAGCCACGGCGATCCGCGGCACCCTCAGCTCCCCGGCCGACCTGTAAGGACACAGCAATGGACAAGTTCAGCACTCACACCGGGATCGCCGTCCCGCTGCGGCGCAGCAACGTCGACACCGACCAGATCATCCCCGCGGTCTACCTCAAGCGCGTGACCCGCACCGGCTTCGAGGACGGGCTGTTCGCCGCCTGGCGGAACGACGAGACCTTCGTGCTCAACCAGGCGGCCTACGAGAAGGGCTCGATCCTGGTCGCCGGACCCGACTTCGGCACCGGCTCCTCCCGCGAGCACGCGGTCTGGGCCCTGCAGAACTACGGCTTCAAGGTGGTCATCGGCTCGCGTTTCGGCGACATCTTCCGCGGCAACTCCGGCAAGGCCGGCCTTGTGGTCGCCGAGGTCGGCACCGACGTGGTCGAGAAGCTGTGGGAGATCGCGGAGAGCGAGCCGGGCATCGAGTTCACCGTCGACCTGCACCACTGCACGATCGAGGCAGCCGACAACGTCTTCGCGTTCACGATCGACGACTACACCCGGCAGCGCCTGCTCGAGGGTCTCGACGACATCGCGGTGACCCTGCAGCACGCCGACGCGATCACGGCCTACGAGGCAACGCGGCCGTCGTTCCTGCCCCGCACGATTCCTGCCAAGATTGCAGGGTGACCACTTCGCCTGACCATGTCGGTGTCGACCCCCGCCTGCCGATCGGGGTCGCCAACCCGAGTCCGGTCCAGCCCGCCTACCGGCGGCTCGCCAAGATCGGCGGCTGGATCCTGCGGCGCATGACCAAGCAGGACTGGGGCAGTGGCGAAAACCTGCCCAAGACCGGCGGCATCATCGTCGTGTCGAACCACATCTCGAACTTCGACCCGGCGGTGATCGCGCAATTCCTTGCCTGGAACGGACGCTGGGCGCGCGCGCTCGGCAAGAGCGAGATCTGGGACGTGCCACTGCTCGGCCGGCTCGCGACCGCCTGCGGCCAGATCCCGGTGGAGCGCAACACGTCGCGGGCGAGCAACTCCCTGATCCACGCAGAGGAGGCCCTCGCCGCTGGCGAGTGCGTGCTGATCTACCCGGAGGGCCACCGCACCACCGATCCCGACATGTGGCCGATGACCGCCCGTCCCGGCGCGGCACGGCTGGCATTGAAGACCGGCGTCCCTGTGATCCCGGTCGGCCAGTGGGGAGCTCAGGACGTCATGCCGGGCAAGAAGCTCACCTGGCCGCGGATCTTCCCGCGCAGAACGATGCACTTCCGCGTCGGGCCGGCTGTTGACCTCTCCGACCTGTACGGACGGGTGGATGCCATTTCGGTCAACGAGGCCAACGTGCGGATCATGGCAGCCATCACCATGCTCGTCGGTGAAATCCGGGGCGAGGAGCCCCCGTCGGACCGCTACGACGTCAGGACGGGTCGGCGGGGACCCTCCCCCCAGGGCCGATAAGGTAGGCGCCGATCCAGCGACCGGAGGCCCGATGAGCAACCACCCGAACCGAGTACGGGTAGCACTGGTGTTCGGCGGGGTCAGTTCCGAGCATGAGATCAGCTGCCTGACCGCTGGCAGCGCCAGCCGCGCCATCGACGCCGAGCGGTTCGAGGTCATCGGGATCGGCATCACGGCTGACGGCACCTGGGTGCGCATCGCGCCGGAGGAGCTCGCGTCCTACGAGGTCGTCAACGGCAAGCTCCCGCGGGTCGCCGCCGACCGGCCGGAAGCCGTCCTGCTGCGCGGCGCCAACGGGGCGGAGGTCGCCACCCGGGTCGGCAACCAGCTCTGCGACATCACCGGCATCGACGCGGCCTTCGCCCTCCTGCACGGCCCGTGGGGCGAGGACGGCACCATCCAGGGCCTGTTCGAGATGCTGGGCGTCCGCTACGTCGGCGCAGGCGTCGCCGCCAGCGCGATCGGCATGGACAAGGACCTGATGAAGCGGGCCATGGCTGCGGCCGGCCTGCCGGTGGGGCCCTGGGTCGCGATCACGCCCGCCCAGTGGCGCGACGACCGTGCCGGCAGCATCGCCCGCGTCGGCGAGCTGACCTTCCCCGTCTTCGTGAAGCCCGCCCGCGGCGGCTCGAGCATCGGCATCGTGCGGGTCGACGACCCCTCCGGCCTCGAGGCGGCGATCGCTGAGGCCCGGCGGTTCGACCCGAAGGTGGTTGTCGAGCAGGGCTTCACCGGCGTCCGCGAGATCGAGGTGAGCGTGCTGGAGAACCTCGACGGTCCGCCGCGCGTCTCCCTGCCCGGCGAAGTGCTGATGCACACCGCAGACGCGTTCTACGACTTCGACGCCAAGTACCTGCCGGAGGAGCAGGTCACCCTGCAGGTGCCGGCCGACGTCACCCCCGAGCTCCTCGCAGCCGTCCAGGAGCTCGCCGGACGCACGTTCTGCGCGATGGCGGTGGAGGGCCTCGCCCGGGTTGACCTGTTCGTCGACGCCGACGGCGTGCCCTGGGTGAACGAGCTGAACACGATGCCCGGCTTCACCCGCACCTCGATGTTCCCGATGATGTGGGCGGCCAGCGGGTTGCAGTACCCCGAACTCATCGCCACGCTCGTCGACCTCGCGCTCGCCCGGCCGATGGGGCTGCGTTGACCGTCGGTGAGCTCGGCGAGTTCGCCCTGATCGGACGGATCACGGCAGGCCTTTCCGCGTCCGGGCCGGTCGTGCTCGGGGTGGGCGACGACTGCGCCGTGCTCCGGCTCGCCGGCGACCTCGCCGTCTCCACCGACACCATGGTCGAGAACGTCCACTTCCGCACCGACTGGTCGGCAGCCACCGATGTGGGCCGCAAGGCCGTCGCAGCCTGCGTCGCCGACGCAGAGGCGATGGGTGCTGCGCCGATCGGGATCGTCATCAGCCTCGCCGCACCTGCCACCACCCCCACCGAGTGGGTGGACGGGTTCTCGGCCGGCGTCCGTGAGGAGTGCGGGCTGGCCGGCGTCCAGCTGGTCGGCGGCGACACGACCTCAGCGGCGCAGATCGTCATCACGGCCACCGTGCTCGCCGACCTCGGCGGGGTGCCACCGGTGCGCCGCTCGGGCGCCCGTCCGGGCCAGGTGCTCGCGATGGTCGGGCGGCTCGGCTGGGCGGCTGCCGGCGTCGCGGTGCTGGGGCGTGGCTTCCGTTCCCCGCGGGCCGTCGTGCTCGCCCATCGTGTGCCCGAGGTCCCCTACGGGCAGGGACGGGTGGCTGCCGAGGCCGGCGCCACAGCGCTGATCGACGTCTCGGACGGCCTTCTTGCCGACCTCGGCCACATCGCGCGAGCCTCGGGCGTGCAGCTGGACGTCGATACCTCGACCTTCGAGATCGCCGAGCCGCAGAAGGCCGTCGCCGCTGCGATCGGTGGGGGAGACCCGCTGGTCTTCCAGCTCACCGGCGGTGACGACCACGCGCTGGTCGGCAGCTTCGACCCGGGTGCGGTGCCGGCCGGCTGGCGGGTGATCGGGCGCGTCCTTCCCGGCGAGCCGCAGGTGCTCGTCGATGGTGCTGCCTGGTCCGGTCCCGCCGGGGGCTGGCAGCACTTCACGTCCTGACCCGTGTCAGCAGGATCCGCCCTAGAATTGGGGCGTGGGCCGCACCCAGCGGATCGTGGTGGTCGGTGTCTGCGCACTGACCGCTGTCGTGGTGGGCGCACTCGTCGCAGGGGTCCCCACCGGTGTCGTGCGGATCCTCGACGTCATCAACTCGGCGACCCTGTTCGTCATCGCAGCCTCGGTGCGGATGCTGCACCGCGAGCAGCGGCTGATCATGGCAGCCCTTGGCATCTCCGCGCTGGGTGACCTCTTCCTGAGCCGGGTGCTGCCCGCGCCCGGCGGTGGAGCGAGCATGGCCGGAATGGCCTGCTTCCTCGCGGCGTACGTCTTCCTGACGGTCGCACTCCTGCGCGGACGGCCAGGGCCGTGGGAGGCGCTGCTCGTGATTCCGTTCCTCGGGTCGGGGACGGCCGTCGTATGGGTCCTCAAGGACGACCTCACCGGTGTCTTCCTGCTCGCCGTCCCGATCTTCCTGCTTGTCATCACCATGATGGCCTGGTCGGCCGCGACGACCCTCGTGCGCACCTACTTCATCCCCCGGGTGCGATGGTGGGCAGCGATCGGTGCGGCCGTGATCTTCGCCAGCGACGCTGCGGTCGCGTTCGAGATGTTCCACCCGCCGTTCTCTCCACAGCCCCCGATGGCTCTCCAGCTGTTCGTGCGCGCCAGCTACATCGCAGGCTGGCTGCTGATGCTGCTGATCGTGTGCGACCCCGTCCTGCGGTTCGCCGCGGACGGCGCGACCACGGCAGAAGCCGTCGAACCGGAGGGTCGTTCCTGACGCCCCACCCGGCGTGGAAGCTCGGAATCGTCGCACCCATCGCCTACCCTTCGTCTCATGGCGACCCGCGCGTCTTCCCCTTCGCGGAGCCGTACGAGCGCGACCTCGCGCCCGAGCGCCTCCAGAAGCACAGGAAGCAAGAAACCACCCTCGCGCACTCCCGTGCGCAAGAAGCCCCAGCAGTCGGGGCTCAGCCGGATGTTCTCCGGCATCGGGCGTGGCCTCGCCGCCACCTGGCGGGGCATCGCAACGCTGGTCGGCAATTCCGCCCGTGCGATCGGGCACGGCGCACGTGACCTGCCGGTCGAGCAGCGCCACGACGGCTCGGGCCTCGTGCTGCTGCTGTCAGGGCTCCTCGTCGCCGGCGAGTTCTGGATCGGGCTGCCCGGTGCCACAGGCAATTGGGTGAAGCTCGCCATCACCACCATCTTCGGATCGTTCGCCTACGCCGTTCCCGTGCTCTGCTTCGGCATGGCCTGGCGCACGCTGCGCCACCCCGAACGCCACGGGACGGCGGGACGCCAGCTGGTCGGCTGGCTCTCAGCGCTCTTCGGCATCCTCGGACTGATCCAGATCACTGCAGGCGTCCCGAAGTTCGCCGAACCGGCGCTCGTCCGTGACGGTGGCGGTTTCCTCGGCTACATCTCCTCCTCGCTCACCGTCCGGCTGCTGACCGTCTGGGGCGCCGTCCCCGTGCTGGCGCTGCTGACCGGCTTCGGCGTGCTCGTGATCGCCGGCATCCCGATGAGCGAACTGGGTCAGCGGCTGGGCCAGCTGCGCGAGCGCTTCCGCCGTCCGCCCAGGGACGAGATCGAGTACGGCGCCCAGCACCGGGCCTACGACACCCCGATCGTCGACGAGCCGGAGCCGGAGCCCGACCCGGCAGAAGAGGTGACGGAGCTGATCGCCAGCACGCCGGCACCCGGCAGGGCGCGCAAGCCCGTGCAGCCGCCGCTGGAGGTGCCGGTGATGTCGGCCGGACCGCTGCGCGCCGAGCAGCCGCAGATCTCCGGCGTCCTCGTCTACACCCTGCCCGACCCGGCCATCCTCAAGCCGGGCTCTGTGCCGAAGGCCCGCAGCCAGGCCAACGACCAGGTCGTCCAGCGACTCACGGAGGTGCTGCGCCAGTTCGAGATCGACGCCACCGTGACCGGCTACACCCGCGGCCCGACCGTCACCCGTTACGAGGTGGAGCTCGGCAACGCCGTCAAGGTCGAGAAGGTGACCGCGCTCAGCAAGAACATCTCCTACGCCGTCGCCTCCGCCGACGTCCGGATCCTCTCGCCCATTCCCGGCAAGTCGGCGATCGGCATCGAGATCCCCAACGCAGACAAGGAGATCGTCTCCCTCGGTGACGTGCTGCGCTCCAACCGTGCCCGCAACGACCACCACCCGATGACCGTCGGCCTCGGCAAGGACGTCGAGGGCGGGTACGTCGTCGCCAACATGGCCAAGATGCCGCACCTGCTCGTCGCGGGTGCCACCGGCTCGGGCAAGTCCAGCTTCGTGAACTCGCTGATCACCTCCGTGCTGATGCGGGCGACGCCGGAAGAGGTCCGCATGCTGCTGGTCGACCCCAAGCGGGTCGAGCTCACCCACTACGAGGGCATTCCGCACCTGGTCACGCCGATCATCACCAGCGCGAAGAAGGCAGCAGAAGCCCTGCAGTGGGTCGTCAGGGAGATGGACGCGCGCTACGACGACCTCGCAGCCTTCGGCTTCCGGCACGTCGACGACTTCAACAAGGCCGTCCGAGGCGGCCAGGTGAAGCTCCCGCCGGGCTCAGAGCGCGTGCTGGCGCCCTACCCGTACCTGCTGGTGATCGTCGACGAGCTCGCCGACCTGATGATGGTGGCCCCCCGCGACGTCGAGGACTCCATCGTCCGCATCACGCAGCTCGCCCGGGCCGCCGGCATCCACCTTGTGCTCGCAACCCAGCGTCCCTCGACAGATGTGGTCACCGGCCTGATCAAGGCCAACGTGCCCTCACGGCTTGCCTTCGCGACCAGCTCCATGGTCGACTCCCGCGTCATCCTCGACACCCCCGGTGCGGAGAAGCTCGTCGGCCAGGGCGACGCACTCTTCCTGCCGATGGGCCAGTCCAAGCCGCTGCGCGTGCAGGGCTCGTGGGTGACGGAGGCCGAGATCCGTGCGGTGGTCAAGCAGGTCACCGAGCAGATGGCCCCCGAGTACCGCGAGGACCTCGTCGTCCACACCGATTCCGGCCGCTCGGTCGCCGAGGACATCGGCGACGACCTCGAGCTCGTCCTTGAGGCCGCGCAGCTCATCATCAACCTGCAGCTGGGTTCCACGTCGATGCTGCAGCGCAAGCTGCGGGTCGGTTTCGCCAAGGCTGGACGCCTGATGGACATCCTCGAGACAAGGGGAATCGTCGGGCCGTCCGAGGGTTCGAAGCCCCGCGAGGTGCTTGTCAAACCCGACGACCTCGATGAGGTATTGGCAGCGTTGCGCGCTGGCTGAGGTAGCGTGACCCGGGTGAGTTCAGGGTCGAAGGGCACAACACCGGTGCATGTGGTGAGCCTCGGCTGCGCCCGGAACGAGGTGGATTCCGAGGAGTTGGCCGGGCGGCTCGCCGCCGGCGGGTTCACCCTCGTCGCCGATCCGGACGCCGCTGCGGCCATCGTCGTGAACACCTGCGGGTTCATCGACGCGGCCAAGAAGGACTCGATCGACACCCTGCTGGACGCCGCCGACCACAAGGGCAACGGCACGACGAAGGCCGTCATCGCCGTCGGCTGCCTCGCCGAGCGGTACGGCGAGGAACTGGCGGCGTCGCTGCCGGAGGCCGACGCAGTGCTCGGCTTCGACGACTACCCCGACATCGCAGAACGCCTGACCTGGATCCTCGCCGGCGGCCACCACGAGGCGCACGCCCCGAGGGATCGAAGGAGCCTGCTTCCGGTGACCCCGGTGTCCCGCCCGGCGGGCGCCGTCGGGCTTTCCGTCCCCGGCCACGGCTTCGCCGACCTTCCCGCAGGACTCGCTCCGGCCAGCGGCCCGCGCGTCGTGCGTCACCGGCTCGGCGGCGGCGCGACGGCATCGCTGAAGATCGCTTCCGGCTGCGACCGCCGGTGCGCGTTCTGCGCGATCCCCGCCTTCCGCGGCTCCTACCTCTCCCGTCCGGTGGCAGAGGTCGTCGCAGAGGCACAGTGGCTCGTGGAGACCGGCGTCCGTGAGGTCGTGCTGGTCAGCGAGAACTCCAGCGCCTACGGCAAGGACCTGGGGACGAACCTCGAGCGACTGCTCGCCGGCCTTGCGAGGGTCGACGGGCTGGACTGGATCCGGGTGTCCTACCTGCAGCCGGCGGAGGTCCGCCCCACCCTGCTCGACGCCATGCTGTCCCTGGAGAACGTCGTGCCGTACTTCGACCTGCCGTTCCAGCACGCCTCTGCTGCCGTCCTTCGACGTATGCGACGCTTCGGCGACGCCGACTCCTTCCTCGACCTGCTCCAGCGGATCCGCACCGTCGCGCCGGAGGCCGGCGTGCGCAGCAACGTCATCGTCGGCTTCCCGGGCGAGACCGAGGCGGACGTCGAGATCCTCGCCGACTTCCTTGCCGCGGCCCGGCTGGACGCCGTCGGCGTGTTCGGCTACTCCGACGAGGAGGGCACCGAGGGCGCGACACTGGACGGCAAGCTCACCGACGACGTGATCAGCGAGCGCGTCGACCGCCTCGCGGGCCTGTGCGACGAGGCATCTGCACAACGCGCGGAGGAGCGCACCGGCGAGCGCGTCCGCGTGCTGGTCGAGGGCTCGACCGACGAGGGTGCGCCGCTGGGACGCGCAGCGCACCAGGGTCCGGAAACCGACGGCAGTACGACCATCAGCAGTGTTGGTGACTCGTTGGCTCCCGGCGTCATGGTCTGGGGTAGTGTCACGGCCACGGACGGGGTTGATCTCGTCGTAGAGCTGGAGGGGCAATGACGCAGCGGCCGATCGGCTCGGGGGTGCCCCACTGGCTCCCCAACGCGCTGACCGTTCTGCGCCTGATACTTGTCCCGGTCTTCCTCTTCCTGCTCTTCCTGCACCCGACGGAGTTCACCTGGCGGCTCGGCGCGACCGCTGCGTTCCTCGTCGCCATCCTCACCGATCTCTTCGACGGCAAGATCGCCCGGCGCTACGGCCTGGTCAGCGACTTCGGCAAGATCTGGGACCCGATCGCCGACAAGGCACTCACCGGCGCGGCGTTCATCTCGCTCAGCATCCTCGGCGAACTGCCCTGGTGGGTGACGATCATCATCCTCGTCCGCGAGTGGGGGATCACCTGGATGCGGGTGGCCATGCTGAAGTACGAGGTGATGGCTGCTGCCGCCGGAGGGAAGCTGAAGACGGTGCTGCAGGCAATCGCCCTCATCATGTTCCTGCCGTACCCCATGCCGCTGGTGCAGACGATCCTGCCGTTCTGGTTCGTGCTGTCCTGGCTCGTGATGGGAGCTGCCTTCGTGCTCACCGTCGTCACCGGCGGGATGTACGTGCGGGACGCGTGGCGCCTGCGTGCCGAGGCGATCAAGGCAAAGAGTGGACTCACCTGACACCGCTGCCGAGGTGGTCGCTGCGCTCACGGCGCGTGGCCAGGTGCTGGCGACGGCCGAGTCACTGACCGGCGGACTGCTCGGAGCGGCGATCACGTCAGTCCCGGGGGCGTCTTCGGCCTATGTTGGGGGTGTGGTGGCCTATGCCACGTCCATGAAGCACCGCCTGGCCGGCGTGGACGCCGAACTTCTGGCAGCCCACGGGCCGGTGTCCGAGGCGACGGCGATGGCGTTGGCAACAGGGGTGAAGGAGGCGACCGGTGCCGACTGGGCCCTCGCTTCCACCGGCGTCGCAGGGCCCACCTCGCAGGACGGCCACGAGCCGGGTGAGGTCTGGGTGGGGATCGCAGGACCCGGGCGTGCCGCTTCGGCTGTCCGGTACGACTTCACCGGCGAAAGGGCTGCCGTCCGGGAAGCCACCGTGCAGGCGGCGCTCGCACTGCTGGCCGGTGCGCTGGCCGCCGACTGACCTTGCGGGAACAACGACTTCCCGCGTGGCGTTGAGGGATCGTCAGTGAGCGACGAGGACGGAACAGGTAGAGTCAGGCCCATGATCCAGGAAGTGCGTGAGCGACCGCTGTTGATGCGGGAGCTCCTCGGCGAGTCCCTCAGGGAGTTGCGCACGTCCTCGAGCCTTACCCTCCGCGAGGTGTCCGGGCGGGCAAGGGTGAGCCTCGGCTACCTCTCCGAGATCGAACGCGGCCAGAAGGAAGCGTCCTCGGAACTTCTCAACGCCATCTGCGGCGCCCTCGACGTGCCGCTCTCCAACGTGCTGCGGACGGTCTCCGACAAGGTCGACGCGCACTCCGGCGTCACCCAGCTCCCGGTGCGCAGCCACCGCGTGGCGGCCTGAGCCGGACGGAATGCGCGAGGCTGACCTGCGCGCCCGGCTGGAGACCCACCTCGGCAGCGGCTATTCCCTGATGTGGTCCGACACCGTCGTGCTCGGCGCGCTCGGGCAACAGACAGTGACCCAGGCGCTGGCCACAGGGGTGCCGTGCAAGCAGATCTGGCTCGCGGCCTGGGAGGCCCTCGAACTACCCCTGCGGGAACGCTGACCGCCCCCGGTGTGTCGTGCGTTCATTTCGAACACCTGTTCGCCTAGGCTGTGGATCAACACCCGGCAAGCCGTGGCTTTTCCACAGCCCCTTAGCTCTCTGACCGTTTGTCAGAGGCGGTGCCTAGGGTGTTGGTGACGGGTAGGTAAATCCAGGATGGGAAGGACGCAGCTGATGGCGATTGCGGACCGGGAGAAGGCCCTCGCTGCGGCGTTGGCGCAGATCGAGAAGCAGCACGGCAAGGGTTCGGTGATGCGGCTCGGAGACGAGATCCGGCTGCCGATGGAGGTCATCCCCACGGGATCGATCGCCCTCGACGTGGCTCTGGGCATCGGCGGCCTGCCGCGCGGCCGGGTGGTGGAGATCTACGGGCCGGAGTCCAGCGGCAAGACGACGGTGGCACTGCACGCCATTGCGAACGCCCAGGCCCTCGGCGGCATCTGTGCCTTCATCGACGCCGAGCACGCGCTCGACCCCGACTACGCTGCGAAGCTGGGGGTCGACACCGACTCCCTGCTGGTCAGCCAGCCCGACAACGGCGAGCAGGCCCTCGAGATCGCCGACACGCTCGTGCGCTCGGGTGCGATCGCGCTCGTCGTCATCGACTCGGTGGCAGCGCTCACCCCGCGGGCCGAGATCGAGGGCGAGATGGGCGACAGCCACGTCGGCCTCCAGGCCCGCCTGATGAGCCAGGCCCTGCGGAAGATGACCGGAGCCCTCTCCACGTCGAACACCACGGCGATCTTCATCAACCAGCTGCGCGAGAAGATCGGTGTCATGTTCGGCTCGCCCGAGACCACCACCGGTGGCCGGGCACTGAAGTTCTACTCCTCGATCCGGCTCGACGTGCGCCGCATCGAGACCCTGAAGGACGGCGCCGAGATGGTCGGCAACCGCACCCGGGTGAAGGTCGTGAAGAACAAGGTGGCCCCGCCGTTCAAGCAGGCCGAGTTCGACATCATCTACGGCCAGGGCATCAGCCGTGAGGGCAGCCTGATCGACATGGGTGTGGAGAACGGCATCGTCCGCAAGGCCGGCGCCTGGTTCACCTACGAGGCCGACCAGCTGGGCCAGGGCAAGGAGAACGCCCGCACCTACCTGAAGAACAACCCGAAGATGGCCGACGAGATCGAGAAGCGGATCCTCACCAAGCTCGGCGTCGGCGTGGTTGCAGAAGGTGTGCCGGACGGGATCGACCCGGTGACCGGCGAGGTCGAGTTCTGAGCCCAACGATGGGCGACGATGAGGCCGGGGCCCCGGACGGTCCCGGCTCCGATCCCTACAAGGTCGCGCGCGAGATCGCGCTGCGGCAGCTGACGGTGCGCGCCCGCACCCGGGTCGAACTGGCCCGGGCGTTGGCGCGCAAGCAGGTGCCGGAGGACGTCGCGGAGAGCGTCCTTGACCGGTTCACCGAGGTGGGCCTGATCGATGACGCCGTGTTCGCCCGCGACTGGCTCGCTGCGGGTGGTCGACGGCAGAAGAGTCGCCGCGTGCTGCTGGGAGAACTGGCAGAGAAGGGCGTCGACAGGGAGCTGATCGACGAGGCCGCCGGCGAACTCGAGGCCGAACGCGACTACGAGGTGGCCAGAGGCTTCGCGGCCCGCAAGGCCACGGCGCTCGCCGGTCTCGAGCCTGCGGTCAGGTACCGCCGACTGGCCGGAGCGCTCGCGCGACGGGGCTTCCCTGCGTCCGTCGTTGCCCAGGTGGCACGCGAGGCGCTGGCCGATCTTCGGGAGCCGGAGGACTTCGACTGAGGTCGCTGGACAGACTGCTTGCGATTGGCCCGTGGGTAGCCCTAACCTGCCCTTGGGTACGCCTGCGGACCCGACTCTTGAGCGATTTGACGATTCCCTGGGGCTGAAACCCCGCTGATAACTGAGCCGGCCATGCCGGTTGTGCCTGGCAGTGCCCTCGGCTCTGCCGTGCTCGCTTGAGTTCCGGGCCCTTGGCGTCCCCGCACCCGCCAAAGGAGGACGCCATGGACACGACGGCCATGTTGGGGATCGCTGTAGGTGTTCTGGCGCTGGTGACCCTCGCTGTTGTGGCGTTGCTGGTCGTCCTCGTGCGGGGCCAGCAGGCGGGCAGGGGCAGGCCGCCGGCCCGCCGTGGCCCGCAGGGCCCACAGCAGGCCGCAAGGCCCGATCGGGGCCAGCGTCGGCCCGTCCCGGCCACGGCTGTGAACGTCGCCCCCGCGGCACTGGACGAGGAACTCCGGTCCCGCCGCCAGGCCGCCGACCGCCGTGAGGAACTCCTCGCGGAGCGGGAGGACCGGCTGAACCGCTACCTCACCGAGTTGCACAACCGCGAGGCCCACCTCGACACGATCGCCGAAGGGCTCGACCGGCGCGAGGCCCTGCTGGACGAGGCGGAGGCTCAGCAGACCGATGCGCTGTCCACGGTTGCCGGCCTCTCCGCCGAGGAGGCGCGCGTCGAGCTCATGGCCCACGTGGAGAAGGACGCCCGTCTCCACGCCGCGCAGCTGACCCGGGAGATCGAGACCGAGGCCAAGCAGAACGCCGAGGCGAAGGCCCGGTCGATCATTGTCACCAGCATCCAGCGGATCGCAGCGGAGCAGACCACCGAGTCGGTCGTTGCGGCAGTGCCGCTGCCCGGCGACGAGATGAAGGGCCGGATCATCGGCAGGGAGGGTCGCAACATCCGGGCCTTCGAGCAGATCACCGGCGTGAACGTGCTGATCGACGACACGCCGGAGAGCGTCCTGCTGTCCTGCTTCGACCCCGTGCGCCGCGAGACCGCGCGGATCACGCTCACCGAACTCGTCGCCGACGGCCGGATCCATCCCGCGCGCATCGAGGAGGTGCATGAGCGCAGCCAGCGGCGCGTCGAGGAGTTGTGCATCCGTGCGGCCGAGGACGCCCTCATCGAGATGGGCATCACGGACCTCGCACCCGGGCTGCTGCCGATCCTCGGCGCCCTGCAGTACCGCACCTCCTACGGCCAGAACGTGCTCAAGCACCTGATCGAGTGCGGCCACATCGCCGCCATGCTGGCGTCGGAACTGGGCCTCGACCCGGAGCTCTGCCGCCGGGCGGCGTTCCTGCACGACATCGGCAAGGCCCTCACGCACGAGGCGGAGGGCTCGCACGCCAAGGTGGGTGCCGATCTCGCCCGCCGCCACGGCGAGCACCCCGACATCGTCCATGCCATCGAGGCCCACCACAACGAGGTCGAGCCGCGCACGGTGGAGGCCGTCCTCACCCAGGCTGCCGACGCCATCAGCGGCAGCCGTCCCGGCGCCCGCAGGGAGAGCCTCGAGATGTACGTGAAGCGCCTCCAGCGGCTCGAGGACATCGCCAAGGAGCACGAGGGCGTCGACAAGGTGTTCGCCATGCAGGCGGGCCGCGAGATCCGCGTGATGGTGGTCCCCGAGCTCGTCAACGACGCGCAGTCGGCCGTGATCGCCCGCGAGATCGCCAAGCGGGTGGAGGAGGAGCTCACCTACCCCGGGAACATCAAGGTGACCGTCGTGCGCGAATCGAGGGCCATCGCCCTTGCCAAGTGAGTCGGTAGGCTACGCCGTCATGCGCACCTACGAAGTGATCACCTACGGGTGCCAGATGAACGTGCACGACTCCGAGCGCATCGCCGGTGTGCTCACCGACGCCGGCTACGCTCCGGCCGACCCTGGCACGCAGGCAGACGTGGTGGTGTTCAACACCTGTGCGGTGCGCGAGAACGCCGACAACCGCCTGTACGGCAACCTCGGCCACCTCGCCCCGGTGAAACTTGCGCACCCCGGCATGCAGATCGCCGTCGGCGGCTGCATGGCCCAGAAGGACCGCCAGGTCGTCGTGGACAAGGCGCCGTGGGTCGACGTCGTGTTCGGCACCAACAACCTGGGATCGCTGCCCGTCCTGCTGGAGCGTGCCCGCGTCGAGGCCGAGGCCCAGGTGGAGATCCTGGAGTCCCTCGAGCGCTTCCCGTCCACGCTGCCCACCCGGCGCGACTCCGCCTATGCCGCCTGGGTGTCAGTGAGCGTCGGCTGCAACAACACCTGCACGTTCTGCATCGTGCCCGCCCTGCGCGGCAAGGAGTCCGACCGCAGGCCAGGGGACATCCTGGCCGAGGTGCGTGCCCTCGTTGACGAAGGGGTGCAGGAGATCACCCTGCTGGGCCAGAACGTGAACTCCTACGGCGTCGAGTTCGGCGACCGTGGAGCCTTCGCGAAGCTGCTGCGTGCCTGCGGCGGCATCGACGGCCTCGAGCGGGTGCGGTTCACCTCACCCCACCCCGCGGCCTTCACCGACGACGTGATCGCAGCCATGGCGGAGACCCCGAACGTCATGCCGTCGCTGCACATGCCGCTGCAGTCCGGTTCCGACACCGTGCTCAAGGCCATGCGTCGGTCCTACCGCAGCGAGAAGTTCCTCGGCATCCTCGACCGGGTGCGGGCGGCGATCCCGCATGCAGCGATCACCACCGACATCATCGTCGGCTTCCCGGGCGAGACCGAGGACGACTTCGCCGCAACGCTCGACGTGGTGCGTGCGTCCCGCTTCTCTGCTGCGTTCACCTTCCAGTACTCGATCCGGCCGGGTACGCCGGCCGCAACGATGCCCGACCAGGTGCCCAAGGAGGTCGTGCAGGAGCGCTACGAGCGCCTCGTCGACCTGGTGGGCGAGATCGCCTGGGCGGAGAACCAGAAGGTCGAAGGGCAGCGCGTCGAGGTGCTGTTCGCCAACGGTGAGGGCCGCAAGGACGCAGCGACCCACCGGATGTCCGGTCGTGCGAGGGACAACCGGCTGGTGCACGTCGCCGTCCCCGAAGCCGCGCAGGACCGCCCGCGTCCCGGTGACCTCGCCGACGTTGTGATCAGCTACGCAGCACCGCACCACCTGAACGCCGACGGCGGCCTGCTCGACCTGCGTCGCACCCGTGGTGGCGACGCGTGGGCTGCGCGGCAGTCGGCACCGCAAGCGGTTCCGGCCGGGACAGTCCTCGGCATGCCGACGCTCGCCCGGAATTGACCAAGGGGCCGACCTCTTCAGGCCGACCCCTCGGGTTCGTCGTGTTGCGGGAAGTGTTCCCGCGCCAGATCAGTGGATCCAGCGATTACTGGGCTGTGTCAGCAGCTCCACCCAATTGATCCTTGAGGAACGACTGGGCCTGGTCCACCTGTGCCGCGTACTGGCCTCCGGTCTTCTCGTCGACGAGGTCACCGATCTTCTCGATGCCGTCAGCGATCTCAGTCTCGTGGCCAGCAGCAACACCCTTGATCTGTTCGACGATGTCCATGCGACCTCCTCTCTGCTCCGGGGCCGAGCTCCTCTCGGCGTCGCCCTCCATTGTGTGTCACCGATCGTCACCTGCCAAGCACTCCCGACGAAAGAACTGCAGAATGGACGGGTGAGTCTCCCGGTGCTGGCCATCAACGGACAGACGGCCAGCGGCAAGACCGCCATGGCCGTCGCGGTCGCCCGGCTGCTCGAGCCCGACGGGATCAGGGCGGAGATCGTGAACGCCGACTCGATGCTCGTGTACCGCGGCATGGACATCGGAACGGCCAAGCCGACGCTCGCCGAGCGCTGCGGAGTGCCGCACCACCTCGTCGACATCATGGAGGTCACGGAGGGCGCGACCGTCGCCGACTTCCAGGCGCTCGCCCGCGCAACGATCGCAGAGCTCAGGGCGGCCGGGGTGGTGCCGATCCTGGCGGGAGGCTCGGCGCTGTATGTGCACGCGATCCTCGACGAGATCGACTTCCCCGGCACGGACGCAGCCCTGCGGGCACGGCTCGAGGCGGAGCTGGAGGAGATCGGCCCGGCTGCGCTGCACGAGCGGCTGACAGCGCTCGACCCGCAGGCTGCCGCCGGCATCCTTCCCGGCAACGCACGCCGCACCGTCCGCGCCCTCGAGGTCATCGAGCTGACCGGCGGCAGGTACACCTCCACCCTGCCGGGCTGGAACTACGCCCTCGGCGACGTGCTCCAGTTCGGCCTCGAGGTGCCCCGCGACCTGCTGGACGCCCGCATCGAGGCACGGGTGCGCCAGATGTGGGCCGACGGGTTCGTCGAAGAGGTTCGCGAGCTGGTCGACCGCGGCCTTCGCGAGGGGCGGACGGCCTGGCGCGCGCTGGGCTACCGGCAGGTTCTGGCCTTCCTCGACGGCGAACTCACCGAGGCAGAGGCCCTGCAGGCGACGATCGCCGGCACGCGCAGGTTCTCCCGCAAGCAGATGGGCTGGTTCCGGCGTGATCCGAGGATCGTGTGGCTGCCCGTCGACGACGACGCCGCCGCGACGATGGCGTCGGCCGTGCGGGGTAGGGTGCTGCTCGGATCGTAGGAGGCTCTCGGCATGCTGCTGGAATTCGCGAAGGGGCACGGCACCCGGAACGACTTCGTCGTCTTCGCCGACCCCGACAACCTGCTCGACCTCACCGCTGAGCACGTCACCTTCCTCTGCGACCGCCGCGGCGGCGACGGCGGCGACGGCATCCTGCGCGCCGTCCGCGCGAACCAGGTGCCCGAATGGACCGGCGTCCGCGATGTCTGGTTCATGGACTACCGCAACGCAGACGGCTCCATCGCCGAGATGTGCGGCAACGGCGTCCGGGTGTTCCTCCGCTACCTCGAGGAAGAGGGGCTGGTCACCGGCGAGCAGGTCAGCGTTGCCACCCGCGCGGGCCTGCGCACCGGACGCTTCCTTGCCGACGGCCGGATCGCTGTCACGATGGGCCCTGCCACCCGCGGCGGCGACGTGCGGCTCACCGTCGGCGGTGAGAGCTGGGCGGCGACCTCCGTCGACGTCGGCAATCCCCACGCTGTCGTGGAACTCGACAACGACGCACAACTGGTCGCCCTCGATCTCACCGTCGCCCCTACCTGGGAGCCGGCCGGGGCGTTCCCGAACGGCGTCAACGCCGAGTTCGTGGTCCGCGAGGCTCCCGGCCGCCTCCGCCTCCGCGTCCACGAGCGTGGCGTTGGCGAAACCGAGTCCTGCGGTACGGGCGTTGTTGCCGCGGCCGCTGCAGCCGGGCAGTCTGACCACTGCACGGTCGAGGTCATCGGTGGCACTCTGGAGGTTGACCTGTCCGGTCCCGAGGCCCTCCTGATCGGCCCTGCTGTCGTCGTGGCGCGCGGCACCTGCCTACTGCCAACCTGAGAAGACAATGACTGAACCGTTCTACGAAGAGCCCGATCCCGAAGAGGTGGACGGCGACCAGCAGGACCTTGCCGACCGGCTGTCGCTGCGACGCGTCGCCGGCATGTCCACCCAGCTCGCCGACATCTCCGAGGTCGAGTACCGCGACCTGCAGCTCGAGCGGGTGGTGCTCGTCGGGGTCTGGACCGGCAGCAACGACCACGACATCGACTACGCCATGGCAGAGCTGAAGCTACTCGCCGAGACGGCGGGGTCAGAGGTGCTCGAAGGCCTCGTGCAGAAGCGGAAGGCGCCGGACCCGGCCACCTTCATCGGCCGCGGCAAGGTCGACGAGGTGCGCCAGGTCGTGATCGCCACCGGGGCGGACACCGTGATCTGCGACGGCGAGCTCGAGCCGGCCCAGTTGCGCAACCTCGAAGACAAGGTCGGGGTGAAGGTGATCGACCGCACGGCGCTGATCCTCGACATCTTCGCCCAGCACGCCAGGAGTTCCGAGGGCAAGGCCCAGGTCGAGATGGCGCAGCTGCAGTACCTGCGCCAGCGCCTGCGCGGCTGGGGCGGCAACCTGTCCCGCCAGGCGGGCGGACGCGCGGCTGCCGGCGCCGGCATCGGCGGCCGTGGCCCCGGCGAGACCAAGATCGAGACCGACCGACGCCGGATCAAGACCCGCATCGCCATCCTGCGGCGCCGGCTGCGGGACCTGGACGCCGTCCGCGAGACCACACGGTCCCAGCGGGCGCGCAACCGGATTCCCGGCGCTGCGATCGTCGGCTACACCAACGCGGGCAAGAGCTCGCTGCTGAACCGGCTCACCGGGGCAGGCGTGCTGGTGGAGGACGCGTTGTTCGCGACCCTCGACCCGACCACCCGTCGCTCGCAGACCACGGACGGCCGGGTGTTCACCCTCACCGACACCGTCGGCTTCATCCGGCACCTGCCGCACGACCTCGTCGAGGCGTTCCGCTCGACGTTGGAGGAGTCGGTGCTCGCCGACCTCCTGCTGCACGTCGTCGACGGCTCCGACCCAGACCCGTTCGGCCAGGTGAGCGCCGTCCGCGCCGTGCTCAACGACATCGGCGCAGCCCAGGTCCCCGAACAGCTCGTTGTCAACAAGATCGACGCGGCCGATCCCGACATGCTGCTCGCCCTGCGAGGACGGTTCCCCGAAGCGTTGTTCATCTCGGCGCGCACGGGGGAGGGGATGGACGAGCTGCGGGCACGGATGGAGGAGCGCCTGCCCCGTCCGGAGGTCGAGGTGCACGCTCTCGTGCCCTACGACCGCGGCGACCTGATCAACAAGATCCACACCAGCGGCGAGTTCGTCTCCAGCGACCACACCGAGCACGGCACCCGGGTCGTCGCTCGCGTGAACGCCGACCTTGCCGGCGAGCTGGCCCGCTACGCGATCGATGCCGACACCTGAGCTGACCGGTCGGATCCTCACCGCTGCCATCGAGGCGATCGAGGGCGAGGAGCGTCCCGGCCAGACGGAGATGGCCGCAGAGGTGGCCCGCACCATCGACAGCGGTGAGCACCTGCTCGTCCAGGCCGGCACCGGGACGGGCAAGTCGCTCGGCTACCTCGCCCCGGCGCTGGCTGCGCTCAGCGAGAACCCCGAGGGCCGGGTGGTGATCGCGACGGCGACCCTTGCACTTCAGGCCCAGCTCGCCAACAAGGACATCCCCGCGGCCGTTGCGGCCTGCGAGAAGGTGACCGGCAAGGTGATCCGCCACGCCGTGGTGAAGGGGCGCAGCAACTATGCCTGCCTGCTGCGCGTGCGTGAGGGCGGCGGCGTCGAGCAGGACGCGCTCGTCCCGGACGCCGCAGCGACGACGGCCGCGGGCGCCGAGGTCGTCGCGCTGCGCACCTGGGCAGAGGAGCAGGCGATCGAGGGCGGGCTGGCCGACCGTGACGACGCACCCAGCCACGGCCCGCAGTCGTGGGCGCAGGTCTCGATCCCGGTGCGCGAGTGCCTCGGCGCGCAGCGCTGCCCGTTCGGCACGGAGTGCTTCGTCGAGGCGTCGAGGGAACGGGCACGGCACAGCCAGCTGGTGGTCACCAACCACGCACTGCTGGCCATCGACGCGCTGCACGGCGGCACGGCCCTGCCCGAGTACGACGCCGCAGTGATCGACGAGGCGCACGAGCTGGTGTCGCGCGTCACCGGGGCCGCCAGTGTCGAGCTGAGCCCCCAGCAGGTCGAACGGGTGGCGAAGCGCTCCCTCACCTGGCTGACGGACGAGACCGGGCTGGCGTTCCTCGACGCAGCGGACACCCTGCAGCTCGGCCTCGACGACGCGGAGGTTGGCCGGGTACTCGACCCCGACGCAGCGATCGTCGCAGCCTTCCGCTCCGTCAGGGACGCCGCGAGGAAGGCTGTTTCGGGCCTCGGCGGGGGCGAGGACGATCCGGCCCGGCGCCAGGCACAGGCCGCGGCGCAGGAAGTCTTCGACATCGCGGAACGCATGGCGGGGCTCTCCGACTTCGACGTGATCTGGGTCTCGGAACGCGAACGCTTCGGGCGGCAGGCGAACTGCGCCCCGCTCTCGGTCGCCGGGCTGCTGCGCGCCATGATCTTCGACGAGCACCCGGTCGTGCTGACCTCGGCAACGTTGCGCGTCGGCGGTGACTTCGCCGCCGTTGCGGCCTCGGTCGGCCTGGAGGGCAAGGACCCGGCACCGTGGCGCGGCATCGACGTCGGGTCGCCGTTCGACTACCGGCGCCAGGGCATCCTCTACGTCGCCAAGCACCTGCCACCGCCGCACCGCGACGGCATCGGGACAGAGGTACTGGCGGAGATCGCAGAACTCGTCTGGGCCGCCGGCGGACGCACCCTCGGGCTGTTCGCCTCCCAGCGCGCTGCGGAGACCGCCGCCGTGCACTGCCGCATCAACATCCCCGGCCGGACGATCCTCTGCCAGGGGGACGCCCACCTCGCCGAGCTGACGAAGGCCTTCATCGCCGACGACGAGGCCAGCCTGTTCGGCACCCTGTCGCTGTGGCAGGGCATCGACGTGCCCGGGGACACCTGCCGGCTTGTCATCATCGACAAGATCCCGTTCCCGCGTCCCGACGACCCGCTGATGCAGGCGCGGCAGCGCGCCGTTGCCGAGGCAGGGGGAAACGGCTTCATGGCGGTCGCGGCCACCCACGCAGGGCTGCTGCTGGCGCAGGGTTCGGGCCGCCTGATCCGCACGCTCGCCGACCGCGGCGTGGTCGCCGTGCTCGATCCGCGCCTCATCACAGCCCGCTACGGGACCTACCTGCGTGCCTCGATGCCGGACTTCTGGATGACCACCGACCCCGAGACGGCGATCGCATCGCTCCGACGCCTCGGGGAGGACAAGGCCTGACCTGCGGGGTCAGGACTCCAGGAGTGCTGCGACGCCGGGACCCAGTTCGTCCGGTACCTCGACGACCTTGGTGCGGCTCGTGGCACCGCTGACGAGCGTGACGTCCCTCGACGGGCACCCCAGGGCCTTGGCGAGGGCCGCGAGGGCCGCAGCCGTGGCCCTTCCGTCCACAGCAGGCACCTGGACGGCCACAACGAGGGCCGCGTCGCCATAGCGTCCGCCGACCCTCGTGCGTCCGGCACCGGGCTTCACCCGGATCTCGAAGCGAATGGCTAGACCCGACGCAGGACCGCGACGACCTTGCCGAGGATGGAGGCGTCGTTGCCGTCGATCGGCTCGTAGGCAGGGTTGTGCGGCAGCAGCCACACCTGGCCCGGCGTGCGCTTGAACGTCTTGACGGTCGCCTCTTCCCCGATGAGGGCTGCGACGATGTCGCCGTTGGTCGCGTCGGGCTGCTGTCGCACAACGACGTAGTCGCCATCGCAGATCGCTGCCTCGATCATCGAGTCGCCCTTCACCTCCAGCAGGAAGAGGGTGCCCTCGCCGACGAGCTGGCGGGGGAGGGCGAAGACGTCCTCGACGGCCTGCTCGGCGAGGATCGGGCCGCCGGCAGCGATGCGACCGAGGACCGGCACGCTCACCGACGGCGCGTGCTGCGGCACGTCGGGGTCGAAGGTCGCGATCTCTTCCGGGGCCGACATCGACTCGGGGAGCCGAACCTCCAGCGCCCGCGGACGGTGCGGGTCACGGAAGAGGAAGCCCTTGGCCTGCAGCACCTTCAGCTGGTGCGCAGCAGAGGAGGAGGAGGCCAGCCCCACGCGGTCGGCGATCTCGCGGATGCTCGGCGGGTAGCCACGGTCGACGAGGGCATCACGGATGACCTCGAGGATGCGGCGTTGCCTCGCGGTGAGCCCCTCGGCGTCGGCGGGCCCGTCGGGCATCTGGCTGACCTTGGTGCCCAGCTGGGCTGCGATGTCCTCCTTGCGCGGGCGACCGCGCTTGCGGCTTACGGGTTCTGGCTTGCTTGGCATGTACAGCAAGTTAGCCCCGGCGGAGGCCGGAATCAAACACATGTTCGACGTGTCGCACACTTCACCGACCTTCTGTCAGTGGCGGCTGTTTGGATGATGCATGGCCCGACACGCGGGCGAACAAATGTTCGAATCATCCTTGATCCGGACGGCGTTCTGGGGTAGAACAGGTATCGAACACCTGTTCGGTAACGAAGGAGATGGGTATGAGCGCTCTGCTGGTAGACGACATGATGCTGGTAGACGACATGATCGTCCGGCTGCCGACGCGGACGGCGGCCACGGGCTGGCGGCACGTCGACCAGGTCGAGCCCGCCACGCGGCCGATGCCGTACCTCGTCACCGAGGCTGCGCCGGTCAGCGTCCGTGCGTCCCGTCAGGCCGCACCCCTGCGACTCACCGACCGGGGGATCGCCGTCATCGTCGTGTTCTTCCTCGCCCTGATGGCCACGGCCGCCGTCGTGCTGGTCACGAGCTTCCTCAGCATCAGCAACGACCCGATCGCTGCGCCCGGCACCCAGCCGGTCCTGGTGACAATGCAGGGGTGAAGGCGGTGCCGCACGCCGGCTGGTCGGGCAATCGACCAGCCGGCGTGCGCAATTCGACTCCTCCGGCGACACGCCACGCGCGTGGCCTTGCGAGTCGCCCGCAGGGTGCGTAACCTCTACATGTAGTAGTTACAGCGTTGTCGTTCATCCACAGATAGTGTTCGTGATCCACACACTGTCCACAGCTGGATCCACCGGCACGGCCCCCAGGAAGGAGCAAGGGAAGTGCACTGCCCGTTCTGCCGTCACACCGACACCAGAGTCCTGGACAGCCGCGTAGCCGAGGATGGCACCAGCATCCGGCGGCGCCGGCAATGCCCGCTGTGCGAGCGCCGGTTCACCACCCTCGAGCAGATGCAGCTGGTCGTCGTGAAGCGATCCGGCGTTGTCGAGCCCTTCTCCCGCGAGAAGGTCGTCACCGGTGTCGCGAAGGCCTGCAAGGGCCGTCCGGTGTCCGAGGCGGACCTCGCCCGGCTCGGCCAGCGGGTCGAGGAGACCCTGCGTGCCAGCGGCCAGTCGGAGATCCCGGCCGACGAGGTGGGCCTTGCGATCCTCGGGCCGCTCAGCGAGCTGGACCCGGTCGCCTACCTGCGTTTCGCCTCCGTCTACAAGCATTACGACTCGGTCGAAGACTTCGAAGCCGAGATCGACCAGCTGCGTCGTGTCGCGCTGGTCACGAACTGATCACCCTCTACCCCCAGTAAACCGAAAGGCAGTCGAACCATGACCGAGACCGCGAAGGCCACCACCCGTGGAGGCCGGAAGTCGCCGGGGCTGAAGATCAATCGGGTCTTCACCACGGCCGGGGTACACCCGTACGACCAGGTCACCTGGGAGTTGCGGGATGTGGTGCAGCAGAACTGGAAGACCAATGAGGTCGTCTTCGAGCAGCGGGGCGTGGAGTTCCCGGATTTCTGGAGCCTGAACGCCTCCACCATCGTCACCACCAAGTACTTCCGCGGAGCTGTCGGGACCCCGCAGCGGGAGACCAGCCTGAAGGCGCTGATCAACCGCGTCGTGACCACGTACCGCAAGGGCGGTGAGGAGAACGGCTACTTCGCGGGTGACGAGGACGCCGAGATCTTCGAGCATGAGCTCACCTGGATGCTGCTGCACCAGTACTTCAGCTTCAACTCCCCGGTCTGGTTCAACGTCGGCACGACGAGCCCGCAGCAGGTCAGCGCCTGCTTCATCCTCAGTGTCGACGACTCGATGGAGTCGATCCTCAACTGGTACAAGGAAGAGGGCTTCATCTTCAAGGGCGGCTCCGGCGCCGGCCTCAACCTCTCCCGGATCCGGTCCTCCAAGGAGCTGTTGTCCTCCGGCGGCACCGCGTCCGGCCCGGTCTCCTTCATGCGTGGCGCCGACGCCTCCGCCGGCACCATCAAGTCCGGTGGCGCCACCCGCCGGGCGGCGAAGATGGTCGTGCTCGATGTCGACCACCCCGACATCTACGAGTTCGTGGAGACCAAGGCGCACGAGGAGGACAAGATCCGTGCGTTGCGGGATGCCGGCTTCGACATGGACCTGAGCGGCAAGGACATCGTCAGCGTCCAGTACCAGA
>JAOATP010000185.1 GCA_030158185.1 Propionicimonas sp.
CTCGTCGTCGTCGACGACTCGATCGTGCGCGGCAACACCCAGCGCGCGCTGGTGAAGATGCTGCGCGAGGCGGGCGCTGCGGAGGTCCACGTCCGGATCGCCTCGCCGCCGGTGCAGTGGCCGTGCTTCTACGGCATCGACTTCGCCACCCGTGCGGAGTTGATCGCGCCGGGGCTCAGCGTGGACGAGATCTGCCGCTCGATCGGCGCGGACTCCCTTGGCTACATCAGCATCGAGGGCCTGACGGCGTCCACGGGCATCTCCGGCCGCAAGCTGTGCCGGGCCTGCTTCGACGGGGTGTACCCGGTGCCGATCCCGGCCGGCCGGGCGTTGCAGATGGGATTGGAGCAGACCGTTGGCAACTGAGAGCGCGTACGCCGCAGCCGGCGTCGACATCGCCGCAGGTGATCGTGCGGTCGAACTGATGAAGGACGCCGTCGCCCGCAGTCACCGTCCCGAGGTGCTCGGCGGGCTCGGCGGCTTCGCCGGCTTCTTCGACGCTTCCGCGCTCGCCCGCTACCGGCACCCGGTGCTGGCCACGTCCACCGACGGCGTGGGCACCAAGGTGGCCATCGCCGGCGCCATGGGCGTCTACGACACCATCGGGTTCGACCTGATCGGCATGCTGGTCGACGACCTCGTCGTCACCGGCGCGGAGCCACTGTTCGTCACCGACTACATCGCGTGCGGCAAGGTCTACCCGGAGCGGATCGCCGCCATCGTCGGTGGCATCGCAGCCGCCTGCACCGCTGCCGGGGCCTCACTGCTGGGCGGGGAGACCGCAGAGCACCCAGGCCTTCTTGGCACCGAGGAGTTCGACATCGCTGGCGCGACCACCGGCGTTGTGGAGTTCGACGAGATCCTCGGCGCCGACCGGGTGCGTGCCGGCGACGTCGTGCTGGCCCTCGCCTCGTCCGGGCTGCACTCCAACGGCTACTCGCTGGTGCGCCACGTGTTCACCGGGTGGAGCCTCGAGAAGGACGTCCCCGAACTGGGCGGCACCCTCGGCGAGACCCTGCTGACGCCGACGAGGGTGTACGCGAAGGACCTGCTGGCGATCATCCGCGGGTGCGAGGTGCACTCGATCAGCCACATCACCGGCGGCGGCCTCGCGAACAACCTCGTGCGCGTGCTGCCCGACGGCATCGGTGTCGACATCGACCGCGCCAGCTGGCGTCCGCCGGCCATCTTCGAGCTCGTCCAGGCTGTCGGCAAGCTCTCCCAGGCCGACATCGAGGCCACGCTGAACATGGGCGTCGGCATGGCGCTGGTGCTGCCGGAGTCGTCGGTGGCCGAGGCCTCCCGGATCGCTGCTGAGGCCGGCATCGAATCGTGGATCGCCGGCGTCGCGAGCGCCGCGCCGGGGGCAAAGGCGCGGGTCGACCTGCACTCGGAACACCGCAGCTGACGTCGCTTTGCTGAGGTGCCCGGATTGGGTACCCTTGGCTCACGACGAAACTTGATTATTAAAGCGGCTCGACCGCTGCGAAGGGGGCTGACCCATGGGGCGCGGCCGTGCCAAGGCGAAGCAGACTAAAGTCGCTCGCGATCTGAAATACCGTTCCTACTCCACGGACTTCGGTTCCCTGGAGCGGGAGTTGCGCAGCGAGCCAGGCGACGTTGGTTACGTCGCCGAGCCGGTTCCCGAGCCCGTGGTGGAGCCGGAGGACGACCAGTACAGCGGTCTTGCCGACCGCTACTCCACCGACGACGAGCCCGGCGAGACCGAGTACCGCCGTATCGGTTGACCGGCCTTCGCCGGTCCCTTCCCTACCTGTTGTTCCCCCTGCGCTGGCGTGCGCCCTGAGGCCCCCATCGGGATGCCGGCAGCCACTGCGGTGAACCGGGTGCGGGCCGGGGCCGTATGGTTGACCTGTTGGGGTCCAGGCGAAACTTCGTTTCGCTACGGCCCACGCAGGGAAGGCAGTCCGTGAACCCGATCAGATGCGGTCGTTGCATTGCAGAAGATCACGCCCAGTGCGTCGGGAGGATCACGATGGGCACACCCAAGGCCACGTACACCTGGCACTGCGATTGCCTGTGCCATGCCGAGCCCGGACGCAGGGATGCGGCCGGGCGAGGAGCGCGGCCGTCACGGTAGCTGGGCCGTATCAGGGACTGCCACGGCGTCGATCGCCTCGATGAGGCTCTGCGCGTCCCACGGGCCCACGTGGCGCCGGGTACCGATGAAGAAGGTGGGAGTGCCGCGCGCGCCGCTCTCCTCCGCGCTGGCGACGTCCTCCCGGATCCTCGCAGCATGGCGCTGCTCGTCGATGTCACGGAGGAACTCCTCGACATCCAGCCCCAGCTGCCCGGCGTAGCCTGCGAGGTCGGCCAGCTCGAGTTCGTCGGCATGCGCGAACAGCATGGTGTTCATCTCCCAGAACCGTCCCTGCGCTGCTGCGGCCTCCGCAGCGGCTGCTGCGAGTTCCGCATGCGGGTGCACCTCGGGAAGCGTGAGGTGGCGGAACACGTAGCGCAGGCGGTCACCGTAGTGCTCGCGCACCTCGCGGGCGACGCCGGTGGCCTTCGCGCAGAACGGGCATTCGAAGTCGGCGTACTCCACGAGGGTCAGCGGCGCGTCCACCGGCCCGACGATGTGGTCGCGGGCGGGGTCGACCGGACGTGA
>JAOATP010000186.1 GCA_030158185.1 Propionicimonas sp.
GGGCTTCGGTGGGCGATTCGCCCGCCGGGTCCGCTGCCGGTAAGGTTGCGCCTTGGCTGTTGCATCGGCGACAGCCGTTTGCTACGCCCTCCTGCCATGGGATCCGCTCATGGCCGCTCTAGACCAGAGGAGGTGGAGTTCGCGTATGCGCAAGTACGAAATCGTGGTGATCGTTGACCCGGAGGTCGACGACCGTCAGGTGAACGCCCTGCTGGAGAAGCCGCTCGCCGGCTTTACCAAGGCCGGTGGCACTGTGGATAGTCAAGATGTGTGGGGCCGGCGTCGCCTGGCTTACGACATCAACAAGAAGTCCGAAGGCATCTACGTCGTGATCAACGTGACCGCTGAGCCGGCCGTTGTGAAGGAAATGGATCGCCAGTTCACCTTGAATGAGCAGATCATGCGCACCAAGGTGATCCGCCCCGACCTGCACTGATTGCACCGAACCCCTCGCGGACTGTCGGTGGCTACTGACAGGCTTGGGGGGTCCTGAGCTAAGTCCGATCGAAAGAACAAAACATGGCTGGCGAAACCATCATCACCGTTGTCGGCAATCTCACCGCCGACCCGGAGCTGCGCTTCACCCCGTCCGGTGCGCCGGTGGCGAACTTCACTGTCGCCTCGACGCCCCGCACGTTCGACAAGAACTCGAACGAGTGGAAGGACGGCGACGCCCTGTTCCTCAACTGCGCTGTGTGGCGCCAGGCGGCCGAGAACGTTGCCGAATCCCTCACCAAGGGGATGCGGGTCATCGTTCAGGGCCGGCTACGCCAGCGCAGCTACGAAACCCGTGAAGGCGAGAAGCGCACGGTGTTCGAGTGTGAGGTCGAAGAGATCGGTCCCGCGCTGAAGTACGCGACCGCCAAGGTCACCCGGTCCTCCGGGGGCAGCGGCGGCAACTACAACAGCGGTCCTTCTGCCGGTGGCGGGGGTTCCTCCTGGAGCAACTCCAACGCGAATTCCGGCGGCGGACAGAACGATCGCAGCGCAGGCGCTGACCCCTGGGCCTCGGCCCAGAGCGAAGAGCCCCCGTTCTGATCGCACCGGCGCCGGAATCCCGGCGTCGCCAGTAGTAGTCATTCCGGCGTGCAGCCGGGCTTCTCAGAACCTAGGAGAGCACCACAATGGCCTCACAGCGCAAGCCTGTGAAATCGAAGAAGGTCGCGCCGGCGAAGTCCATTCGCATCGGCACGATCGACTACAAGGACACCGCCCTGCTGCGGAAGTTCATCTCCGAGCGGGGCAAGATCCGCGCTCGCCGTGTCACCGGTCTGTCGGTGCAGGAGCAGCGGAAGGTCGCGATCGCGGTCAAGAACGCTCGCGAACTCGCACTGCTGCCCTACGCCTCGACCGCTCGCTGATAAGGGGGCTGACATGAAGCTGATTCTCACTGCCCCTGTCGACCACGTCGGCGTCCCCGGCGACATCGTCGAGGTCAAGGACGGCTACGGCCGTAACTACCTGCTGCCCCGCAGCTTTGCGATCAAGTGGACCCGCGGTGCGGAGAAGCAGATCGATGGCATCAAGCGGGCGCGTGACGCCCGTGAGATCCGTGGCGTCGAGCACGCCGTCCAGGTGCGCGAGCAGCTGGAAGCACTCACCGTCACCCTGCCCGCCCGCACGGGTGCCGCAGGCAAGCTGTTCGGCGCAGTCACCGCCGGCGACATCGTCCTTGCGCTGAAGAAGTCCGGTGGCCCTGCCATCGACAAGCGTTCGGTCGAGATCGGCAAGCCGATCAAGGTCGTCGGCCCGCACACCGTAGGCCTGAAGCTGACCTCCGGTGTCGTTGCTCACATCATTGTGAACGTCGTCGCCGCCTGAGTTCCTGCTCAACGGTGAAGCGCCGGTCTCCCTCGTGGGGACCGGCGCTTTCTGCATCCCCGACCCGTGGGAGTGCCTCGGTTATGGTGGCGGGGTGAGCCAGCAGACGAGCCCCAGGGACGTCCGCGCAGCCCTTTCCGGCGCGCTCTCCCGGGCAAGGGACGGCGCGAGGAGGATGGGCCCGCGGCTGTGGGCCGTCATCGCGGTCGGTGCCGTCGTCGTCCTTTCCGTCGTCGTCTGGGCGAACTCCATGCTGACGCCGGTGACGCGCGCCGGCCATCCCACGAGCACCGTTTCGCCACTGCCGGCCCCCACCACGGCCACCCCGACCGTCTCGGCGACCCCGTCGACCTCGGGCTCGCCCACCCCGTCCGCGAGCACCCCACCGCCCAAGGTGCCAACGCTCAAGGCGTCCGGGAAGTTCACCACGTCGAACGTGAACGTCGGCGCCGTCAGCAGCAGCGGCGACCTGCGTCGCTACAGCGTCCGGGTGGAGACCACGGCGAAGCTCGACGCCAACAAGGTTGGTCGCCAGCTCGCCGGTGTCCTCAACGACCCCCGCAGCTGGACGGGCAGTGGCGGCGTCCGGTTCGCCCTCGTCGCCGACCCGGGCAAGGCCGACTTCAGCATCACCCTCGGCGCCCCCGACACCATCGCGAAGCTCTGCAAGGCGGACGCGGCCGGCACCTGCACCGACAGTGCCGACGTGCTGATCAACGCAGCGCTGTGGCCGGCTGCCCAGGGCGACTTCGCCGGCGACCCCACCGCCTGGCAGTCCTACCTCGTGAACCACGGAATGGGCCAGCTCCTCGGCGAGAACCCGGCGGAATGCCAGCGGAAGGGCGGACCGGCGCCGGTGATGATGGCGCAGGCCGGCGACCTGGACGGCTGCGTCGCCAACCCCTGGCCCTACCCGTGAGCCGGCCACTCGTCCGCCGCGGACGTCGAGCTCGCCGGCTGACGATCAGCTGATCGCCTGCGGTAGCGCGGAGGACGAACGGAAGGCCTCCGGGCCGGGCTCGCCGCCGAGTTGGCCGGCCAGCAGTTCGCGTGCGCGTGAGAGGTGCTCGTTGAGCAGCGCCGCAGCGGCGTCGGCATCGCCGTCCTCGATGTGGGTGAGGATCCGGGCGTGCTCGGCGACGATCACCTCGGGGCTGAGTCGCTGGCTCCCCTGCAACTGGGCCATGCACAGCTTCACCTCGAAGGCGAGGGAGCCGTAGACGTTGCTGGTGCGCGCACTCCCGAGGGAGTCGATCAGAGCGGTGTGGAAGCGCATGTCGGGTTCGACGATGTCGAAGCTGCCCTGGTGCCAGAGTGCTTCGATCTCTGCGTTCGCGAGGCGGGCCTGCAGCGGCACCTCCCTGCGGTCGGCGAGGCGGCGCAGCACCTCCGACTCGAGGTAGGCGCGGGTGCGGTAGATGTCGCGCACGTCCGCAGGCCCCAGCTTCACGACGCGGGCCGTCTTGTGGTTCTTGCGCACGAGCACCTTGTCGCTGACCAAGCGCTCGATGGCAGCCTTCGCCGTGGCCCGTGCGATGTCGTAACGGGCGGCCACCTCAGCCTCGGTGAGCGCCTGGTTGGGCTTGAGTTCCCGCGCCAGCACCTGTGCCTTCAGGTCTTCCACGACGGCGTCGATGACCGACGTGACGACGATGTTCCTGACCAAGTCCCCACCTGCTTCTGAGCGTGCTGATCGCATCATATTGCCGCTCCCCCAAGGAGATTGGCGGAACGAGTACACCGGAAACACTTGCATGACTGGTCTACTTGTTCGACAATCCTACCTGTAGGTCAATCTCAGTGAGGAGATCCCCAAGGTGTTCACGCAGCCCCTGGCCCCGATCGCGGGCAGTCTTGCCCTCTCGGCGCTTCTAGCCGCTCTACCGCTCATCCTGCTGTTCGTGCTTCTCGGCGTCTTCAAGATCAAGGCGTGGGTGGCGGCCCTGATTGGAGTGGCCACATCGATCATCGTTGCGATCGTCGGGTGGGGCATGCCTGCCGCCATGGCTCTCAGCGCCACGGGTGAGGGAATCTTCTACGGCGCCTTCCCGATCATGTGGATCCTGCTGAACGCCATCTGGGTCTACCAGCTGTCGGTCATCACCGGCTGGTTCGACACCCTGGGGTCCCTGATCCGCTCGGTCTCCAATGACCAGCGCATCCTGGCGATCCTCATCGCGTTCTGCTTCGGCGCACTGATGGAGGCCCTCGCGGGCTTCGGCGCCCCGGTGGCGATCTCCGCAGCGATGCTGATGGCAGCCGGCATGAAGCCGATCAAGGCTGCGATCGTCTCCCTGCTGGCCAACACCGCCCCGGTGGCTTTCGGCGCCATGGGCGCTCCCATCATCACCCTCGCGGGAGCCGTCAGTTCGACCCACCCGGAGATCACCGTCCAGGTGCTGTCCCAGATGGCCGGCCGGCAGACGCCGTTCGTTGCCGCGATCGTCCCGCTGGTCCTGGTCTTCCTTGTCGACGGCTGGCGAGGCGTCAGGGAGACCTGGCCGATCGCCCTCTCCGCCGGCGTCGTCTTCGGTGTCGCCCAGTTCATCACGTCGAACTTCATCACGGTCGAGATCACCGACGTGGTCGCTGCGCTGGTCACCATCGGTTTCGTGCTCGTGACGCTTCGTTTCTGGAAGCCCAAGAACTCCATCCCGCTGGAAGAGTCGGCGCTCCACGAGGCCAACTCTGCAGCGCTGGTCTCCGGGCGCCTCGCGCACTACCCCGAGGTCACCGCCACCGGCGGACGTCGCATCTGGGGCGCGATCGCTCCGTACGCGATCATCATCATCATCTTCTCGATCAGCCAGATCCCTGCGGTCAAGACCTGGCTGCTGAGCATCGGTCAAGTGAAGTTCCCGTGGCCGGGGCTCAACGCCCTCGGCGACGACGGGAAGATGGCGTCCACCATCCTGAACAGCTCCGGCAAGCCGGTGTCGACCATCTTCACCTTCGATCACCTCCGCGCCACCGGCACGCTGCTGCTGCTCTCAGGCATCATCACCTGCTTCGTCTACAAGGTGAAGGCCTCCGACGCCGTCGCGGCCTATGTCGCAACGATCAAGCAGCTGAAGTTCACCATCGTCACCGTGCTCTCGGTGCTGGCGCTTGCCTATGTGATGAACCTCTCCGGCCAGACCGCAAGCCTTGGCAGCGCGCTCGCCCTCGGTCTTGTCGGCGCCTTCGCTTTCGTCTCGCCGTTGATCGGATGGCTCGGGGTGGCAATCACCGGTTCGGACACCTCTTCCAATGCCCTCTTCGGCCTGCTGCAGGTGACCGCTGCCGAGCAGTCCGGTCTCAGCCCGGTGTTGATGGCCTCGGCCAACTCCTCCGGTGGCGTGATGGGCAAGATGATCTCGCCGCAGAACCTGGCCGTCGCAGCGGCAGCCGTCGGCATGATCAACAAGGAGGGTGACATCTTCCGCAAGGTCGTCCTGTGGAGTCTCGCCCTGCTGGCCTACTTCACGGTGATCGTCGTGCTTCAAGCGGGTCCGTGGTCCTGGATGGTCCCGGTGGTGCACCCGTGACCACGACCTTGACGCCGGAGGCGCTGGCCACGCTGTTGCGTGGCTGCGTCGCCGACGGCGCGCAGGTGCGCACGTCCGAGCTGGACCGCAGGGCCCTCGGTCACGACGCGTCGCACTTCCTGCTCACCCCCGCAGCCATCGTCGCCCCCAGGGACGCCGAGGAGGTGGCCCGCCTGCTGCGGGCCACCGCTGCTGCGGGGATCGGGCTCACGTTCCGCTCCGGCGGCACAAGCCTGTCCGGCCAGGCCGGCACCGAAGGTGTGCTGGCCGACGTCCGGCGCAACTTCACAGCCGTCGAGATCCTTGACGACGGGGCACGAGTCCGCGTGCAGCCGGGCGTGACGGTGAAGCAGCTCAACGCACGGCTGGCCCGGTACGGCCGCAAGTTCGGCCCGGACCCCGCCAGCGAGGCCGCCTGCACCATCGGCGGCGTCGTCGCCAACAACTCCTCCGGCATGGCCTGCGGCACGGTGGAGAACAGCTACCGCACCCTGGAGTCCGTCGTCGTCGTGCTCCCGTCCGGCACGGTCATCGACACCGGCGCCAGCGACGCGGACGCGAAGCTGCGCGCCCTCGAGCCCGCGCTCTACGAGGGCCTCCTGCGGCTCCGCGAGCGGGTGGTCCGGAACCCGGCGTCCGTCGCGAAGATCACCCAGCAGTTCTCGATGAAGAACACCATGGGGTACGGCATCAACGCGCTGCTCGACTTCGCAGGCGTGCCGGAGATCCTCACCCACCTGATTGTCGGCAGCGAGGGGACGCTGGGCTTCGTGGCCTCTGCCACCTACCGCACCATCCCGCTGCGCAACTTCGTCAACACCGCGCTCGTGGTCTTCGACGACCTCTATGCGGCCAACCAGGCGCTGCCCGCTCTGGTGGCGACCGGTGCTGCCACCCTCGAACTCATGGACGCGACCTCCCTGCGGGTGGGCCAGTCCTTCCCCGACACCCCAGCGGTGATCGCAAGTCTTGCCGTCGACCGTCAGGCAGCGCTGCTGTTGGAGTACCAGGCCACCACCCGTGAGGAATTGGAACGCCTCACCCGCGAGGCCGGGCCCACGCTGGAAACCCTGCCGGTCGGCGGCCCCGTCGTGCTCTCCGAGGACGCGGCCGTCCGCGGCCAGCTGTGGAAGATCCGCAAGGGCCTGTACACCTCGGTTGCCGGCGCGCGGCAGAGCGGCACCACCGCCCTGCTCGAGGACGTCGTCGTGCCGGTGGAGAAGCTTGCCGACACCTGCGTCGACCTGACCGTGCTGTTCGACAAGTACGCCTACGCCAACTCGGTGATCTTCGGACACGCCAAGGACGGCAACATCCACTTCATGCTCACCGACAGGTTCGAGAGCGAGGCTTCCCTGCGCCGCTACATCGACTTCACCGAAGAGATGGTTGAGCTCGTCATCGCCAACGACGGTTCCCTGAAGGCGGAGCACGGCACTGGCCGGGTGATGGCCCCGTTCGTCCGGCGGCAGTACGGCGACGAGCTGTACGACGTCATGTGCGAGATCAAGCGGCTCTTCGACCCGTCCGGGCTGCTCAACGCCGGCACGATCATCTCCGACGACGCCGAGATCCACCTCAAGCACATCAAGCTCAATCCGAGCGTCGAGGCTGAGGTCGACCGCTGCACGTCCTGCGGCTACTGCGAGCCGGTCTGCCCGTCCCGCGACCTCACGCTGACCCCGCGGCAGCGGATCGCCGTCCGGCGGGAGATCGAGAACCTCGAGCTTGCCGGTGACCACGCAGCCGTGGCGCGGCTGGAGAAGGACTTCGACTACCAGGTCGTGCACACGTGCGCCGTGGACGGCATGTGCGGCACGGCCTGTCCGGTGAACATCAACACCGGCCTGCTGGTGAAGAAGCTGCGGCGGACCACCATCCCGAAGCCGACGGCAGCGGTCTGGACGACCCTTGCCAAGCACTGGAAGGGCACGACGGCCACGTTCTCCACGGTGATGAGCCTCACCGACGCCCTGCCCGGGCCGCTGGAAGTCGCCCTCACCGGCGTCGACAAGGCTGCCCGCGCCGTGCTCGGCAGCGACTCGATCCCGCTGTGGTCGGCCGAACTGCCCGGCGGTGGTGCCCCGCGCCGCCGTCCCCGCCCGGACGGCGAGCCGACGGCCGTCTACCTGCCGGCCTGCGTGAACGTCATGTTCGGGCCGGCGCAGGGCGTCGGCGTCCAGCTGAGCTTCGAGGCGTTGTGCGCAGAAGCCGGGCTGACGCTGCTGGTGCCCGAGCAGATCGAGTCGATGTGCTGCGGCACGCCGTGGTCGAGCAAGGGCATCCCCGACGGCTACGCGGCCATGCGTGACAAGGTGCTGCCGGTGATCAGGGAGGCCACAGACAACGGCCGGCTGCCGGTGGTCTGCGACGCGTCCAGCTGCACGGAGGGCTTCCGGCACATGCTGGAGACCGACCCCGACCTGCACGTCGAGGTGATCGACTCGGTGGCCTTCGTCGCCACCCACGTCCTGCCCGTGCTGGGGGAGTACACGAAGCTCGAATCCCTCACCATCCATCCCACCTGTTCTTCGACCCAGATGGGCCTCAACGCCGACCTGGTGAAGGTGTCACGGGCGGTGGCCGAGCAGGTCAACATCCCGCTCGACTGGGGCTGCTGCGCCTTCGCCGGCGACCGCGGGATGCTGCATCCCGAACTGACGGCCTCCGCGACCAGGCGAGAGGCCGCGGAGGCGGAGGAGCTGGACGCCGAGGCGCACGCGAGCTGCAACCGCACCTGCGAGCTCGGGCTCTCCAGGGCCACGGGCAAGGACTACCGGCACGTCCTCGAACTGCTGGCCGAACAGGCCGGCCTTGTGAAGTAGGCCCACGGTGCCCCGACGGGTGAGACGCTGATCCCGCCGGCACGATGCCGGCCAGTGACAGGAAGTTGGGGCACCGATGGATCCGAAAACCACAGCTCTCGTTCTGATCGAGTTCCAGAACGACTTCACCTCCGAGGGCGGCACCCTGCACGGGGCGGTCGCAGAGGTGATGGCTGCCACCGACACGGTCGGTCACGGGCAGCAGGCCCTCGCCGCGGCGCACGAGGCCGGCGCGACGGTCATCCACAGCCCGATCTCGTTCGCACCGGGCTACTACGAGATCAGCTCCCACCCCTACGGCATCCTCAAGGGCGTCGTGGACAGCACCTCGTTCGTGAAGGGCACCTGGGGCTGCGAGATCGTCGAGTCGATGGCACCCGCCGATGGCGACATCGTGCTGGAGGGCAAGCGTGGTCTCGATGCCTTCGGTTCCACCAACCTCGACTTCATCCTCCGGTCGAAGGGCATCACGACCATCGTGCTGGCCGGCTTCCTCACCAACTGCTGTGTCGAGTCCACCATGCGCTCTGCCTACGAGAAGGGTTTCGAGGTCTACACACTCACCGACGCCGTCGGCGCGACCTCGCTCCCTGAGCATGAGAACGCGATCACCTACGACTACCCGATGTTCTCCAAGCCGATCACGACGGCGGAGTTCGTCACCACCATCGCCGGGTCCGGCGCCGTAACAGCTGACACGTCGCGCGGCTACTGAACTTGCCGCGCGTTCTCTGACAGAATCACCTTGCCACAGCCGGGTTTGCTCCCGGACTGCTGACCCCGAGTCGGCGGTGGCGGCCCCACCCCCTCCGGCCCGCCACCGCCCCTCGTCAGTTTCGGGAGCGGATCAGCTGCTGAGGCGGGGCAGGACGACAGTGCCCTCGCCATCGGTGATCTCGGTGAGCTCCTCCGGCGGAATGCTGCTGCCGGGCAGCCTGATCGTGAACTCCGCGCCGCCGGCCTCCGAGCGTCCGGCCTTCACCCAGCCGCCGTGGGCCTTGATGGTCTGCGCGACGATGGAGAGCCCGAGGCCGGAGCCAGGGGTGTTGCGGGCCTGGTCGGACCGGTAGAACCGGTCGAACACGTGCGGCAGGTCGGCCTCGGTGATGCCGGGCCCCTCGTCGGCGATCCGCACCCGGTCCCCGATCAGGCGGACGGTGACCGTGCCGCCTGGCGGGGAGAACTTCACGGCGTTGTCGAGCAGGTTGGTGATCGCCCGCTCGAGGCTGTCGGGCTCGCCGACGAGGAACAGCGGCTCGAGCTCGACGTCGAAGTGCAGCCCCGGCCCGCGGCGACGCGCCCGCGTGAGCGCACTGTTCACCACGTCGCGCAGGTCGATCGGTTCGGGGTGCGGCTCCACCTTGTCCTCGCGCGACAGGTGCACCAGGTCGCCGATCAGCTGCGTGAACTCGCCCAGCTGGGCTGCGATGTCGCGCAGGATCTCGCTGCGGGCACCGGGCGGCAGCATCCCCTGGCGGTCGTCGGCGATCAGCAGTTCGACATTGGTGCGCAGCGACGTCAGCGGCGTGCGGAGCTCATGCCCGGCGTCGCCGATGAGGCGTCGTTGCCGGTCACGGGACGAGGCGAGGGTGCTCATCATCGTGTTGAAGGAGCGCGTCAGGTCGGTGAGCTCGTCCATGCCGCCGGGCTCGATGTTCTCCAGCTGGTCGGTCTCCGTGACCCGGATGACGGCTTCGGTGAGGCGCTGGATCGGCTCGAGGCCCGACCGCGCGATCACCCAGCCGATGGCGCCGGCAACGAGGACGGCCAGCAGGCCGAAGGTGAGCAGCGAGAACGCGAGGATGCGCAGGATCTCGTCCGTCGCCTGCAGGGGGCGTCCGAGCACGAGCGCATAGTGGTTGATGCCGTCGGTCAGCGGGACGGCGACGATGCGGTAGGCGTTGCCCTCGGTGTCGACGCCGGTGCGGGCGGACGACCCGGTCTGGGTGCGTGCCACAGCCATCTCGCGGGCGCTCGGCACCAGCACCGTGGTCGCGCCGGGCGGCGCGATCGTGCGGTTGTCCGACCGGATCACCAGCACGGTCACGTTCGCCGTCGCGAGGGCGTCGCTGTTCAGCCCGCCCATGCTCTCGATGTCGCCGGAGATCCAGTTGCTGGTCACCGCTGCGATATCGACGAGTTCCCGGTCGAGCTGGTCGTACACCGCCACCGTTGTGATCACGTAGGCGGCGATGCCGGTGATCGCCACTGCGCCGGCGACAGCAGCGGAGATGAGCGCTGTCAGCCGGTCGTGCAGTGGCCGGTTACTGACCGAGAGGACCGAGCGTAACCAGCGGATCACGGCGGGGTCTCGCGCAGCACGTAGCCGATGCCGCGCACAGTGTGGATCAGTCGGGATTCACCCTCACCCTCGGTCTTGCGGCGCAGGTACCCGATGTAGACCTCGAGCGAGTTGGCGGTGGTGGGGAAGTCGAAGCCCCACACCTCGTTCAGCAGCCAGCTGCGCTCCAGCACCCGGCGCGGGTTCTCCAGGAAGGTCTGCAGCAGTGCGAACTCCGTGCGCGTCAGGCTGATCTTGCGGCCGTTCCTCGTCACCTCGCGGGTCTGCAGGTCGAGGGTAAGGTCGGCGAAGCCGAGGGCCTCGGCTCCCGGCTCGTCCGTCGCGGGACGGGCACGGCGGGTCAGCGCGCGCAGGCGTGCCTGCAGCTCCTCGAAGGAGAACGGCTTGGCCATGTAGTCGTCCGCGCCGGCGTCGAGGCCGTCCACCCTGTCGCCGACCGCGTCACGCGCGGTGAGGACGAGGATCGGGACGTCGTTGCCGGAGGCGCGCAGCGAGCGGGTCGTCTCGAGCCCGTCGAGCCGCGGCATCATCACATCCATGATCACGGCATCGGGACGCATCGCGGAGAGCCGTGCGAGCGCCTCGATCCCGTCGCTGGCCGTCGTGACTTCCCAACCGGAGTAGTGCAGCGACCGCGCCAGGGAGTCCCTGACCGCCTGGTCGTCATCGACAACGAGGATATGCATGTCACCAGACTGCCATGAGCGGGGCTGGCTTGGTTCCAGGCAGGCAGCGTCCCCGCCGGGCAGCTCCTGCACACGTCATCCTGCAACGAGCTCCCGCGCACGCTTGAGCACCTCGGGAATGGCCGCCTCGATCTCGGAAAGGGTGGTCTCGAAGTCGGAGTCGTCGCCGTACCAGGGGTCCTCGATCGGTGTGCCGGGAACGGCGTTGCGGTCGAAGTCGCTGAGCAGGTAGAGGTTGTGGGCCTCCGGCACGAGGTCGTGCAGCCTGGTCAGGTGCAGCTGTTCCATGCCGATCAGCATCGCCGCCGTCCTCGCCTCTTCTGCAGTGATGCGGTGCGCGGTGAACGGTCCGGGGTGGTAGCCGGCGGCCGTCAGCGTCGCGGCAGCACGGGGATCGATCGGGTGACCGGCCTCCTCTGCGCTGACGCCGGCGCTGCTGAAGGTGACCCCGCGCAGCCCTTCGCGCTCTGCGTGCTCGCGGGCAACGACCTCAGCCATCGGCGAGCGACAGATATTGCCCCAACAGACGAATTTGATGTCTGCGGTCACCGATGGTTCTCGCTGCGCTTGTTGAAGAACGCGTTGAGGATGAAGCTGACGACCGAGACGATCAGGCCGCCCCAGATGGCCGAGCCCCAGTCGGTGACGCTCCAGCCGAGGTTCAGCTGACCGGCGACCCAGGAGACGAGCAACAGCAGCGCTGCGTTGATCACCAGCAGGAACAGCCCGAGGGTGAGCAGGATCAGCGGAGCACTGACGAACTTGAACAGCGGTTTGACGATGCTGTTGACCACGCCGAAGATCGCGGCGACAACGAGGAGGGTGATGGACCGGCTGCCGAGGTCGCCATCGGCGAGGACGATGCCGGGAAGCGCCCAGGTCGCGACAGCGAGGGCCGCGGCGCTGGCGAGGAAACGGAGGAGCATGGACCCATGCTACGCACCCCTGCAGGGGCGGCGAGCCGCCGCTCAGGTATGCCACAGTTCTCCCATCGAGTTGATCAGAAAGGGTGACGGTGGCCAGCAGTCTTACCGGCAGGCACTTCCTCAAGGAGCAGGACCTCACCCCGGCGCAGTGGCGTGAGCTCCTCAGCCTCACCGGGGATCTGAAGGCTGCCCGCAAGGCCGGCACCGAACGCCAGTTGCTGGGCGGGATGAACATCGCCCTGATCTTCGAGAAGACGTCCACCCGCACCCGCAGCGCCTTCGAGGTGGCAGCCCACCAGCAGGGCGCGCACGTGACCCAGATGGACGGCAACTCCTCCCAGCTCGGCCACAAGGAGTCGCCCGCCGACACCGCCCGCGTGCTGTCGCGGCTCTTCGACGGCATCGAGTACCGCGGCACCCACCAGTCGACGGTGGAGACCATCGCGCGGTACTCCTCCGTCCCGGTGTGGAACGGCCTGACCGACGAGTGGCACCCGACGCAGAGCCTCTGCGACATGTTCACGATGCGTGAGGCCTCCGGGCTGGACGACCACGACATCGCCTACGCCTACGTCGGGGACGCACGGTTCAACGTCGGCTGCTCCCTGCTGATCGGCGGCGCCCTCCTCGGCATGGACGTCCGCCTCGTCGCCCCTGACAAGCTGCTGCCCCCGGCGGACGTCATCGCGACGGCGCGGCAGATCGCCGAGGAGACCGGCGCCCGGATCACCCTCACGGAGGACCTGAACGGTGTGAAGGGCTGCCAGTTCATCCACACCGACATCTGGGTGTCGATGGGCGAACCCGAGAGTGTCTGGACCGAGCGCATCCTGCTGCTGCGCGACTACCAGGTGAACGCAGCGCTGCTGGAGCGCACCGGGGTCGCAGAGGTGAAGTTCATGCACTGCCTCCCGGCCTACCACAACCGGGACACGACGGTCGGCGAGACGGTCTACCACCGGTTCGGGCTGCCGGAGCTCGAAGTGACGGAGGAGGTGTTCGAGTCCCCGGCCTCGATCGTCTTCGACCAGGCGGAGAACCGGATGCACTCGATCAAGGCACTGATGGTGGCAACCCTCACCTGAGGTCGGTGAGCCCGCCGTCGATGGCCGGGGTGCCCGCGTCGACCTGCGGCACGCCGCGGGCGCGGAGCGCTGCGACGACGGCGTCCGGGCGGTCGAGGAACCACTGCGTGATCACCTGGTTGCCTGCCCGCAGCGTGAGGATGTGGAAGGACGGCCCCCGGCGCCGCGGTGGTGGCGACACGGCGAACGAGGTGAGCCGCTCGTAGGGCACCCGGGTGACGAGCGAGCCGTGGCTGGGGAAGAACTTCGAGCGCATCGGCTCACCGTGGCTGACGAACACCAGCTCAGCGGGCGCGTCCAGCACCAGCACGCCGTTGCCGAGCCGGGGGCGTCCGCGCTCGTCGATGCACAGGCGGTTGCCGCGCTCGGTGTGGATCGGCACCACCAGCGGCGGGAGCCGGCGGCTCAGCCGGTGGAGGGAACTCGCGAAGAACGCGTCGTCCACCCCGACGTGGGCGAGCTGCGCCCGCCACCCCGGGGGCGAGGATGCCGTGATGCGGTCCTCCACATAGACCATGGACGGCCGCAGGCCGCTGGCTGAGGAGCTGTTGTGGTCGAGGTGGATGGCCGTACCGTCATCCAGCAGCAGCGACCACCGCGCTTCCAGGAGTTCCGTGCGGTAGGCGGTCGCGACGACCTGTCGCCAGGTCGCCACCCGCTGCCGCACGGTGCCGCCGTCCAGCCGCAGCACGCAGAAGGCCTCGTTGTGGACGGCGACGACGGCTGCGAACAGGTCCATGCCGGGACGCAGGTCAGCACGGTCCTCCTCGCGCGGCACCTTGAGCAGGAAGCGGGCGCCGGCGTGCTCTGCGTAGTGGGGGCGGAACGCCCGCGGCATGTCGTCGACGGAGAGGATCGGCTCGATCCAGGGTCCGAAAGCGTCGTACTCGCGCAGGTCTGCGGGGTCGGCTGCACGCCGCCAGTCGACCTGCTCGAGCTCACTCACGCCAGGGCTCCGGCAACCTCGCCCCGAGGCTCGACGGGGAGCACCTCACGCCCGTTGAGGGCCGCGATCACCGCTGCAGGATGGTCGAGGCAGTGCTGCTCGATCACCTGGCAGCCCGCACGCAGTTCGAGGCATCGGAAGTCAGGGCCGGCGCTGCCCGGCGTCAGGGCGAAGGAGTCGAGCCCGCGGTAAGGCACGACCAGCACGTGCGTCGCATAGTTCGCAGCGAAGATCGAGCGGGTCGGCTCGCCGCCGCTCACCAGCACCAGCTCATCGGGGGTGTCGACCACCATGAGCCCCGTGGACAGGCGCCGGCCGAACCGTCCCGAACGGCAGAGCCGGTTCTTCTGTTCGACATGGATGGCGACGACGGGGGCGCGGAAGGTGCGCTTCAACTCGGCGAGCTTGCTGGCCGAGTAGTCCTGCGGCACCCCGACGGCCGCCAGTTCCGGCTGGCCGGAGCGCTGCGACGGTGCGGCGATGTGGGACCGCACGTAGGCGGTCACCTTGGCCATCAGGTCGGAGCCGACACTGTTGTGGGGCACGTGCAGGGCTGAGCCGTTCGACAGCAGCAGCGACCACCTGGCCAGCAGCAGGTTGGTGTAGGTGCCGCAGGCGACCACCTGTTCCCAGGTGGCGTCCTCGCGGGTCACGGTGCCGCCGGCGAGGCGCAACTGGCACACCCCGCGTTCACCGACGGCGAGGACGGCGGCGAACAGGTCCTGGCCCGGACGGGCGGAGGCGCGATCGACGTCCCGCGGGATCTTGAGCAGGAAGGCCGAGTCGGCGAGCTCGGGGTACCAGTGCCGGAAGGCCCGCGGCATGCCGATCTCCGTGCGCACCGGGTCGATCCACGGCCCGAAGGCGTCGTACTCCCTCAGGTCGTCGGGGGCTGCGTCCGCGCGCCAGTCCGAGATCGGGCCGCGACTGCGCTGGGCCATGGTTCCTCCTGTGCCTGATCGAAGGGTAGCCACGTTCTCCCTACCGATTTGCTGCTGACGGGTTCCGAGACCCCACCCGGTGATCGTAGGTTGACGGCATGGCCCTTCCCTTGTCACTGCCCACGTCGCGGGTGCCCGATCCGGTGACCGCACCGCCCCTCAACTGGGGCATCATGGCGCCCGGCTGGATCGCGCACATGTTCGCCTCCGCCCTGCGCGCGTCGACGCGCCAGCGGCTGGTCGCCGTCGGCTCCCGCTCGCCCGAGCGCGGGCGGGCCTTCGCTGCAGAGTTCGGCATCCCGACCGTCCACGGCTCCTACGCCGACCTGGTCGCCGACCCGCAGGTGGACGTCATCTACGTCGCGTCCCCGCACAGCGAGCACGCCGAGCAGGCACTGCTGGCGATCGAGGCGGGCAAGCACGTTCTGGTGGAGAAGGCTTTTGCCCGCAACGCCAAGGAGGCCCGCAAGGTGGTGGCCGCCGGCCGCCGCCGCCAGGTCGCTGTGATGGAGGCGATGTGGACGCGGTTCCTGCCGCGCACCGACATCGTCCGCCAGTTGCTGGCGGACGGCGCGCTCGGCACGATCGAGACCGTCATCGTCGACCACGGGCAGCCGCTGCCGGCCGACCAGGTGCCGCGGCTGCACGACCCGGCCCTCGCCGGGGGCGCGCTGCTCGACCTCGGCATCTACCCGGTCTCGTTCGCAGCGTTCGTGCTCGGCATTCCCGGATCGGTGGTCGCCACCGGCGAGCTCACGTCCACCGGCGTCGACCGGCAGGTCGCCGCACTGCTGACCAGGTTCGCCAAGAACCCCCACGCCCAGGCCCTTGTGAGCTGCACGCTCGCAGCCAAGACGCCGACGGCAGCGTCCATCAGTGGCAGCCTCGGCCGGATCGAGCTGGACGGGGAGTTCTACGCTCCCGGACGGGTGCGCCTGGTTGCGCCGTCGGGGGAGAGCATCACCAGTGCCCCTGCCGAGCTGAACGCCCACCAGGGGCTCGCCTACGAAGCTGCCCACTTCGCGCAGCTGGTGTCGGACGGTTTCACCGAGTCGCCGCAGATGCCGCTGGACGAGACGGTCGCGATCATGGAGGTGCTGGACAGCATCCGCTCGCAACTGAAGGTGCGCTTTCCCGGGGAGTGAGCCCGGAGTTGTTGGCCCCGACGTATGAGCAGGACCCAACTGCAACATTCCCCGCCGTTGCGGCGTGACAATGAGGTGACGGTCTTCGAGGGGGTGATGGTGGGCGAGGCGGCGGCGGTGGTCGCGGACGCCGGCGCGGGCTCCTTCGACGACTACGTCGCCACTCGTTCTGCCAGCCTGCTGCGCTTCGCCTACCTGGTCACACGCAACTCCGAGGACGCCCACGACGTGGTGCAGGACGCCCTGATCGGGCTCTTCCCGCGCTGGCAGCAGATCGCCGCCCGCGGCGAGGTGGACGCCTACGTGCGTCGCAGCATCGTCAATGCCCACGTCTCCGCCTGGCGAAAGGTGCGCCGCCTTTTCCCCGTGGAGGACACGTCGGTGCTGAGCGCCTCGCCGGTGGTCCCGGACGCGTCGCAGTCCATCGCCGACGCCGACCAGGCTCTGCGGCTGTGCGGCGAACTACCGCCGATGCAACGCGCGGCGGTCGTCCTGCGCTTCTACGAGGACCGGTCGTTCGCCGAGATCGCACGGATCCTGGGGTGCCCAGAGGGCACGGCCAGATCCCATGTGCACCGGGCACTGCAGGCGTTGCGCGCGAAACTGGAAGGAGGCGAGGCATGAGCGAGGACAGCGAGGACTTCGAACGCGAGGAGCGTGCCTTCGCCGAGGCGCTGCGCGCATCTGTGCCCGTTGAGACGTTCCGTCCGCTGGATGCGGAGGCGATCAAGGCTGCCGCCCGTCCCGCGAGGTCGGGCCCAACCCGCTGGCTGAAGGGGATGGCAGCGGCAGCCGTGCTCGTCGTTGCCGTCGGCATCGGGGCTGCTCTCCTGCCGCGGGTCGCTGGTTCGCAGACCGCCGAACCTGCGTCCGGCGGGTACGCAGCAGGCGGGGTCGCCCCCGAGACTGCGCAGGACCGCGCGTCGGGCGCTGCCGCCCCCGGCGAGGTCACCAGCAAGGTCACCAGCGACGCGGGCTTCCGCTGGGAGTCCTACCGTGACGTGATGGTCCAGGTGCCGGACGCCTGGGGTTACGCTTCCGCACCGCAGTCGGACTACTGCATCGGCAAGAGGTTCCCCACCGAGCCCTATGTCGACCTGACCCGGGGGCCCGGTGCAGCCCGTGCGATCCTGTGCACGAGCGGTCTCGCCGACGACCGGCAGGCCATGCACCTCACGTTCACCCCGATCAAGGGGTCGCCACCCTTTGCGGCGCCCTCCACGGTGTGGAAGCAGTACTCCACAGAGCTCGGTCGGGCGCGGGTCACGGTCACCGCGCGAGCCGGGGAGTCGGAGCTTGCGAACCGGATCCTTGCGTCGGTGAGGCTGGTTCCCGACGGCACCGATCCCAACGGTTGCCCGGTGACCCTTCCCACCGTGCCGGCGGTCGAGCTCACCGGGCTCGACGGCAGCGACCTGACGGTCTGCCTGTACGAGGCCGAGGACGACCGCGGTGCCTTCCGCAGCTCGGCCAGCCTCACCGGCGCTGCCGCCGAACGCGCCTGGCAGGCCGTTCTTGCTGCGCCCGAAGGTGGTGGCCCGGACGGATCGGCGAGCAGTTGTGGCACCTCGCCGGGATGGCCGATGGTGCTGCTCGTTGGTGCCGATCAGGTTCCGGTGGCCGCCTCGGTAGCCGGGTGTGCCGGCAACGGGGTGACCGACGCCGCCGCAGCCGGCGGGGCTCGCAGGCTTACCGGCGAACTCTGCCGCGCACTGATCGTTGACCCGGTCAGGATCTCCAGCGGTTCCGGGCCGGCGGCAGAGGCCTGCGTCCGCTGATCTGTCAGTGGCCTGTGACGCCGCTCAGCCAGGCGAGGGAGTCCTCGTCGTCCACCCACAGGTGGGCGTTCCAGCCGGCCGCTGCCGCGGCGTCCACGTTCGGCTCACGGTCGTCGATGAAGGCGATCTCTGCGGGATCCGCACCGAGCTCTGCGGTCACCATGTCGTAGACCACCGGGTCGGGTTTGGTGACGCCGAGCTCTGCGGAGACGAAGATGAAGTCGAAGGCCGCTGCCCACGCCGTCCGCCGGATCGCCTTTCCCAGCACGATCGGTGCATTGCTCAGCAGGGCGGTCTGGACGTTCCAGCCCCGCACCACCCGCAGCAGGTCGGAAGCGGTCGGACGCAGCTCCGTCCACAGGTCCGCGTCGAGCGTCGCGAGGTTGCTGATCAGCTCACCGGACGGCTGCACGCCAAGGCGGTCGAGGATGGGTTGCCAGTACTCCACCCGCGAGCCGCCGGTGTCGTAGGCGCGGCGGTGCGACCAGTACAACTCCCGGTACGCCTCCGGATCCACCCCCAGCAGCTCGGCGGGGGCGTGGTAGATGTCGGGGGGCGACGCCAACACCTGGCCCAGGTCGAGAACAACGAAGCGGATCATCTTTCGAGGGTAGCCCTCCGCCTGGACGCGTCCCGGCGGTTCCAGAAGCGACCTACACTCGCGACGTGACTGATGCCAAGACCCTTGACCTCTGGTTCGACCCGCTCTGCCCGTGGGCCTGGATGACCTCCCGCTGGGCGCTCGAGGTCGCGAAGGTGCGCGACGTCGATGTGGTGTTCCACGTGATGAGCCTTTCCGTGCTGAACGAGGGCCGCGACCTGAGCCCGCACTACCGGGACCTGATGGACAACGCCTGGGGCGGGGCCCGGGTGTGCCTTGCCGTCCAGCAGCAGTACCCGGAAAAGCTCACCGAGCTCTACACAGCGCTCGGTACCCGCATCCACCTGGGCAAGGAGCCCAACGAGCGCGCCACCCACGAGGCGGCGCTCGCAGAGGTGGGGCTGCCGATGGAGCTGGCCGATGCCGGCGACACCGACGCCAACGACAAGGCGCTGCGCGAGGAGCAGGCGAAGGTGACCGCCGCCGTCGGCGACGAGGTGGGCACCCCGGTGATCCGGGTGGGTGACCAGAGCCTCTTCGGCCCTGTCATGTCGCCGGCACCCAAGGGCGAGGAGGCCGGCCGGCTGTGGGACGGCTTCGTCAACGTCCTCGCCTACCCGGGCTTCTTCGAGCTCAAGCGGACGCGGACGGTCGACCCGATCTTCGATTGATCCTGGCCCGGCCGGGCACGAGGCGGGGCAGCCACCAGGCGGCCCACGCGGCCCCGGCCAGTGACAGCCAGCCGGTGGCGAAGCTGGCGGTGACCACCGTCACGGCGCCCGTCACAGCGATCAGCGCGGGCCCCACAAGGGCTCCGGCGTTGGTGAAGCTGTTCCACAGCCCGAGCCAGCCGGCGCGGTTCCTGCTGGGGGTCATGTCCGCGCTGAGGGTCTTGTTGATCCCTGCGCCCAACCCGTTGCCGACGGCGAAGATCAGCGAGATGGCGATGAAGCCCGGCACGGTTGCTGCGATCGGCCCGAGCAGGTAGCCGACCCCCATCAGGGCGAGGCAGGGCACCAGCACTGCTGCCCTGCCGAACCGGTCCATCAGGGTGCCGGCCGGCAGGATGAACGCCAGTTCGACAACGGCAGACCCGGCGAACACCAGCGAGATCACTGCCTCGGGGTGTCCGAACTCGTTACCGAGAAGGGGAAGCAGCAGGTCGCGGTTGGTGCGCACGAGGGTCAGCACGAGGACCGCGCCACCGACAAGGAGCAGGGGTCGCAGCACCGCGCCTCGGGTCGGGAGGTCCTCGGGTTCGGGGGCATCCGGGTCGATCTCCTGCCTGAGGTGGGGCGGCACGAAGATCGTGATCAGTACCAGGCCGGCGACAGCGGCGACGAGGTGGACGAAGAAGGCGGACGCCGCCCCGCCGATGGCGATCAGCCCGGCACCGAACAGCGGGCCGAGGATGCGTCCGACCCGTATCGTGCCACCGAAGAGGCTCATCGCCCGGGCGCGCAGGTGTACCGGCACCTCGTCGGCGATGTAGGTCTGGCGGCCGAGGTCCCAGGTGAGGTCGCCGAGGCTCATCAGCAGGATCGCTGCGCAGAACAGGGCGGGCGCCCAGACCGGGGCCGGGCCGTTCCCGTCCGACCAGGCGGCGACGAGGCAGCCGACGACGGCGGCGACGCTCACGAGCCCCCCGAGGATCATCGCGCCGCGCTCACCGATGCGCACCACCAGTTGCCCCGTCGGAAGGGGGCCGACAACGGTGATCAGGCCGGCGACCGTGATCAGCAGGGCCACCTGCGGCACGGAGAGACCCAGGTCGAGCCCGACCAGTGGCACGACGGGGACGATGGCAGCAGCGCCGGTGGCATAGAGGGCCGTGGGCAGGTAGACCGGGAGAACGAGCCTGCGCAACAGCGCCGGCAGTTCCTCAGTGGTCACAGGGCCTCCAGCTATCTCGACATCAAGCTATTCCCGGCCGGGGGGGATCGACACCCTGCGTCCACCGGAGCGCATTCGGTCGCTGCAAGGTTGCCCGGCGTGTCACCGGTAAGTTGCCGCCATGCTGGAGATCGCTGCGCGGGCACTGTCGCTGGTGGCGATCGTCGGGATAGGCCTCGGCATCAAGCGCCTGGGCTGGGTGACCCGGCACGACTTCGGGTTGTTCTCCCGTCTCGTGCTCAATGTGACGCTGCCCTGCGCGTTGATCACCAGCTTCAACGGCTACACGCTCGACCGTTCCCTGCTCTCCCTTACCGCGCTCGGGCTCGGACTCGGCGTCGCGCAGCAGGCGCTGGCCTATGTGCTGCACCTGCGACGCCCGCGCAGCGAGCAGGCGTTCGCCGTGCTGCACGGGGGCAACTACAACATCGGCGCGTTCGCAACGCCGTACCTCGCCGGGTTCGTGGGACCGCAGGCGATGATCTACTCCTCGCTGTTCGACATCGGCGGTGCGTTCGCAGGTGCGGGCGTGGGCTACGCGTGGGGCATGGGCCTCGCCGGCGAGCCTGGGGGCAACCGCATCCGGGAAGTCTTCGGACGGCTCATCCGCACGCCGATCCTGGTCACCTACTTCGGGCTGCTGGTGCTGAAGCTGCTCGACTGGCGGCTGCCGGACATCCTGATCACCTTCACGTCGACCGTCGGTGCTGCGAACCCGTTCCTCGCCATGCTGATGATCGGTATCGGACTGGAACTGCGGCTCCATCCTGGGAAGTACTGGGCCGCCGCCCGCATGCTCGGCATCCGCTACGCCTCGGCCGCGGTGGCCGCCGTGGCGTTCTGGACCCTGCTCCCGCTCCCGGCTGAAGCGCGCATGGTCCTGGTGATGCTGGTGTTCTCACCGATCGCGGCGATGATCGTCGGCTTCACCGGCAAGGCCGGGCTGGACGTGGAACTCTCCGCGTTCATGACGTCGGTGAGCCTCCTGGTCGGCATCGTGGCGATGCCGACCCTCTACCTCGCCCTCAACCCCGCCTGAGGGTCAACCTCAGAGGTTGCCGGTCGTGCCGTAGCGGCGGTAGATGCCGGGCTTGATGCTGGACAGCGTGTCGATGATGTCGCTGATCGCGAGGTCGGGATGGCTGCGGGTGAGCTTGGACAGGTAGCGCATGCCGGCCTTCGCGAGATGCTCGCGGGTGGCCTCGATGCTCGTGCCCAGGACTTCAGCTGCCTCGGCCTCGTCCAGGTCGTCCCAGAAGCGCAGCTGCAGCAGCTGCCGGTCCCTTCCGCGCAGGTTGCTGAGGGCCTTGAGGAACTCGTCGGCGGGGTTGCGGGGAGTGGGGCCACCGAACACGGCGCCGACGCGCAGGCGATCCAGGATGCTGATCTTGTCGGAGTAGTTCCGGTAGGCGTCCTGCACCACCTTCTCGATGGCGCGGTACAGGTCGCGGAGGTCGTGGTCACGACGGCTGTCGAGCAGGGCGAAGGCGTCGGCCGCCATCTGGTGGGGGTCGGCGAGGCCCATCGCACGCCACTCACAGGCTGTCACCACCAGGTCGTGGTATTTGGCTGCCAGTGCCTCGACGTTCACAGGAAACACCCTAGTGGCCAGCCGTATGACTGCACAGGCGGGATGGGACAGCCGGGGGCGTGGGTGTACGAGTTCTCCACAGATTCGCGGAGCGGTCTAGGAATAGGCCCGTCCGCCCGCCTACGATCCCACCACCGCCGGACCGCTGCGCTCGACCCCAGGGCCCCAGCCATCCCGGCTCGAGGGGGTCGGTGATGGCCGAGGAGCGGTTGGGTACGAGTCAGGTGAGGAACCGGCGCAACCTGCGCTGGATGGCCGTCGGCGTGCTCGCCGTCTGCCTCGGCGGGCTGGGTGCTGCGCTCCTCTACGGGAACCTCAGCAATGCACACACCGTCCTCGTCGTGAAGCGGACGGTCTACCGCGACCAGGTGATCACCGCTGCCGACCTCGGGTCGACCTCTGCCGTGCCGGCGCTCGGCGTCGAAACCCTTTCGTCCGACCAGCTCGACGCCGTCGTCGGCCGGACCGCCCTCAGCGACCTGGTCGAGGGCAGCCTGCTGAGCCCGCGCTCGTTCGGCGAGCCCGCGGTGGAGGCGGGCAGCGTCCGCATCGGGCTGCGCCTTGCCGCGGGACGGTTGCCGTCGGCCGCGATGCCCCCGGGAACCGAGGTGCTGCTCGTCCCCGTGGGTCGCGACGGCGCCGAGCCCCCGGCAGGGGCGAGCGTTGCCGCACGGATCGCGACGGCGGCAGCCGTCCTGCCCGACGGCGCCTCCATCGTCGACGTGAGTGTTCCCGCGGCGGAGGCGGAGCGGGTGGTGCGGCTGGCTTCGGCCGAACAGCTCGCGCTGGTGCGGCTTCCTGGCAGCCCGCGGTGAGCATGCTGCTGCTGGCGAGCGCCGGCCACTCGCCGGGCGTCACGGGGCTCGGCGTGGCGCTGGCGCTCACCTGGAAGGAGCCGGTGCTGCTGGTGGACGCCGACCGGGAGCCGGACCAGACGGTGCTTGCCGGCCACCTGCAGGGCGTCGACCCGGGCGGACGGGGCCTCGGGGGGCTCCTGCAGGCGCACCGGGAGCACCGGTCGCTCGCCGAGTGCCTGCCCTCGATGACCATCCCCCTGCACGGTGAGGAGGGAAGGGACTTCCTGCCGGGGTTCTCGCATCCGGGCATGGTCGACCTGTTCGGGCCGGTGTGGCCGGAACTGGCGACCACCCTCGAGGCCGCGGGGCGCACGGTGCTCGTCGATGCGGGACGGATCACGCCAGCCGGCCTGCAGCCTGCCCTCGTTGCTGCGAGCAGCGGGGTGGCCGTGGTCACCGGCAGCCGGCTGGTCGACCTCGCAGCGCTGCGGCTGTACCTGCCGCTGGTGGTGGCGGCTGCGGGCGCAGAGCGGGTGGGGCTGGTGGTGGTTGGTCCGGGACGTCCGTACGGTTCCGGCGAGATCGGGCACCGCTTCGGTGTCGACGTGTGGGCGAAGCTCGCCTGGCAGCCGGCGGAGGCCGCCGTCTTCGCTGCGGGCGAGGCAGCGCCGCGGAGGCTGATGGCCAGCAACTACGTCGAGGACGTGCGGGCGCTCGGCGAGGTGCTCAGTGCCCGGGCGGCCGGCCGACGGCTGCAGCTCGGGGCGCCCCGGCCGTCCGCAGGGGGCGCCTAGGCTGAGCCGCGTGCCCGACCTCGCGACGCCGCTGATCGCCCCACCGCTGATCAGCTGGTACGCCGAATTCGCCCGCGACCTGCCGTGGCGACGCCCGGACTTCGGCGCGTGGGGGGTGCTGGTGAGCGAGTTCATGCTGCAGCAGACCCCGGTGAACCGGGTGATCCCGCACCTGGAGGCGTGGCTGGAGCGCTGGCCGACGCCGGGCGCGCTTGCCGCCGAGCCGCCGGCGGAGGCCGTCCGGCAGTGGGCGAACCTCGGCTATCCGCGACGCGCGTTGCGGCTGCACCGGGCAGCTGTGGAGATCGGCCAGCGGCACAGCGGCGTCGTGCCCAGCGAGGTGGAGGACCTGCTCGCGTTGAGCGGCGTCGGGGAGTACACCGCGCGGGCCGTTGCGGTGTTCGCCAACGGGGAGCGCCACCCCGTCGTCGACATCAACACCCGCCGGGTGCTCGCGCGGGTAGTGACCGGACGCGCCCAGCCAGGGCCGCCCGCTCGCACCGACCTGACGCTGATGGAGTCGATCCTGCCGGCCGGGTTGGCGGACGCTGCGACCGTCAACGCAGCGACGATGGAGCTCGGCGCGATCGTCTGCACCGCCCGCACGCCTCGTTGCGGGGCGTGCCCGCTGGCCGAAGTGTGCGCCTGGCGGGCCGCCGGGTATCCCGACACCGGCGACGTCCGCCGCAAGCAGGCGGCGTACGAGGGCAGCGACCGCCAGGCCCGGGGAGCGGTGCTGAAGATGTTGCGCGAGGCGGCGCCCCTGCCGGTGGCACTGGACGAGGTCATTCCGGGGTGGCCCGACGTGGTGCAGCGCGACCGTGCGATCGCTTCCCTTGTGGCCGACGGGCTGGCAGAGGTTCGCGGAGGGGTGCTCCAACTGCCGACGTGACGGTTGGGGGACCCGGGAGGCGCCGGGTGGGAAGAATCTGCACCTCTCGGGGCCTCTGCGCCGCAACCCGCCTTCTCAGCGCGATCCAGGTGCAGATTTCTCCCTCGGGGCGACAGCGACCGGAGCGGCGGCCGCTTGTCCACAGGTGTACGAACCTGCCGGGGTTATCCACAACTTGTCTCCGGCCTCTGGGAATCGTGCCGGGGCTCGCTTACGATCCTCGGATTCGCTAGCTGCGTGCCCACCCCGGACGCCGCAGCTCCCGGAGTGAGGGGATCGCTGATGGCGGAGGAGTTCCCGGATCACGGCTGGCGGGCCTGATGCGACGCCTCGCCGAGGTCGACCTGCTCGCCGGTGATGTGGGCCTGGAGACGACGCACCGCAGGGAGCGGTTGATCGAGGCCCGAGCCGACGACGCGCTGGTCGACTGGCCACTTGTCGTGGTGCTGCGGCGTCGCGCGTCCGAGCGCATCACAGCGGCGATCGCGAAGAAGCCGGGACACCTGGCCGACGTGGACCGTCTCCTGCTCGGGCGATCGGTGATCATCGCCGTGGTCCGCGAGCATGTGGAGGCGCTGCGCACCAACGGTGAGGCGTTGTGGTCGATGGTCGTTGAGGAGGCGTACTCCCGGGCCGTCGAGAATGCGATCTTCGGGTTCGGCAGGCTGCAGCCCCTCTTCGAGATCGCCGAGGCGGAGAACATCGAGATCCACGGCTGCGACTCGGTGGTGGTGCAGTACGGGGACGGGCGGCGCGAGGAGCGTCCGCCGGTGGCCGACTCCGACGCCGAGCTGGTGGAGGCGATCCGCTTCCTCGGCGAGACCGTCACCCCCGCCCGTCCGTTCGACGACACCCACCCGATGATGACGCTCGCCCTCGGCGACAGGTTCCGGTTGCACGCGATCGGTTTCGGGCTGAGCTACCGGCCGTCGATCACCATCCGGCAGCACACGCTCACCGATGTGACCCTGCGGCAGCTGTCCGACGGCGGGATGATGCCGCCCGACGTTGCGAGGTTCCTGCACGCGGCAGTGCTGGCCCGAAAGTCGATGGTCATCTCTGGCGACCAGGGGGCCGGCAAGACCACGTTGCTCCGCGCGCTGATCGCAGCGATTCCGGAGAACGAGCGCTTCGGCACCCTGGAAACCGACTACGAGTTGCTCACCCACCTGCAACCGCGACGCCGGAACATGCTCGCGCTGCAGGCGCGGGTGGGCATGGGCGAGGTTCAGGACGGGCGCCGCCTCGGCGAGTTCACGGTTGCCGACCTGATTCCGGAGGCGCTGCGGCAGAACCTGTCCCGCCTGATCGTCGGCGAGGTCCGCGGCGGTGAAGCCGGGGCCATGTTCGAAGCCATGACGGCCGGCGCGGGCACCCTTTCGACGACGCACTCCCACTCGGCCGCGTCAACGATGGACCGGCTCGCCTCACGCGTCGCACAGGGCGGCGTACTGACGGTCGAGGAGGCCTACCGCCAGATCGCCCACCACATCCACCTGCTCATCCATGTAAGGCTGGTGGACGACACCTGGCGTGGTGGCCTCCGCACAAGGGCCGTCGCAGAGATCCGGCAGCTCACCGGCGGTCTCGAATCGGGTCGCCCCGTGACCCACCTGTGCTTCCGGTCAGGGACGGGCGGCCCCGACCAGTTCACTCCGGACGCCGGCCTGCTGGACGAGCTGGCGCCTTTCGCCTCGGCCTGGGACGCCTGATGGCCACCCTCCTCGCCGGCCTGTGCGGCGTCCTGATCGCAGGAGGGCTCGTCCTGTTCGCCGCGGGTCTGCGCCGCCGTCCGGCGGAAGTCACCGGGTTGTCCACAGGTCTGTGGAAAAAGGTTGTGGATTCAAGCATTGCCCGCACGGTGCGGCGCCGTTGGTGGCAGCTCGCACTTGCCCTCGTCGCGGGCATCGTTGCTGCGGCTGTGGTCGGCTGGCCATTGCTCGCCGTCCTCGTGCCGGTGGTCGCCTACGGGCTGCCGGTGGTGCTCTCCGCGCCGTCCAACCGTGACCTCGCCGTCCTCGAAGCACTCGACCGCTGGGTACGTTCCCTTGCCTCCCTGCTGCCCACAGGGCGCTCGATCAGTGACGCGATCAGGGTGTCCGTCGCGCAGGCGCCGGCGCTCCTCGCGCCTCAGTTGAGGCTCCTCACCGCCCGGCTGGACGACCGCTGGACCACGGCACAGGCCCTGCTCAGCCTCGCAGACGAGCTCGACAGCCCGGACGCGGACGCGGTGCTGGCGGCACTCTCGCTGGCGGCCGACCGTGGCGGGACGGGCGCGACGGCGACCCTTGCAGCTCTCGCGGACAACATCCAGGACCGGCTGCGCGCTCTTCGCGAGATCGAGACCGAGCGGGCCAAGCCGCGCATCGTCGTCCGCCAGGTCACCCTGATCACGCTCGTCGTGCTCGGCCTTGCCCTGCTCTTCGGAGGCTCGTTCTTCGCGCCCTACGGCTCCCCGCTCGGCCAACTCCTGCTGGCTGCCCTTGTGTTCGCCTACCTCGGCGCCCTCCTGTTCCTGCGCCGCCTGACCCTGCCCCGGCCGCGGCAGCGCATCCTGCGGCGGCTCGCATGAACGCGCAGCTGCTGGCGATCCTTGCCGGTGGCCTTGTCGGCTTCGGGCTCTGGGCACTCGTCGGCGTCCTCGTACCCACAGCCCCGCGGCTCGCCGACGCTCTCGACCTGCTGGACGGCCGGCTTGCCTCCGCCCCGGGGACGCGCGGCACCGGTGTCGACCGCATCGGAGGCTGGGTCCGTTGGCGTCTGCGGCGACCCGTCACCGCAGACACCCTGCGACGCCTCCGGATGGCCGGACGTTCGGTCGACCGGCACTACGCCTACAAGGTGCTGTGCGCGTTCGCCGGCCTGCTCGTCCCGCCGCTGCTCGGGCTCGGCCTTGTCCTCTCCGGCATCACCGGCTTCGAGGTGCCGGCAGCGATCGGGCTGGTCGCCGCCCTCGTTGGCTTCTTCCTTCCCGACATCGTCCTGCGTCGCTCGGAACGCGAGGTGAACGCCGACGCGACGGAAGCCCTCCTCACCTATTTCGACCTCGTCACCCTTGAACGCCTGGCGAATCAGTCCGGCAGCCAGGCGTTGCGCTCGGCGGCAGCAGTCAGCGACGTCACCGTCTTCGCCACCATCAGGGACGCCCTCGAGCGGGCCCGGCTCGAGCAACGCGCGCCGTACACCGAGCTCCACCGGTTGGGGGTGGAGCTCGAGCTCCCCGCGCTCGTGGACGCCGCCGACGTGATGTCCCTCGACGAAGCCGGCGCGGCACTGTCGGACGCCTTGCGGGCCCGTGTCCGCGAGCTTCGTGACGCCCATCTCACCGAGGCCAGGATCGCCGCGGCCTCCGTGTCGGAGCGGATGGCCCTCTTCATGGTGATCCCGAGCCTCGTGTTCGGCTTGTTCTTCCTCGTCCCGCCGATCCTTCGCCTTGTCGGCGGCTGACCTTGTTAGGAGAGCGATGAGAATCCTGCACCTGCTGCTCGGGGCGCTGGTGGCCCCACCACCGCCGCGGGACCAGCGCGGGCTGTCGCAGTCGACGGAGAACGCGATCCTCCTCGCCGGGGCCGTCGCGGTGGCGCTGATCGTCATCAGCGCCGTCACCATCTACGTGACAGCGAAGCTGCCGCGGCCGTGAACCAGCGCGGGGTGGCCGAGTCGACCCAGTGGGCGATCCTGCTGCCCACCCTGTTGCTGCTCGTCCTCGGCATGGTGCAGCTCGGCGTCTGGCTCTACTCGCGCACGGTCGCGTCCGAGGCGGCAGCGGTCACAGCCGACCTGCGTGCCACGGGCCCCGCTGCGGAGGCGGCTGCGCGCCTTGCCGGTGAACGGGTCGCCACCCGTGGCGGCCTGCAGCAGGTCGAGATCGGCGTCGCTGCAGACAACGGTTACCTGGTCGTGACGGTCTCCGGGCGCGCACCGGTCTTCTTCGACGTCGGCCAGGGGCTCATCGTCGAGCACGCCGTCCTCCCGCTCGAACGGGTCACCCCGTGAACGGCCAGAGGGGAGCAGCAGCTGTGGAGTTCGCCATGATCGTCCCGATTCTCGTGCTCCTGGTCGGCCTCGTCGTCGGCGGGGCGCGGACGTGGCTGGCGCGCGGCGTCGTTGAGCAGGCCGCCGGCGCCGCCGTCCGCGGGATGTCGCAGGCCCGGGGGCCCGGCGAGGCCGTTCGCGCAGCGCAGGAGCTGGCGATCGCCCAGGCGTCGGCCGGCGGCGTGCGCTGCGAACGCCTCTTCGTCGATGTCGACGCCTCCGGACTCGCGACGGCTCCCGGCACCCGCGCCACCGTCACCGCGCGCGTGCACTGCGACGTGCCACTCGGCGACGTCCTCGTTCCCGGCTGGCCGGGGGTGATCGGCGTCGAGGCGAGCGCCGCGGCCGTGCTCGACACCTACAGAGGGAGGAAGTGATGCGCTGGCTCCGCGGTATCGGCGCCCTGACGGCCCTGTGCCTCGTGATCCTCGGCGCCCCGGTCGCGCTCGCCGGCTGGGGCCGGCTGCCGGTCGGCTGGCCGGCTGCCCTCACCAGGCCGGACGACGGTTCGGTGCTGCTGGTGGTGCTGACGGTGCTGGGCTGGCTGGCGTGGGCGGCGTTCACGCTTTCGACCGCGACGGAAGCTGTGCGCCTTGTCAGCAGCGGACGGGTGCGACTCCGGCTTCCGCTCCTCGGGGGTCTCCAGCAGCTCAGCACGGGGCTCCTGCTCGCGGTGCTGGCCCTGGCACCGAGTTCTTCGGGCTCCCAGGCGCCACCACCGGAACGGGTGGTGGCACTGGGGGCTGCGACGCTCCCCGAGATCGAACCTGAACCAGATGAGGAGACCGCGGGCGACACCTACCGCGTCGAACCCGGCGACGACCTGTGGACGGTGAGCGAACGGCTCCTCGGCGACGGTGGCCGCTGGCGCGAGCTCGCAGAAGCGAACCCGGGAAAGCTGACCGACCCGACCCGTCCGCTGACCCCCGGCACCCGGTTGTCGCTCCCGGCGTCGCGCGCAGCGGCACCGCTGACGGTGCGCGTGCACAAGGGCGACACGTTGAGCGGGATCGCGCTGGAGCACCTCGGCGCCGCCGGACGCTGGCCACGCATCGCCGCAGCCAACGACGAACTGATCGACGACCCCGACCACATCGAGATCGGCTGGCGCCTCGTCGTCCCCGGCGCCGAACCGGCTCCCCGCAGCGTGCGGCCAAAAGCGCAACCCCGCTCGCAGGGGGCGGACGACGGCGGCGGCGACGCGGTCCCACCCGTCGAGCGCGACGACCCGATGCCGAAACCGTCCCCGACGATCGAGGCCCCTTCACCCGCGCAGCCCACTGCCACCGCCTCGGAGGCGTCCACAACCCCGGAGGCGTCCACAACTCCGGCAGAAGAGCCGGCGGCGCCGCTCGCCCCCCTGCTCGGCTCCCTCGGCACGCTCGCAGCGGCAGCCATCATCGGGGCGTTCGAGACCCGACGGTTCCTGCGGCTCAGGGAACGGCCGGTCGGCCGGCGGCTGATCCCGCCGGACGAGCAGGCCGGCCGCCTCCGGGTTGCGATGGGATCGCGGCAGCAGCCGGACCGGCTCCTTGCCCTCGATGCGGCCCTGCGCGCCGTCGGGCAGCACTGCTATGCAACGCAGGTCCCCCTGCCGGAACTCGAGCGCATCGAGGTGGACGACGCCGGCATCGTCCTGCACTGGGTCAACCGGCCAGGAACCCCGCCGGACGGCTTCGAAGCAGCCATGGACGGCACCAGCTGGAGGATCTCCCTCGAAGCAACCGTTCGGGCCGGTGGCGAGCATCCCTGCCCGTACCCGGCCGCCGTCAGCCTCGGCACCAGCCCGGACGGGCGCCTCGTGCTGGTGGACGCCGAACGGTCACGCGTGCTCGGAATTGCTGCTGGCGAGACGGAGCTGGCCCGCTCCACCATGGCATCCATGGGTGTGGAACTCGGCTGTGCCCCCTGGGCGCAGGAGCTGCGGCTGGTGGTGTGCGGGGAAGGCGCGGAACTCGTCCGCCTCGCCGGCGGTGACCGCGTACTCACCCAGGCCCGCATCGAGGACACGGTTGCTCAGGTCCACCTGCTCGTCGCCCGGCGTCGGGCAGCATTGTCGAGCGAGTCCCTTGCTGCCCTGCGCGTCGACCCGGACCGGGCCGATGCCGTCGCGCCCGTCGTCTTCCTGCTGCTCGACGACGTCCCCGCGGAGGTCGCCGACGAGCTGGACGAGCTGCTGGAGGGGCCGGCGCTGGGTATCGCCGTGATCCTCGCAACCCGAGCCGCCGGCCCGGCCCAGTGGACCGTGACCGGAGACCCCTACGCCCCCGTCGGACGGTTGGCCGGCGCTCCGGGGACCCTGCAGGCACATGCCATTCCCGAGGCCACCCGCGCCGGCGTGGCGAAGCTCTTCCGGGCAGCAGACGATCCGGCCACGACGCAGGCGCCGTGGTGGAGCGGCGAGGACGCGAACGTGGTCGCCCTGCCCCACATCCCACGCCGAGGAGAGGAAGCAGTGGACGTCGTCCGACTCGTGCCCGCAGGCCACCCCCGGGTACTGCTGATCGGGCCAACAGACCTCCTGGGGAACACCGGCCCCGAGCCGGCCAGGTCCCGTCAGCATCTGATCGAGTTCTGCGCCTGGCTGCTGGAGCATCCCGACAGCTCCCCCACAGCCATGGCCGCCGGGCTCCAGGTGGCCGAGGGCACCCGCCGGTCGAACCTCAGCCGGCTGCGCAACTGGCTGGGCGACGACCCGGGAGGCCGGCCCTACCTGCCCGACGCCTACTCCGGACGGATCATGCTGCACGACGCGGTCACGTCCGACTGGCACGAGGTGCAGCTCCTGCTCGCTCCCGGCGTCGACCGGGTGGGGGACGCGACCCTGCTGGCCGCGCTCGAACAGGTGCGCGGAGCCCCGCTCGCCGATGCAGCCCCCGGCCAGTGGCACTGGGCCGAGGAGCTGCGCACCGACATCTCCAGCGCGCTGCGGGACGCCGGTGTCGTGCTCTCCGAACGCGCTCTGGCAAGGGGTGACATCGACCTGGCACGGTGGGCGGCCGCTCGCGGACTCGTGGTTGCCCCGGAGGACGAGCAACTCCTCTGCGCCCGGATCCGCACCGAACATCGCGCGGGCAACCGCGCCGACGTCGAGCGCCTCGTGAGCCACGTCACCCGGCAGGCCCGCACCCTCGGGGTCGACCTGCTGCCCGAGACCGTCGAGCTCTGCCAGCAGGTGATCGAAGGCCGCCTGCGCGCCCGCGAGGCCTGAGCGCAGGGTATCGGGGCCGAGAAATCCTTCGTTACCCCTGCTGCGCCACCTGCGAGCGTCGATAGTCTGCGCGCGTGGCGAACCAGCCGGGACAGCGGCGGCCCTTCGGGCCGGCGCTCTGGGCCGGGCTGGTGGTTGTCGCCCTGCTGGTCTGCACCGCCACCCTCGGACGAGCCGCCACGGTCACAACGACCGGGGGGCCCGGGTGGCTGCCGGCCGACGGCTATCGGCAACGCTTCGCCGGTCCCGACGGCGTCGAGACCACGGAGTGGGCGGTCGACCAGGCCATCTCGATGATCGGCTCCGGACCCGCACCCTTCGTCAACTGGCTCGCGCTCACGAAGGTCGACTGGGGGCACACGGTGTTGGCCCGGCTGAGCACCGTCCGGGTCGCCCCCGACGGGCAGCCGGCCGGCCGCAGTGACGACCTGTTCAGTCTCGGCAGCGACGGTGTCCGTGCAGAAGTGGAGGGCGGCTTCGACGGCACCGCCCGGATCTACGTGCCCGGACGGCTCGACCTTCCCGACACCCTCGCCGCCGGGCGCAGCTGGAGTTCCGAGGGCACAGTGCTGGTCATTGACGCGGCCGGCAACCGGACCCCGCTGGGCTACCGGGCGGACTACAGCGCGGTGCCGGCGGACAAGTCGTTGCTTGCCCGCGCGTGCGTCGTTGTCACCATGCGCGAACAGGTCGGGAGCGACCAGCCGAGCACAACGGAACGCACCTGGTGCCGTCACGCCGGCTTCGCCGGTTGGGCCACGGCCGAGGGACGCTGGCAGGCCACCGAGCCGGCACCGGCAGCTGTCACCCCTGACGTCCCGTTCGACTGGTCCACGGCCGACCGGCTCGACTTCACCCCGCGCAGGATCAACGTGATCGGCGCCGGGACCACCCTCGTCACCGCCGTGTCCCCGCCCGGAATCCTTCCCGACGGCACTGCGGTGTTCGCGAACAAGCTGAACGGGGACGTGATCGCCCTGCGCACCTCTGTGGACCCGCCGCCGTCGGTCTGGCGCAGCCGTCCCGGCGTCCGGAACTCCGCGGCAGCCACCTTCGGCACCACGACGGTGGCTGTCTCGGTGAACCGTCACCTGGTCGCCTACGGGCCGGACGGTTCCTGGCTGTGGGACGCCCCGCTCGCAGACCTCTCCATCGTGACGCCGGTGCGCCTGGACGACCTGGTGGTCGTCGCAACGCTCGACGGCACCGTTACTGCCTACGACCTGGCAACGGGAGCACAGCGGTGGCAGCAGAACGTCGGCAGTGAGGTGCGGGTCGCGCCCCGGGTCGCTGGACGGCGCGTGCTGGTCGTCGACCAGGCCGGCGGCCTTTCGTGCTTCGACGCTGCCGGAGCCCTGGTCTGGGCGAAGAGCGTTGGCCGGGTGGAGGAGTTCGGCGTGACAACGGGAGCCGACCCTGTCGTCGTGCTCCCCAACTCCGATGGACCACGCGTCACCGGGTTGTCGCTGGCCGACGGAAGGGAGCTGTGGCGACCCCGCCACGCGCTGGCGACGAAGGGCGTGATCGCGCTCGGCGACGTGGTCGTGCTGCGCGCAGAGGACGAGTCGATCGGGATCGACCCGGCCACAGGGCAGAGGCTCTGGAGCTGGCAGGGAGCACGCACCTACGCGGGCATCGGCGGCGGCGAACGCGCCTTGCTGCTCACCTCCCACAGCGTGGTGCTCCTCGACGCGCACGGCGCCCTTGTCGCCGAGTGGCCCCTCGAGATCGGTGACGCCTCCGACTCCAGCACCTGGCTGACCGCGGCGCAGGGTCGCGTCCTCGTCTACGGACCCAAGGGCGTCGCGATCGGGGTGGCCGGATGAACCCCGTGCTGAGCCAGATCGTCGCAGCCGTCCGCGACGTGCTGCAGATCACGTTCGTCAGCCCGGTGCGGGAAGGCCGGCCGCACCCGTCGGCCTGGCCCTACGGGCTGCGGCAGCTCGGTGCCGGCGCTACCGCCGTGTTCGCCCTGCTCGCGCTCGCCATCGTGTTCGCCGTGCCGCTGCGACAGGTCGGCGAGCTGTCGATGAGCTACGCGAGCCCCGACGGTGTGCCCCAGGTCACTGTGCCGCTGTTGCTCACCGGCCTGCTGTTCTCGTTCGCGATCGCCCTGACCGCTGCCCTGCACACCTCGTGGTGGCTGCGCATCGTGCTGCTGCTGATTGGCGGCTCGGCCATCGCCATCTTCGCCGCGGAGGCGTGGAAATCGCCGATCCCCCTGCTGACGTCCGTGGGCGCCTTCCTCACCCTCGTCGTCTTCGCGTTCGTCCGCTCGTTCCGAAGCTACGTCTGGTGGGAGTTTGTGGTCGTCGCCGCGCTCCTGATGGTCGCCACCCTCGGCCCGTGGACGGCGGAGAACCTTGTCAGCCTCGGTCTCGACCGGCGCTCCACCGCGCTGCAGGGGGCGCTGATCACGCTGCAGCCGCTGATCCTGCCGGCGATGATGGTCGCCGGCTCTGCACCGGCACAGATCGTGGTCACCGGCGCCCAGGCCGCAGCGGGCCGCCCGGTCAGCAGAGGCATCTTCTGGACCGGCTTCGGTGCAGCGGTGGTCTGGCTCGCCGTCTCGACCTACCTGGCCGCGGGTGGCAGGGAGCTGGGCGGGTCGGCCTTGCTGGCAAGCTCGGTGCTGCTGGCGGTGGTCGCCGGTGTGATCGCGATCCTGCTGCGGCGGGCCCGCGTCCGCATCCCGCCGCCGCCGGAGCACTACCCGTCCGTGTGGGGACGCTGGCTGTACCCGCTGGCCACCGCTGTCGCAGGGGTGGTCGCGCTCACCATGCCGGTGATCCTCACTCGGGGCATCTTCCAGCTCCTGGGGCAGCAGGCAGCGGTCGACGCGATCAACGTCGCCTGGTTCGCGTTCATGGACAACAACCCGAGCCTGCTGTGGCGGGCGGCGCTCGCACCGGTCACCGCAGTGATCGCCTGGCGACTCGCTGGTCGGAACCGCCTGGCCGAGGCGGTCGCCCTGGCCACCTTCACCGTCCTGCTGCTCAGTGACTCCGTCGGCGCCCTTCCCGGGTTCGGCTTCCTGCAGGACCGCACGACCACGGCGTTCGGACTGCTGGCTGCGGTGGTCGCCCTCATCGCAGCCGCGGTGCTTGCCGTGCGGGGCCGCTTCGACCGGCTGCGGGCCATCGGGGTGATGACCGTTGTGCTCCTTGCCGTGCTCTACCCGCACCGAAACCTGATCGAGGACCCGACGAGCGCCCTCGCCGTGATCAGCCCTGCCGTCCTGCTGGTGTTCGGTCTGGGGTGGCGTGCAGCGACCGAAGCCGAGTTCACCTACGTCTCGACCCCGAAGTATCCGCAGTCCACCAGGGTCATGCTCTTCCTCGCCAACACACTGTTTGCGACCACGAGCGTGGCGTTCCTCGCCCTCGCCCGGGCGGCAGGGACGGATCTCGACCCCGCGCCCTGGGGTGAGCTCGGCGACACCATGCTGGGTGACCCGCTGTTCGTCACCGGTCTGGTGACCGGGCTGTGGTTCCTGCTGCACCCGGCAGCGCGACGCCCCCCGTCCACCCCCGACTTGTCAGAATCTCAGGGCGCTATAGCGACCTGAGATTCTGACAAGTCGGGAGGGGGGTGAGGCGCTTGGCCCGGTAGTCGCGCACCAGCGCCGGCCAGTCGGTCTGGACAGCGTCCACTCCGAGGTCGAAGACCGGACCGTAGGCAGCATCAGGGCAGTCGCTGATGGCCAGCTCATCGTCCAGGCCGCCGAACAGCGGGACGCCGGTGTTCAGCGTCACCGTGTTCACGAACACGAAGACACCCTGGCTGTGGCACCTCTCGACGGTTTCCGGCGAGAACCACGGGTGGTCACGAAAGTTGGTGATCAGCTCGACGCCCACCGTGTTCAGCCGGGGGTCCTGCAGCACGCGCTCCAGGTCCTCGGGGCTCGCGCAGATCGGCACGAACGGGAACTTCACCCGGAACTGGCGCAGCCGGTCCAGTGCAGCCTCCTCCCAGGCCGGGCACTTCATCAGGATCTGGTGGGCCATGATCAGCCCGTCCAGCGCCCTGAGCAGGTTGGGCCAGCGCCACCACGAACGGTCGATGTTGAACAGGACGTCCTGGCCCTTGAAACCGTGCAGCATGGGCAGCAGGTGCTCGACCTTCGCCGGACGGCCCGGCCGGTCGACCCAGATGTAGGACTGCCGGTCGATCTCCTCTGCCGTGAACGTCTGCAGGTTGGGCTCGATGCCCAGCAGTTCGGCCTCGCAGCCGTCGTGGAAGCAGTAGAACTCGCCGTCACGGCTGGCTGTGACGTCGATCTCGACGATGTCGGCGCCCTGGAGCACTGCAGCCTTCACCCCGAGCGTCGTGTTCACGGCGATGCTGCCGCCGCCACTGCCGCGATGGGCCGAGATGAGCACCTGTTGCCGCTCGAAAAGGGTGTTGATGTGCGCGTTCATGTCAGCGAACCGAGGCTGGCCGAACATTCCACCTCCGAGTGATCGGGCATCGGCAGACAACGTCGTCAGCCAACCTGGATGGTACCCACCCGAGCCGCAGGTTACGCCCCCGCGTGCGGTCCGACGCACGCGTTCGGATCCGCCGCTCCGGCAATCAGTGGCGCCTCGGCGTGGGAGGATTGGCGACGGCTCAACGAAGGAGTGTCATGGCTGAATTCCGCTACGAGGACATGCTGCCGACCGGGGAGGACACCACCCCCTACCGGCTCCTCACCACCGACGGCGTCGAGACCGTCGCCGGCCCGGACGGGCGTACGTTCCTCAAGGTCGCACCTGAGGCGCTGGAACTGCTGGCGGAGACCGCCATGCACGACATCGCGCACTACTTGCGTCCGGCGCACCTGCAGCAGCTGCGCAACATCCTCGACGACCCCGAGGCCAGCCCCAACGACAAGTTCGTCGCGCTCGACCTGATGAAGAACGCCAACATCGCAGCCGGCGGCGTGCTGCCGATGTGCCAGGACACCGGCACGGCGATCATCTCCGGCAAGCGCGGCCAGCAGGTGCTCACGGACGGCACGGACGAGCTCCCGCTCAGCCAGGGCATCTACAACGCCTACACCAGGCTCAACCTGCGCTACTCGATGAACGCCCCCCTCACCATGTGGGACGAGAAGAACACCGGCTCCAACCTGCCGGCCCAGATCGAGCTGTATGCAGACACCGCCCCCGGCCACGAGAACACCTACAAGTTCCTGTTCATGGCCAAGGGCGGCGGCTCGGCGAACAAGAGCTACCTGTACCAGGAGACGAAGGCGATCCTGAACCCGGCGTCGATGATGAAGTTCCTCGACGAGAAGATCCGCAGCCTCGGCACCGCGGCCTGCCCGCCCTACCACCTGGCCATCGTCGTCGGCGGTACGTCGGCGGAGTATGCGCTGAAGACCGCCAAGTACGCCTCGGCCAAGTACCTGGACGGGCTGCCCACGTCCGGCTCGATGAGCGCCCACGGCTTCCGCGACGTCGAGCTCGAGGAGCAGGTGCTCGAGCTCACCCGCCAGATGGGCATCGGCGCCCAGTTCGGCGGCAAGTACTTCTGCCATGACGTGCGCGTGATCCGCCTGCCGCGCCACGGCGCGTCCCTGCCGGTCGCGATCTCCGTCTCCTGCTCCGCCGACCGCCAGTGCATGGGCAAGATCACCGCCGACGGCGTGTTCATCGAACAGCTCGAGCTCGAGCCCGCGCACTTCATGCCCGACACCACCCACGAGCACCTCGAGGACAGCGAGGTCGTCGAGGTCGACCTCGGCCGGCCCATGGCCGAGATCCTCGCCGAGCTGAGCAAGTACCCGGTGAAGACCCGGCTGGCACTGAACGGCACCGTGATCGTTGGACGCGACATCGCCCACGCCAAGATCAAGGAACGCCTGGACGCCGGCGAGGAGATGCCGCAGTACCTGAAGGACCACCCTGTCTACTACGCAGGCCCTGCCAAGACGCCAGAAGGCATGGCGTCCGGCTCGTTCGGACCCACGACCGCAGGTCGCATGGACTCCTACGTCGACCAGTTCCAGGCTGCCGGCGGCTCGATGATCATGCTGGCCAAGGGCAACCGCTCCAAGGCGGTCACCGATGCCTGCGCTTCACACGGTGGCTTCTACCTCGGCTCCATCGGTGGACCCGCCGCCCGCCTTGCCCAGGACTGCATCACCAGCGTCGAGCTGCTGGAGTACCCCGAGCTGGGCATGGAAGCCATCTGGAAGATCGAGGTGAAGGACTTCCCGGCCTTCATCGTCGTCGACGACAAGGGCAATGACTTCTTCGCAGACGTCAGCAAGCCCACCGTCATCCACCTCGCCCCCCGCACCTAGGACCCGCAGCCAGGCCCTTCACCACCACAAGCTGTGACTTTCTCGCCGACATCGGCAAATAAGTCACAGCTTGTGTGGTCTGGGGACGGGTGGGCGAGACTGACGAGGGTCAGGGGCGGGCGATGATCGTCACACCGCTGATGCCGTTGTAGCGCTGGGCCTGGGCCTTGGTGAGCTTGACCTTCTTCGAGCTCACCTTCTTCCACGCCCCGGACTTCCACACCGACTTCACGATGGTGCCCTTGAAGTACTTGCCGCTGGCGTAGAGCTCGAAGTCGCGGACGTAGCGGTGGCCGTGACCGCTGGCGAAGCGGTACCCGAACCGCGCGAAGCCCAGATCGGCCAGGTACCAGTCGTAGGAGCCCTTCATCAGGGTCTTCGGTGCGCGCTCGGCGACAAGGGCGCCGTTGCGCCAGGTGAGGACGCGGAACATCGCGCCGTCGCCGCCGGACGTAAGCACGATCAGTTCATAGCCCTTCGCGCCGTCGAGCTTCGCAGCGCCGTACCAGGGCTCGATGCCCCAGTCGTCGTCGATCGTCGACGTGAACTGCGCGACGTCGTCCTCGCCGTCGTAGGTGACGACGTTGACGACGAAGGTGTTTGCGCCGTTCTGCTCGACGGTCACGTCATCGGCATGACCGTCGCCGTCGACGTCGACGTGGACGGTGCGGGTCGCCACCGTTGCGGGCAGCGTGACTGGCCGTGCTGCCGCGGCGTGGGTCGCTGGCACGAGCAGTGCGCCGCTGAGGGCGAGGGCGCCTACGAGGGCTGCTGTCTTCACGATTCGCATGGATCCTCCTGTGTCGATGTCGACCAGTGGGAGGCGCGCCGGCCCGTCCTGATACGTCGGCTGTTACCGCGAAGAGGGGCAAGAAAGGGGACAGTCCCCTTTCTTGCCCCTCTTCCGTGGCTGTCAGTCGTGGTTGTGGGGCCTCATCGCCGGTCGGCAGGCACGAAGTCGCGCGCGACCTCGCCGATGTAGACCTGCCGCGGACGGTTGATCTTGGTTGCCGGGTCGTCGGCCTGCTCACGGAAGTGGGCGATCCAGCCGGGCAGCCGGCCGAGGGCGAACAGCACGGTGAACATGTTCTGCGGGAAGCCCATCGCCTGGTAGATCAGGCCGGTGTAGAAGTC
>JAOATP010000187.1 GCA_030158185.1 Propionicimonas sp.
GGGCATGTAGTACAGCGTATGACTCCTCAGCCGCCCGAGGAAGGGGGTCTGGCCGTCCAGCTCGAGCCGAGCACGACGAAGGCCGAGCCCGCGCCGGCCTCGGCAAGGGCCTCGTCGGTCGGCAGTCCCGCGACGAGGAGCCGATGGTAGGCAGCCATCACGGCGGCGGTCTGGTCGTCGGGGACGGGTGCGACGGCGGCGACGACGGAGGTCACCCCCGTCGCCAGCAAGGTGTGGGCAAGGCCGAGGGGTTCGTCCCCCGGTCGGACCTGGGCCGTGCCGACGTCGCAGGCTGAGAGCACGACATGGCGCGCCCGGATCGCGCCCGCGGGCAGTTCGTGGGCGTACACGTCACCGTCGGCCATCCGCAGCGAGGAGAAGAGCGGGCTGGACGGCTGGTGCTGGCCGTGGGCTGCGACGTGGAGGACGTCGGCACCGGCGAGGGCGGACACCAGGTCGGCGGCGCTGGCGTCACAGACGAGCCGGGAGCCGGGCCAGGCGGCTGCGACCTGCGTGGCCTCCTGCACTGCGTGGCTCAGGCCCGGCCCGGTGAGCACGGCGACGGAAGCAGCACCAGCCACCGTGCGGCGCGCCGCCCATTCCGTCGCGGAGCGGGCAACCGTCACCGGCACGCCGGCCAGGGACGGCAGCCTGCCCCACGGCACCGATGAGGTGGCATGCGTGCCGATCACGACGAGGCCGGCGGAACGCAGCCGCCACGGCTGGACGACGGCCTCGTCCAGCCAGTCGAGGCTCGTGGCAAGGGACGAACCGATCGCTTCCCGCAGGGGGCCGGCGGGCTGGTAGGCGGCGGCTCGCAGGTCGGCCTGGAGGCGGCGCGTGGTCTCCAGGCAGCGGTCGAGGTCGGCGAGCCGGGCCAGCCGGCGGCGTCCGCCGACCATCCCGACCCCCCACAGGCCGCCATCGTTGGGGAACAGCCACAGCAGGTCGCGTCCGGCGTCGGTGATCGTGTCCAGGGCCTCGGGGAGTTCCGGCAGGGCCGCAGCCGCCGTGACCTGCTGGCTCTGGGCCAGCCCCAGTGCTGTCAGCTCCCGCTGGAGCAACGCCGACTCGGCGCGGCGGGCTGCGGCCTCGCGCGCTTGGGGCTCGGCCCGGATCGCCTGCGACAGCGACCGGAGGCGCTGGGTGAGTTCCGCCTGGTGCGGGTCGGCGGGGGGACGGACCGCCGGAAGTCCCGTCGCCCACCGTTCGAGCGTGCGCAGGACGTCGGTGGGGCCCTTGTCGACGGCGAGCCCGACGTCGAGGGCGGCCAGCCGCAGGCTCAGCACCTTGCGGGCAGCGCGGGAGTCCAGCGACCCGCTGGTGGCCTGGCTCGATGCGAGGTCGGCGGCAGCGGTGGTCAGCCGTCGCCTGGGCGTGCGCCCGGCTGCGAGGTCGGTGATGGCCGCTGCGTAGACGTGCCGCAGGTGGATGACGAGGCCGTGTGACTCCCGCGGGTACCGGCGCAGGGCCGCGCTCGCAACGTCCGGTTGTCCCAGTCGTGACGCGGCCTCCGCCGCGACGGCGATGCTACGGGCGATCAGGTCGCTGTCGCCGAACTCGCGGGCCCTCTTCTCGTGTTCGAGGGCACCGACGAGGACCTCCGGTAGCCGCCGTCCGCGGCTGAGATCACAATCGAGCGCGATCAGTCCTGCCGCAGCCTCCGGGTCGGGCGCGCCGAGCCGATGGAAGGCGTTCCGGGCAGCGCGCGCGGCACGGGCGGCTTCGGCATACTCCCCGGTGAGTCGCAACAGCACTGCGCGTTCCCGGTCGATCTCCGCGCGGAGGATGCGGTCGCCCTGGAGCGACGCTGCCTGTGCGCGATCGAGGGTCTCGAGGGCCTGGTCGAGCAGGCCCGCCTCGCCGAGCACGCGGGCAAGGGCGAACAGTGACGCCCCCCGGTACACGTCGGCGTCCATGGCCTCGGCCGCCGCCATCCGCGACAGGGCTCCGGGGAGGTCGCCGGTGAGGTAGCTGGCATAGCCACGATTGAACTCGGCCATGTAGAGCAACTGGTCGTCGCCGGCTTCGGCGGCAAGCTCTGCGGCGGCGGCGTAGGCCGGCTCCGCTTCAGCCGGCCGTCCGAGCTCGAAGCTGATCACCCCACGATTGACCCAAATGGCTGCCCGTTCCCGGACGGTGAACCACTGCAGGTCGACCCCGTCGAGCTCGCGGGCCGCCTGGGCGAAGTCGCTGGTGCGCACCAGCACCATCCCCCGCTGGCAGCGGCACCGCGCGGTCAGCTCCGGGTCGGTCCCTGCCACCTGCGCAGCTTCCTCGAGACGGCTGGTCGCCGCTTCGAGGCCGGCCAGCAGGAGCTCGGCCATTGCGAGGGTGAGGAGACAGGCCACCCGGACGGCCAGCACCTCGGGTGAGGCGGGCTGGGCGTCCAGCAGCTTCAGGGCCGACCGCAGCGTGCGGGCTGCCCGCGCCGGACGCCCGGCGGAGTTGTCGGCGAGGCCGGCGAGGCGGAGCTCGCGGGCGCGGGCGACTACGTCCCCGCCGTTGGCCGCCGCCGTCAGATCTCCATCGACGGAGTGATCACCGGGCGATAGCCCTCGCGGCGCACCACGAAGTGGGCCCGGCCCCTGGGGATCTCCTCGAGCGCGAAGCGTCCGGTCACATCGGCGGTGACGGTGCGGGTGACCCCCTCACCGACCACGTCCACCTCTGCGCCCGGGCTGGTGACCCAGCCGTCGATCCGCACGTGGTGGGCCGAACGCACCGTCGTCACCATCAGGCTCAGCGAGCCGCTGGTGAAGGTGACCGAGTCGGTCTCCTCGCTGCGCATGCCCACCAGGTCTCCGCGGGTCAGCTCTGCGATGTCGGCTTCCAGCTCCGCGACGGCGATGGCGAAGTCGATACGGTCCACGAGGTCGAACGGCACCGGGTCGACCGTGGCGTACAGCGTGGCCAGTTGGGCAAGGATGCGCTCGTCGGCGGCATCCATCGGGGCATCTGCCCCGGAGTACGTATCTTCGGCCATGTCAGGCCTCCCAACTTGGATCGGAAAGAAGCAGTGTTCGTAGCTTGGCGAGGCAGCGTCCCCGGGTGGGGCCGATGCTGCCGACCGGCATGCCGAGGCTGGCGGCGACGCCGGCGTAGTCGGGGCTTGGAGCGAAAGCGATCACCCGGAGCAGGGTGCGGCAACGCTCCGGCAGGTCGTTCACGTGCCCCCAGAGCAGGCGCTGCTGGTCCGAGGTGATCGCCAGGTCCTCCGGCGTGGTCTCATCGACGGTCTCCGGGACACCGAGGTCCGAGGTGACGTCACGCCCGGCGAGCCGGAGCAGCCGCCAGCTCTCCCGCTTGACCGTGATCACCAGCCAGGAGACCACGCCCTTGGGATCGGCGATGGTGTCCGCGGCGTCCACGAGGCGCAGCCAGGCGGTCTGGATCGCGTCCTCCGCAACCTCCTTCGTGGCGTTCTGTGACCGCGCGGTGTGCCACAGGAGGGGGGTCAGCAGCGTGACGAGCGTGCGCAACTGCCCCCTGTCGCCGTCGCGGTAGGCGATGAAGGCGCTGGCGGCCTGCGCGCCGAGCGACGTGTTCACCGCAACACCCGTCGTGGTCGGAGGACGCGGGCGAGCGCGTCCCAACCACGCTGGTGCAGCGACCCGAGGTCGGTGGCCTCACTGCCGAGATCGCCGATCGCCCTGGCCAGTTGGCCCGCGAGGACGGGGGCGGAGAAGGACGTCCCGCTCCAGACGCCGAAGCCGCTGTCGTAGTCGTCCAGGTCGATCGTCGCCCGGTCCCGCGGGCGCGGCGCCTCACCCTTGTTGACCTTGAGCTGCTGATCCTCCGGAAGGGTGGCGATACCGTCCACGTCGGCGGAGGCCTGGCTGCTCGCGTTCTGCCTGCGCGGCAGGGTCGAGATGATCGCTGCCCCGTGGCGGTAGGCGGTGACCCAGTCGCCGCTGTTGGAGAACAGGGAGACCTTGCTCTGGTTCGGGTTGAGCGAGCCGACACTGACCAGGGGAAGGCCGCCGCCGCCCGTGGTGATGTCGCCCGCGAACGCTGCTGGCAGGAAGGGACGCGTTGTGGCGTCGTTGCCTGCACCTGCGACGACAAGGATGCCGACCTTGCCGATGTCGCGCAGGATCGCTGCGAAGTTGCTCGCGGTGAGCCCCGACGGTTCGCTGTCCTCGTCGGCGAGGTCCTCGTGGTAGCACCCGAAGGAGAGGGTGAGCACGTCGATGATCGAGCTGGCGTCGTTGCTGGCGAGCGCCGTGACCTGATCATCCAGCAGGTCCTGCAGGAGTTCGAGGATGTCGTCCTCGGCTGCAAGACCGTCGGACCCCATGATCGCGTGCGACTGCAGCCGCGCTGAGGGCGCCGTCTGTCGGACGAGGCCGGCGATGAAGGTGCCGTGGCCCGCTAGCCGGTCGAACTCGCCGGTCAGCCTCGAGGTGACCCCCGTGCCGCGGTCGGCGACGGGATCGCCGACGATCTTGACCCCCAGCGACGGGGCGGCGTTGATCCCCACAACCGCTTCGTCCGGGAACCACGGGTGGTCACCGATGCCGGTGTCCGGCATCACAACCACCGGCGGACGCTGCAGCCGCGGCGCCGACTGGGACGGGTCGGCCATGACCACTGCCACCGGCGCCTTGCCGCCGTAGCCGGGAACGCCGAACTCGTCGGGACCCAGGCCGATGCCGGGCACGTGGCTGCCGCCCTTGCCGATGCCGGGCACATGGCTCCCGCCCTTGCCGACGCCTGACAGCTCCCCGTTCCCAGCCGTTGCGAACATCACGTGGACGAGTTCGAAGGCCCCCGCGACGTCGGGAGCCTGGCTGCGGATCTGTTGCAGCACGGTCCACGCGTCGGGCGCAGGGGCACCGGCCGGGTCGATGACGACGAGCTCGAGGCCGACGACCTGCTGGGATTCAAGTCCCAGGTCCTTGCTCCGCTCCGGCCGGCGTGGAATCGGGCGGTAGTCGCGGTCGTCCTTCTCGTCGCGGTAGCGCTTCGGTGGGCGAAGGCCGAGACCAAGGCGCTTCAGCACGTCGGTGACGCGTGCGTCGGGGGCCCAGAGTTGGTCGGCGCGCACAAGGATGCGGTCGGAGACGTAGACGGTGTCACCGATCTCCTGCTTCGGGCGAACGATGGCTGTGGTGGGGTCGAGCACTCGGATCACGGGGAACCTCCTGAGTCCGGCAGTGACCGCACTCTATGCAGCCACGTCCTCACCTGGGTAGAGGCCCGGGTCAGCACTCTGATACAGGAGCCGATGCCCGGCCGGCGGCCAGGTGCGAAGTCACCACATCCTGCATCCGATGTATCAGGTGCCCGCCCCGCCTCTCTGAAGGGCATTGGACGGACGGCCTGGGCGATTCGGGGGGAGCGACCAGGACGGGCCGCGGCGGTGGTGCGGGGGGCCACCGCCGCGGCCGCCGGCCTCACTGTGAGGAGTTCACGCGCACGGCTGCGGAATCGCCCGTGCGCGTGAACTCCCAGGTCCGGGTCGGGGCCAGCGCCTCCAGCAGCGCCCGGTCGTGGCTCACCAGCAGCAGCGTCCCGGTGAAGTCGACGAGGGCCGCCTGCAGCTGTTCGATGGCCGAGGCGTCGAGGTGGTTGGTCGGTTCGTCCAGCACGATGACGTTCACGGCCCTTCCCTGGAGCACGGCGAGTGCGGCCCGCGTCCGCTCGCCGAGGGAGAGCGTCTCGCCGGCGCGGCCCACGTGTTCGGCACCGAGACCGAACTTCGCCAGCAACGTGCGGGTACCCGCGGCGTCGGTGCTGCCGAGGGCCGCCACCACCTGCTCGAGCAGCGGCTCTGCGCCACCGATGGCATCCCGCGACTGGTCGAGCCGCCCGAGCGCAACCCTCGTGCCCCAGGAGATGCGTCCCGCCGCGACCGGGAGGTCGCCGCATAGCGCAGCCAGCAGCGTGGTCTTGCCGGAGCCGTTGGCGCCGACGAGGGCGACCCGCTCGCCGCGTCCGACCTGGGCGGAGAGCGGGCCGACGGTGAAGGCGCCGTTGCGGACAACCACCTGGTCGACGGTGAGCACGACGTCGGCGGAGGCCGGTGCCTCGGTGATCGTGTAGCGCAGGTCCCACTCCTTGCGGGGCTGCTCCACCTCAGGCAGTCGCTGCACCGCGTCGCGGACCCTCGCCGCCCTCTGGTCCATGCGGCGGGCCCGATCCTCGCGGTACTTCTTCTCCAGCTTCATCCCCGGACCCAGCCGGGCGGACTTCGCACGTCCCTCGCGGGCCCATTCCGTCTTGCGGCGGGCCTGTTCCGCCAGGTCCTCCCGCTTGCGGGCGCTGGCCTCGTAGGCGGCCTCCGCCTGGGAGCGGGCGAGTGCCCGGGCCTCGCGGTACTCCGACCAGCCGCCGGCGTAGTGGTTCACGGCCTGCTGCGGCAGGTCGAGTTCGAGGACGGACGTCGCGACGGCGTCGAGGAACGCGCGGTCGTGGGACGCGACCAGAACCGGAGCGGGGAAGCCGAGGACGAACCCGGTGATCGCGTCGACCCCGGCGAGGTCGAGGTTGTTGGTCGGTTCGTCGAGGAGCAGCAGGTCGTAGCGGCTGACGAGGATGGACGCCAGCCCTGCCCGGGACGCCTGGCCGCCGGACAGGCTCCCCAGCGGGCGGTCGATGGCGACGTCGAGGCCGACGCTGGCGAGGACCTCAGCGAGCCGCACCTCGAGGTCGGCGCCACCGAGGTTGAGCCACCGGTCGAGAGCGAGCGTGTAGGCATCGCCGTCGTCGGGGTGGTCGGCGAGGGCTGCGGCCGCCGCCTCGAACCGTCGCTGGGCAGCGGCGACGCCGGTGCGGCGCCGGACGTAGTCGAGGATCGACTCGGCTGCCGTCGGGGGTGACTGCGGCAGGTAGCCGACGGTGGCGTCGGGCGGCGCGACCCGCACGGTGCCGGCATCCGGGGCGTGCTCGCCGGCGACGATGCGCAGCAGGGTGGTCTTGCCGGAGCCGTTGGGACCGACGAGGGCTGTCACGTCGCCGGGGGCGAGGGTGAGGTCGAGACCGGAGAACAGCGGACGCGCGCCGAAGGACGCTGCGACACCGGAAAGGAAGAGGGAAGCGGGCATGTGAGGACCTCGATCGCTGGCTGGAGCAGGGCGAGAGGTCAGATCCACATGGCTCTAGGTTCACCCGGGCCGGCGCAATTGGTCAAGCCGGCTACGGAAGCTTCTCCCCACGCATCTGGGGGGAGGCGTACACCGAACTCACGACCTCACCACCGAACCAGCTGGTGAGGCGGGCGGCCTCGTGCTCGAGGGCTTCGCGGGCCTCCGGGCCGGGCTCGCCGCGGTGGATCACCCGGACGGTGCCGTCGTCGGCCTGCACCCAGCAGCCGACGACGTGGCCGTTCCACCAGGCCGTGGTGCCGCCGTTGCCCGCATAGTCGAACAGGTAGGGCACGTCCGCGGGGTCAAGGTAGAAGGCCCGCTGCTTCCAGCCCATGGTGGTCGGGTCGAGCGCAGGCAGGAGCGCAGCCCAGTCGGTCACCGGATCCTCCGGCCCTTCGTCGCCGGGCAGCACCCAGCCGGTGTCGCCGGAATCGAGGGAGACCTGCACGGCGTCCACTTCCGCCAGTGCGCGCCGGACGGCTGCCTTCGTCGCGCCCAGCCACCAGACGATGTCGGTCTCCGTCCCGGGTCCGAACGTCCACAGCCAGCGGCGGACGAGCTCGGCGTAGCCTTCGGCCTCCGGCAGGGGGTCCGGCACCTCGCCATGCAGCCAGGTCGACATGCTCGTCCAGCGCGGACGGGAGATGCGCCAGTGGTGCACGTTGTTGCCGCGCACGAGCCGGCCGCGGGCGCCGAGAAGGGTGAGGATGCGCGGGGCGACCGGACTCTCCTGGCTCCACTTGCCGGTGCCGAAGACGATCCGCTCCTCCAGCAGCGGGACCTCCCGGCGCAGCGTCGCAGCGTCCAGGGACACGCCCTCTTCGAGGTGGTCGAGGACGGCCTGCGCAGCGGTCTCCACCCAGGCAGCGCCGTCCGTGGCAACGCCCGCCTTGGTGACGTCCTGGGCGAGACGGCGGAATTCCGCCGTGGCGACGCGTGCAGAGGCGCTGCCCCAGGCCGCCGGAAGGAGGTCGCGGGGGAAGGCGAACAGGGTGCGGCGCATGGCGAGCTGCTTCACCAGCAGTCGTGAGTCGTAGAGCACGGTGTCGATGTCGGCGACGCTCAGCCCGTCCACCCTTGCCTGCAGGGAGAGGTGGACGGTGGGCGGCTCCGTCGCGTGCAGGACCGTCATGGCGCGCGTTGCGCTGACCGCGTCGGGATAGCGGTGGTCGGGGTGGATCCCGTGGCGCCGGGCGAGTCGTACCCGGCGCTCCGCATCTGGAATGTGCTGCACCGGGCAATGATTGCCCACCGGGGAACGCCCGGAAAGTATCAGGGCCTCATTGAGCTTCCCCCCGGAGCTCAATGAGGCCCTACGCCGGCTGCTCGTCAACCCCGCGCGGACCCCGCCCCTCCTCGGTTCCGCAATCAGTGACTGACGGCACTTGCTGCCCTGAAACCGCCATCTCAGAACACCCCTCCAGCACTAGTAAGACCCGGAAGGGCGACCGGCATGACGCGAAGACCGAAACTGCACGGAAACGTGGAAGTCACCGCTCCGCCGACGGCGGATCTGCCGACAGCAGCACGGCCGGGGGCGGCGATGGACACCGCGCCTCAGGGGCACGTAAGGGGACAGTCCCTTTACTTGCCCCTCTCGTTCCGCGAGGCGGCGCGCAGCACTCCGCGGCTCTAGGCGCGGGTCACCAGTGGGGGTGGATGGCCGGGCGCAGCAGTTCGGCGTACGTCTCCCGCACGGCCGCGTCGAAGCCCTCGAGGTCGAGCAGGTCGGCGGCCTCGGCGTTGGCGCTGGCCTGGTTGACGCTGCGGGCACCGGGGATGACGGCTGTGATGCCGGGCAGCGAGGTGATCCAGGCCAGGGTTGCTGCCGGGAGCGATACCCCTGCGGGGACGGCTGCCGCGAGCCGTGTCGCTGCCTCGATGCCGACCTCGAAGTCGACGCCCGAGAACGTCTCGCCGCGATCGAAGGCCTCGCCGTGACGGTTGTACGTGCGATGGTCGTTGGCGGCGAACGTGGTCTCCGCCGTGTACTTCCCCGACAGCAGACCGGAGGCCAGCGGGACGCGGGCGAAGATCGACACCCCGGCCGCCTCCGCTGCCGGCAGCACCTCGTCCAGCGGCTTCAGCCGGAACGGGTTGACGATGATCTGCACATTGGTGACGTGCGGACGCGAGATCGCTGCGAGGGCCTGCGCGCACGTCTCGACGGAGACGCCGTAGGCGGCGATCACCCCTTCTCCGACGAGCTCGTCGAGGGCTTCGTAGGTGGCGTCGTCCTCGATCACTGCCGTCGGCGGGCAGTGCAGCTGGACGAGGTCGAGCACCTCGACGCCGAGGTTGGCAAGGGAGCGCTGCGTCCAGGCGCGGAAGTTCTCCGGGGAGTAGTTGGCCGGCTCCTGAGGCAGGCGTCGGCCCATCTTGGTCGCGACCGTGATGCCGTGATCCGGACGCCGGGCGAGGAAGCGTCCGATGAGGGCCTCGCTGCGTCCGTCGCCGTAGACGTCGGCGGTGTCGAAGAGGGTGACGCCCGCGTCGGCCGATGCCGCGAGGACAGCCGTGGCGTCCTCCTCGCTGACCTCACCCCAGTCGGCACCCAGTTGCCAGGTGCCGAGTCCGATGATGGAGACCTCGCTGCCGGTCCGTCCCAGTGGTCGCTGCTTCATGCCGCGACTGTAAACCCGCTCACGCCGACAGCAGAAATGCGTGGTTGCCCACGGCGAGCGAGTCCAGCAGGGTGGCGGTTGGAAAGGGGCAATCCATGCCAGAGACGGTCACCCACGCCCTCGAGATCCCCGGTGGTGTGCTGGTCTACGACGTCATTGCGGCGGACGCGGACGGGCAGCGTCCGCTGTTCCTGATCGGGCACCCGATGGGGACCTCCGGCTTCCTCGAACTCGCGTCGCACTTTCCCGACCGGACGGTGGTCAGCTACGACCCGCGCGGGTGCGACCGGAGCAAGGTGGTCGACGCAGAGCACAGCCCCCGGCAGAACGCTGAGGATGTGCACCAGCTGATCGGTCTTGTGGGCGGCGGTCCGGTGGACGTCTTCGGCAGCAGCGGCGGCGCCGTGACCGGGCTTGCCCTCGTGGCGCAGTATCCCGACGACGTCGGTGTGCTGGTGGCGCACGAGCCGCCGATCCTCGGCGTGCTGCCCGACGCGGACAACGTCCGGGCGGCCTTCCGCAAGGTGGCGGAGGCCTACCACCGGGGAGGCTTCGGCGCAGGCATGGCGCAGTTCGTCGCGCTCACGTCGACCGAGGGTGAGTTCACCTCCGCGCATCTTGATCAACCCGCACCGAACCCCGCGATGTTCGGGCTGCCGACGCAGGACGACGGCGGACGCGACGACGTGCTGCTGTCGGGTGTCTCCGATCCGGTGATCGAATACCAGCTCGACGCTGTTGCCGTGAACGCTGCACCGTCGAGGGTCGTGGTCGCCGCCGGCGCCGAATCCCGCAACCAGATCCCCGGACGCGCCGCGGCCGAGTTGGCGCGGCTCCTCGGCACCGACCTGGCCATGTTCCCGAGCCACCACGGCGGCTTCAACGGCGGCGACGGTCCGTACGCGGGCAAGCCGGCGGAGTTCGCGGCCAGGCTGCGCGAGGTCCTCGCCGCGGGTTAGGCGCTCTTCGTGAGCGCTGTTGTGTGGAAGCGGGCGTGGCGCAGCGGTCTTCGTTGGGGGTCGCATCTTCGGGGTGGGATGACTTCGGGGATGCCGTCGT
>JAOATP010000188.1 GCA_030158185.1 Propionicimonas sp.
GGCGGCAGAGTTGGGCTCATGGCGCCCATTCCCGACACCTTCGACCTCGTCCCGCTCACCCGCGACAGGCTGCCCGATGTCCTCGAGCTGGACATGTGGGCCTTCCCCACCGGCGACAGCCTTGAGGACATGCTCACGCTGCCGAGTCCGCTCAGCTGGGACCGCACCTTCGGCGTGGTGGAGGCCGATCACCCGGAGCGTCTGGTCGCACTCCACGCCTCCTACCCGTTCGCGCAGTGCCCCGTCCCCGGTGGCCGGGTGCGGGCGGCAGGACTCACCTGGGTGGGCGTCCACCCGCAGTGGCGACGGCGGGGGTTGCTGTCGGCCATGATCGACACCCACTTCGCCCACTGCCGGCAGTGGGGCGAGCCGGTGTCACTTCTGACGGCCTCAGAGCCCGCGATCTACGGCCGCTTCGGCTACGGGCTGGCGACGCGACGACTCCACCTCACCATGAAGCGAGGTGCTGCCCTGCGACCCGTCCCGGGGTCCGACGAGATCTCGGTGCGCTTCGAGACAGCGAGCCTCGACCGCCACGGCGAGCTCGTCGCGCGCCTGCACGCTGCCGTCGATCGTCCGGGCTGGGTCACGAGGGAGACCCCGCAGCTCGCCACCATGTGGCTGACCGACGCACCGATCTTCCGCGAGGGACGCGAGGTGCAGCGGATCGCCGTCGCCGAACGTGGGGGCGAGGCGGTCGGCTACGCCCTGTTCCGCCGCAAGTCGAACTGGGCGGACTCCGGGCCGGAGGGCACCGTCGGCGTCCAGGAGCTGGTCGCTGCCGATCCCGCCGTCGCCCACGCCCTGTGGTCGCGCCTCCTCGACCTCGACCTCACGACGGAGATCACGTCCGGCATGCTCGCCGACGACGACCCCCTGCTCAGCCTCCTCGTCGACCTCCGGGCGGCGAAGGTGACCGTCAAGGACAACGTCTGGGCACGGATCATCGACCTGCCCGCAGCGCTCACCGCCCGCCAGTACCAGGCCGACCTCGCTGTCGTGTTCGACGTCACCGACGAGCGCCTGCCGGCGAACGCCGGACGCTGGCGTGTGACGGCGGAGGCCTTCGGGGCTGCCCGTGTCGAGCGCACCGACGCCGAGGCCGACCTCGCCCTCGACATCCGTGAACTCGGATCGGCGTATCTCGGTGGCACAACCCTGCTGGAACTGGCAGGTGCCGGCCTCGTCAAGGAACGGCGCCCGGGCGTCCTCAGGGAAGCAGCCGTAGCCTTCGGCTGGCCGGTAGCCCCAGGCTCCAGCTGGATCTTCTAGCCCACAAACCAGTTCGCTCCCGAAACGTCTCCTTGCTCCCGGAGTTTCGGGAGGAAGGGGACGTTTCGGGAGCGAAGAGACCGGGTGTGCCGGAGCGACTACTCCGGGTTGGGCGTGGTCTTGCTGATCACCATCAGGAACTCACGGTTGCTCTGTGTCTTCCGCATGCGGTTCAGCAGCATCTCAAGGCCGGCTTGCGAGTCCTGACTGCTGAGCACGCGGCGCAGCTTCCAGATGATCGCGAGCTCGTCGCGTCCCAGCAGGAGCTCCTCGCGGCGGGTGCCGGAGGCGACCGGGTCGATGGCAGGGAAGATCCGCTTGTCCGCGAGGTCACGGCGGAGACGGAGCTCCATGTTGCCGGTGCCCTTGAACTCCTCGAAGATCACCTCGTCCATCTTGGAGCCGGTGTCGACCAGCGCCGTGGCGAGGATGGTCAGCGAGCCGCCGTTCTCGATCTTGCGGGCGGCACCGAAGAACTTCTTCGGCGGGTACAACGCCGCGGAGTCCACGCCACCGGAGAGGATCCGGCCAGACGCGGGGGCCGCGAGGTTGTAGGCGCGGCTGAGGCGGGTGATGCCGTCGAGCAGCACCACGACATCCATGCCGAGCTCGACCAGGCGCTTGGCCCGCTCGATCGCCAGCTCTGCGATCGTGGTGTGGTCCTCTGCGGGACGGTCGAAGGTGGAAGCGATGACCTCGCCGCTGGTCGTCCGCTGGAAGTCGGTGACTTCCTCGGGACGCTCGTCGACGAGGACGACCATCAGGTGCACCTCGGGGTGGTTGGTGGTGATCGCGTGGGCGATGGCCTGCATGACCAGCGTCTTGCCCGCCTTGGGCGGCGAGACGATCAGGCCGCGCTGGCCCTTGCCGACCGGCGAGACCAGGTCCATGATCCGGCCGGTCATGTTGAGCGGCGTGGTCTCCATCCGGAAGCGTTCCTGCGGGTACAGCGGAACCAGCTTCTGGAATTCTGGACGGTCCTTCGCCTTTTCCGGGGCGTCGGCGTTGATCGTGTCGATGCGCACCAGCGGGTTGAACTTCTCGCGGCGCTCACCCTCCTTGGGTGCCTTGATGGCACCAGTGACGATGTCGCCCTTACGCAGACCCCACTTCTTCACCATTGCCAGGGACACGTAGGCGTCATTGTTGCCGGGAAGGTAGCCGGAGGTCCGCACGAACGCGTAATTGTCGAGGACGTCGAGGATGCCGGAGATCTCCAGCAGCACGTCGTCCTCATTGATCACGGGCTCGGCTTCCATCCGCTCCATGCCTAGGTTGCCGCCCGAGCGGGAATTGCCCGTGGGCCGCCGGTTGTTGTTGGTGTTTCCCTGGCGGTCGCGGTTGCGGCGCCGACGGCTGCGACGTCCATTGCCGTACTCGTCGTCGTCGTTGCGCTGCTGATCGTTGCGCTGCTGATCGTTGCGCTGCTGGTCATTGCGCGGGGCGTCGTTGCGTGGCTGCTGCTGCTGGCGGGACTCGCCCTGGCGGTTGTCGGTGCGCTCGGCGTCGTCGGCAGCGTTCCCGCGGCGGCGGTTGCGCCCGGAACCCTCTGCCTTCAGCGCCTCGAGACGGGCCGCGACGTCGTCCGTGCCGCCGGCGGGCAGCGACGACTGCGCCTCGGCAGGCTCGCTGGTTCGCGGCTGCTCGGCCTCTGCCGAACGCTCGGGTCGCTGGCGACGGGAGCGGGTCTGCTCACCGCGCGTCGACTCCTCGGCGCTGGGCTTCTCCAACCGGGGCTGCTCCGTGCGGGGCTGCTCCGTGCGGGGCTTCTCTGCGCGCGAGGGGGACTGCGCGGATTTGATGGCGTCGATGAGTGCGCTCTTGCGCATGGTGCCGGTGCCCTTGAGGCCCAGTTGGGAACCCAGCTGCTTCAGCTCCGGCAGCAGCATGCCGTCCAGGCCTGCACCTTTGCGCCTGGTTTCCTGGGTGCCGGCTTCAATGATGTCGGTCACTAACTTCCTTTCGGATCGGGCGTCTCCGGTATGACCGGGCAGACATGCCCCGTGCTCGTTGGGAGCACTTTGAATGACATTCCAGATCTGAAAAACCAGCACGGGGGGTGATTACTACGTTACTGGGGTTTCTCGACGACTCGTGATTCTTTCGTCCGTCCTGCCCGGTCTGAGGGGCGGTGCGCTACTGCGCTGCACCAACTGTAGCACCCGTCGAGACGGGGAATGCCCGCAACACCAACTCAGCCGAGGGCTGCGCTGAATGCTTCCCGCAAGCCTGCGTAATCGGTGACGACGGGGAACCGCGGGAACTCTGCGATGACATTGGCCGGTGGCCGGAACAGGATGCCGGCGTCGGCTTCTGCGAGCATCGCGACGTCGTTGTAGGAGTCCCCGGTGGCGACGACGCGGTAGTTCAGGTGGTGGAACGCCCGAACGGCAGCACGCTTGGAGTCGGGCTGGCGCAGGGTGTACCCGGTGATGTGGTCGGAGTCGACCCGCAGCCGATGACACAACAGCGTCGGGTGGCCCAGCTGGGCCATCAACGGCATCGCGAACTCGTAGAACGTGTCGGAGAGGATCACCACCTGGAAGCGCGCACGCAACCAGTTCAGGAAGTCGGCGGCACCCTCCATCGGGCCCATCGCAGCGATCACCTCCTGGATCAGTTCGAGGCCGATGCCGTTGGCGTCGAGGATGCGCAGGCGGTGCCGCATCAGCTCGTCGTAATCGGCGATGTCGCGCGTGGTGAGCCGCAGGTCCTCGATGCCGGTCGTCTCGGCCACCCGGATCCAGATCTCGGGGACGAGGACGCCCTCGAGATCGAGGCAGGCGAGGTCCATCAGGCGCCCTCGACCCGCATCACTGCGATCTGCGGGCGGACTTCCGCCATGCTCCGCAGGTCGGCGATGGTCGCGCTGATCGCGTCCTCCATTGCCAGGTGGGTCATCACGCCCAGCCGGGCCTCCACCCCCTGGCTCTCCTGCCGGACGGCCTGCAGCGACACCTCGTGGCGCGCGAAGCAGGTGGCCACCTGGGCCAGCACGCCCGGGGCGTCGGTGACGGTCATCGACACGTAGTAGCGCGAGCAGACCTTGCCTGCGGGGGTGATCCCGCGGGCTGAGTAGGTGGACTCCCCCGGCCCCCTGGTGCCACGGACGCGGTTGCGGGCCGCGGTGACGAGGTCACCGAGCACGGCGGACGCTGTCGGCGAACCGCCGGCGCCCGGCCCCATGAACATCAGCCGGCCGGCATGCCGTGACTCGATGAACACGGCGTTGTAGGCGCCCGGGATGGCAGCGAGCGGGTGTGAGGCCGGAACCATGGTGGGGTGGACGCCGAGCGCGATGGTGCCGTCGTCGCTGAGCGCGCACCGGGCGAGCAGCTTGATGACGCAGCCCATCTCCTTCGCAGCTGCGATGTCGGCGCTGGTCACCCCGGTGATGCCCTCACGGGCTACGTCGGAGAGCTTCACCCGGGAGTGGAAGGCGAGGCTGGCAAGGATCGCAGCCTTGGCCGCTGCGTCGTAGCCCTCGACGTCGGCCGTCGGGTCGGTCTCCGCGTAGCCCAGCCGCTGGGCCTCTGCGAGCACGTCGGCGAAGTCGGCGCCGTCGGTGTGCATCTTGTCGAGGATGAAATTAGTCGTGCCGTTGACGATGCCCATGACCGCGGTCACCTCGTCACCGACCAGCGACTCCCGCAGCGGCCGGATGATCGGGATCGCGCCGGCGACGGCCGCCTCGTAGTAGACGTCCACGCCCGCGGCCTCAGCCGCTGCATAGATGGTGCCGCCGTCCTCTGCGAGCAAGGCCTTGTTGGCCGTGACGACGGACGAGCCGGCAGCGATCGCTGCGAGGATCAGGCTCCGGGCGGGCTCGATGCCCCCGAGGAGCTCGATCACCAGGTCGACGTCCGCCCGGCCGGCGAGGCTGAGCGCGTCATCGGTCAGCAGGGTCCTGTCGATGCCGGGACGCTCGAGTTCGAGCCGTCGGACGGCGATGCCGACCAGTTCCAGCGGGCGACCGATCCGGGCCTCGAGGTCGTCAGCCTGCTCGATGAGCAGTCGGGCAACCATCGAACCGACCGTCCCACAGCCCAGCAGCGCGACCTTCAGGGGTGTGGACTCATCCATTGGGTTCCTCGTTCTCCGACACCTCGGCGTCCAGCGCCAGGAGGTCGTCCAGGGTCTCGCGGCGCAGCATGGTGCGCACCTTCCCGTCCCGTACCGAGACGACCGGCGGCCGCGGGGTGTGATTGTAGTTGCTGGCCATCGACCGGCTGTACGCGCCCGCGGCCGGCACGGCGATCAGGTCGCCGATCGCCACGTCGCCGGGCAGGAACTCGTCGCGGACCAGGATGTCGCCACCCTCGCAGTGCAGGCCGACGACGCGCGAGACCACCGGCTCGGCCGCCGAGGACCGGGACGCCAGCGCGGCGCTGTACTCGGCCGCGTAGAGGGCCGGACGGATGTTGTCGCTCATCCCGCCGTCGACCGAGATGTAGCGCCGGTTCATGCCGTTGCCCACGTCGACAGGCTTGACGGTGCCCACCCGGTACAGGGCGAGGCCCGAAGGGCCGACGATCGCTCGGCCCGGCTCGATCGAGATCGCCGGCGCGTTGAGACCGAAGCCGCGGCATTCGTGCTCGACGATGTCGCGCAGGCCACGGGCCAGCTCGTTCGGCGTGGCAGGCGTGTCCTCCTTGGTGTAGGCGATGCCGAAGCCGCCGCCGAGGTCGAGCTCTGCCAGTTCGAGGCCGGTGGCCTCCTTGAACTGCGAGAACAGCTTGAGCGTGCGTCGCGCAGCCACCTCGAAGCCGTTGGTGTCGAAGATCTGGCTGCCGATGTGGGAGTGGACGCCGAGGAGCTGCAGCCGTGGGCTGTGGTGGCAGCGGAACAGTCCGACCAGCGCCTGGCCACCGGCGATCGAGAAGCCGAACTTCTGGTCCTCGTGGGCGGTGGCGATGTACTCGTGGGTGTGCGCCTCCACACCGGTGGTGACCCGGATCATCACCCGTGCCGTGGTGTCGAGCTCTGCGCAGAGGTTCTCCAGCCGGGTGATCTCGTCGGAGGAGTCGACGATGATCCGCCCGACTCCGCGCTCGAGGGCCAGACGAAGTTCCGCCTCGGACTTGTTGTTGCCGTGCATCCCGATGCGCGCGGGGTCGAAGCCTGCGCGCAGGGCGACGGTCAGCTCCCCGAGGGAGCAGACGTCGAGGTTCAACCCCTGCTCGGCCGCCCAGCGGGCGACGGTCCCGCACAGGAAGGACTTGCCTGCGTAGTACACCGTCCAGCCGGCGAAGGCCTCACGCCAGTCGTGGGCGCGACTGCGGAAGTCGACCTCGTCGATCACGTAGGCCGGGGTGCCGACCTGTTCTGCGAGGTCGGTGAGCCGGATGCCGCCGACCGAGATCACGCCGTCCTCGCCGCGCGTCACCGTTTCGCTCCACAGCTTCGCGGTCAGGGAGTTCACATCCTCCGGCCGGGTCAGCCAGACCGGGGCCGGGGTCGTCGCGTCGGCGTGAAGCGCGCCCGCCACGTGCATGTGAGTCATGGCCGCAACTGTGCCAGAGAGCGGCCCTCAGCCGCCGCTTGCCAGCCGGATCTGGACGTCGCCGGCGCTGGAGAGCACCAGGGTCCCCGGGTCGGCGACGGGTCCGCCGTCCGCTGTCACGGACAACCGCCCGCACGCGGCACCGAGGCAGCGGCCGTCGAACCGCACGCCCCAGATGGTGAAGAACTGGCCGAGGGTCACGGTGCCGGCTCCTGCGCCCTCCAGCCAGACTGTGCCGCTGGTGTCATGGGTGTGCGCCGGAGCCTGGAGGGCCCGCGGGAGATCGAGGCCGATGTTGGGCACAAGGGGGACGTCCGCGCCGTCGATCCGGATCGACAGCGTCAGCAGCCGCTGGCCGGTCCGGTCGTCGAGGCGCGAGGAAGGCAGGCCCGCGAGCTCGAAGTAGGAGATGCCGTCGCGGGGCGCCGGCCAGGGCGGTGGAGTGGTGCGCAGGGTGGCCGGAGCCGGCGGCGCCTGTTGCACGCACCCGGTGAGGAGCAGGACGCAGGCGGTGAGCGCAGCTCGCAGGTGCCCCCGGCCGGTCATGCCGATGAGACTAGTGTGAGCAGACTTTGCTAGAGTCTCGATTCGGCCCGTTCACGGGCCGGGGCCCCCGTAGCTCAGGGGATAGAGCACCGCCCTCCGGAGGCGGGAGCGCGCGTTCGAATCGCGCCGGGGGCGCCCTTGAATCACCTGGTCCGCTGGTGCGGAGACCAATTTCACCAATCATGGATTCCGGACTCCCCGGGCGGGTACGTTCGTTCGTGGCGCGGGCGTGGGTAACATCGACCCCGGTTAATCCGCGCCATCAGGGAAGAAGGCGAAAGTGGCCCCTGCGCCTCAGGACGTGAAGAACAGCGAGATCTCAACAGACTTCGGTGCCAATGACTGGCTGATCGAGGAGATGCGCGAACAGTTCAACGCAGATCCGGCCTCGGTGGACCCCGCCTGGGTGGCCTACTTCCAGGGCAGCGCCGTGTCCGCTGCGGACGCCCCCGCCCCGAAGCCGCCGGTGTCCCCCACTCCGGCACCCGACGCAGCAGCGGCGCCAGCGCAAGTAGCAGTACCTTCGGAAGAGTCCCGTGCCGTGCAGGTCCCGGTGCAACCCGCCCCACCCGTCCCCACGGAACCGGCAGCGCCGGCACCCGTGCAGCCGAGTCCCGCTGCCGACGGCACCCCTGCGGCCGCTGCCCTCGCCCCCGCGTCCGGCGGCGCCGTCGTGCCCGGCACACAGTCCGAGCGTCCGCCTGCACCCAGCGGCAGCGGACCCGAGGGTCCCGGCTCGGGCCGAGGGATCTCCCCCGACCTGCCCCGCCAGCAGATCGTCGCGACGAGGGAGATCACGGAACCGACGCGCACCCCGCTGCGCGGCGCACCCCTGCGCACGGCGACGAACATGGACGCGTCGCTGGCGATGCCGACCGCGACCAGCGTCCGCGACGTGCCGATGAAGCTCGCCATCGACCAGCGCCAGATCATCAACGCCCACCTGGCCCGCTCGACCGGCGGCAAGGTCTCCTTCACCCACCTGGTCGGCTGGGCGATGATCCAGTCACTGAAGGCCGTCCCGGAGCTGAACAACTCCTACGAGGTCATCGACGGCAAGCCCAACCTGGTCACCCCGCCGACGATCAACCTCGGCCTCGCGATCGACATGCGCAAGCCCGACGGCACCCGGCAGCTGCTCGTGCCCAACATCAAGAACTGCGAGGACCTGAACTTCGCGCAGTTCTGGGCGGCGTACGAGGCACTCGTCCGCAAGGCGCGCGACAACAGCCTCACGGTCGCCGACTTCGCGGGCACCACCGCGTCCCTGACCAACCCCGGCGGGCTCGGCACCAACCACTCCGTCCCGCGGCTCATGGCCGGCCAGGGCATGATCCTCGGCGTCGGGTCGATCGACTACCCGCCGGAATTCCAGGGCGCGAGCACGGCACGGATCAACCAGCTGGGCGTCTCCAAGGTCACGACGCTCACCTCGACGTATGACCACCGGGTCATCCAGGGCGCACAGTCCGGGGAGTTCCTGCGCCGGATGCACCAGTTGCTGATCGGCGAACACGACTTCTACGACGAGATCTTCGACGCCCTGCGGGTGCCCTACACCCCGATCCGCTGGGCCAGCGACATCAGCGACGACCGGGCCGGCTCGATCCCGCGCAGCGCCCGGATCTTCAGCCTGATCAACGCCTACCGCAACCTCGGTCACTTCATGGCCGACATCGACCCGCTCGAGTTCCGGCAGCGCAGTCACCCCGAACTGGCGATCGAGTACCACGGCCTGACGCTGTGGGACTTGGACCGCGAGTTCCCGGTCGGTAGCTTCGGCGGCCACTCCGGCGAGGTCGCGACGATGCGGGACATCCTCGCGATGCTGCGCGGCACGTACTGCCGCAGCGTCGGCGTCGAGTACATGCACATCTCCGACAACGAGCAGCGCACCTGGATCCAGGAGCGCTTCGAGCGCCCGTTCGAGCCCTGGCCGCGGGAGGAACACCTGCGGATCCTGGACAAGCTGAACGAGGCGGAGATCTTCGAGACGTTCCTGCAGACCAAGTTCGTCGGTCAGAAGCGGTTCTCCCTCGAGGGTGGCGAGTCGACGATCGTCTTCCTCGATGAGCTGTGCGAACAGGCTGCTGGGGACGGCGTCGACGAGGCCATCATCGGCATGCCGCACCGGGGACGCCTGAACGTGCTTGCCAACATCGTCGGCAAGTCCTACGGCCAGATCTTCCGTGAGTTCCAGGGCAACTTCGACCCGCGGCTCACCCAGGGCTCCGGTGACGTGAAGTACCACCTGGGCTCCGAGGGCCAGTTCACCGCGGCCAGCGGCAAGACGATCAAGACCTCCGTCGCGGCCAACCCGTCCCACCTCGAGGCCGTCAACCCGGTCGTCGAGGGCATCGTCCGGGCGAAGATCGACCGTGTCGGCAAGGTGCCGGGATGGCCGGTGCTGCCGATCCTGATGCACGGCGACGCGTCCTTCTCCGGCCAGGGCGTGGTCTACGAGACCCTGCAGATGAGCCAGCTGCGCGCCTACAAGACCGGCGGAACGATCCACCTGGTCGTCAACAACCAGGTCGGGTTCACCACCGCACCGATCGAGTCGCGCTCGTCCACCTACTGCACGGACGTTGCCAAGGCCATCCAGGCGCCGGTGTTCCACGTGAACGGTGATGACCCCGAAGCCGTCGCCCGCGTGGCGCAGGTGGCGTTCGACTTCCGCCAGCGGTTCGCGAAGGACGTCGTCGTCGACCTGGTCTGCTACCGCCGCCGCGGCCACAACGAGGGCGACGACCCCAGCTTCACCCAGCCCCTGATGTACGACCTGATCGAGCAGAAGCGCAGCGTCCGCAAGCTCTACACCGAGGCGCTGATCGGACGCGGTGACATCTCCGTCGAGGACGCTGAGGCCGTCATGGCGCGCTTCCGCAACCGGCTCGAGAGTGTCTTCCGGGAGGTCCGCGAAGCCGTCGTCGAGGAGGACGAGTCCTACCGCAGGGCGCCGTACTACCCCGCGAAGCTGGGCAAGGAGCAGGGCACGGCGATCACCTCCGAGCAGATGGAGGCCGTCGCCAAGGCACACCTGACCTTCCCCGAGGGCTTCACGGTGCACCCGAAGGTGCTGCCCCAGCTCCAGCGTCGCGCGGACGCCATTCGCACGGGCCCGATCGACTGGGCGACCGCGGAACTGCTGGCGTTCGGCTCCCTGCTGATGGAGGGTCGCCCGGTGCGCCTCGTCGGCCAGGACAGCCGCCGCGGCACCTTCAGCCAGCGGTTCGCAGCCGTCATCGACAGGGTGACGAACCAGGCCTACGTTCCCCTGAAGCACCTGACGCCCGACCAGGGCCGGTTCCATGTGTTCGACTCACTCCTCAGCGAGTACGCGTCGATGGGCTTCGAGTACGGCTATTCGGTGGCCGCACCC
>JAOATP010000189.1 GCA_030158185.1 Propionicimonas sp.
CGCGCGATCCACCAGTCGGGCTCGGTCACCCCTGCGGAACTGCGTCGGGTGACGCAGTGGTACCTGAGTGCTCTGCGAAGAATTGCAGCGACTCCGTGAAGATCTGTTCCCTGTCCCGGTCCATCGTTGCGACGTGGTAGCTGCGCTCGAGGATGCGCTCGGTGATCACGTCGCTCGACACATGGCTGAGCACGAACGCCGTCGACGCTGCCGGCACGACATGGTCGGTCGCTGAGCGGAACACCAGCACGGGACAGCTCACCAGGTCGAGGCAGGCGCGCACGTCCACCCACATGCGCATCATGGAGTTGGCGGCCTTCAGCGGCGTCCGGGCGTAGGCGAGCTCCTGGATGCCCGGCTCGGCGATGTCGGAGCCGATCGACTTCGCCGAGGCGCGGAAGTGGTGCAGCACCGGCACTGCCCGCATTTTGGGGTAGCCCATGACGGCGGGGTTCACCAGCGCCAGGCCCGCGACCTGGTCGGGGTACTTCTCCGCAATCCGCAGGGCGAGCGCACACCCCATGCTGAGGCCGGCGATGAAGACGGTGTCGCACTGGGCGCGCAGCTCGAGGAAGGCTTGTTCGGCAGCGCCGTACCAGTCACGCCACTCCGTGAGGTTCAGTTCCTGCCAGCTCGTGCCGTGCCCGGGAAGCCGGGGGAGCGACACCCGGTAGCCGGCATCGGCCGTTACCTGCGCCCACTCCCGCAGCGACCACGGTGATCCCGTGAAGCCGTGGCAGAACAAGACCCCGACCCGGCCGCCGTCGGCGTGGAAGGGCTGCGCGAAATCGCTCACCTGCATGCGGTCATCGTAGGCTGTCGGGAGGCACCGGACGCGGAGGGCGTTGATGTACTACCAGCTGTTCAAGAACCTGCTCTTCGCACCTGTGGTGCGGTGGCTGTTCCAGGCGCGGATCGAGGGCGAGGAGAACGTGCCCGAGACCGGCGGGGCCATCCTCGCCAGCAACCACCTCGCCGCGGGCGACACCTTCGTGATGCCGGCACTGCTGCGCCGACAGGTCACGTTCCCTGCGAAGGCCGAACTGTTCACCGGCAACCGCGGGATCTGGTCGAAGATCATCGCCTGGTTCCTGAAGGCCGTCGGTCAGGTGCCGCTCGACCGCTCCGGCGGCAGGGTGAGCCTCGAAGGGCTGAGCCCCGTGCTGCAGGTGCTCGCGGACGGCGGCCTCGTCGGCATCTACCCCGAGGGCACCCGGTCCCCGGACGGCCGGCTCTACAAGGGACGCACCGGCGTAGCCCGGATGGCGCTCGCCTCCGGCGTCCCCGTGATCCCCGTTGCGGTCGCGGACACCGCGCCGATCCGGACGGCCATCGGCCTGCCGTGGATCTGGAAGCCCCGGATCGTGATCGGCCGGCCGCACGACTTCAGTGCCTACGCAGCGCTCGCGGAGGACCGCGACACGCTGAGGTGGATCACGGACGAGATCATGCACGACATCCAGCAGCTCTCGGGCCAGGCCTACATCGACGGCTACGGCACGTCGGTCAAGACCGGGTCACTGAGTGCCGCTGAGGTGGAGGCAAGGATGCTCCCGCGTCCCGGCTACGGGGCCACCCCGCCGCCGGTGCCCTCCGGCGGACTATCCTGACCGCCGTGCTCTCACCGATCCCGTCCCTTGCCGATCTGCACCGCCTGGGCGCAGCCCAGCAGCCGACGTACCCCGACGCAGACGAGGTGGCGCGCGTCCTTGCAGAGCTGAGGCACCGTCCGCCCCTTGTGTTCGCCGGGGAGTGCGACGACCTGCGCGGCAAGATCGCCGACGTCGCCGCCGGCCGTTCCTTCCTGCTGCAGGGTGGTGACTGCGCGGAGACCTTCGAGTCGGTGACCGCTGCCAACATCCGCGGCAAGCTGCGGGTGTTGCTGAGCATGGCCGTCGTACTCACCTACGCGGCGCAGGTGCCGGTGCTGAAGGTGGGACGCATCGCAGGGCAGTACGCCAAGCCCCGCAGCCGTGACACCGAGACCCGGGGCGAGACCACGCTGCCTGCCTACCGCGGTGACGCGGTGAACGCGCTGCCGTTCGAGGCGGACGCCCGGCGTCCCGACCCGCGACGGCTGATCGAGGTCTACAACCACTCGGCGGCGACGCTGAACCTGCTGCGCGCCTTCGTGAAGGGCGGCTTCGCCGACCTGCGGGCCGTGCACACCTGGAACTCCGACTTCGTCCGCAACTCCAACGTCGAGGAGCGGTACGAGAGCCTTGCGGCCGAGATCGAGCGGGCGCTGGCGTTCATGGTGGCCTGCGGTGTGGACTCCGACACGTTCCGGACGGTCGACTTCTACTCCAGCCACGAGGCGCTGCTGCTGGAGTACGAGCACGCCCTGACCCGCATCGACTCGCGCACCGACACCCCGTACAACACCAGCGCCCACATGGTCTGGATCGGTGAGCGCACCCGCCAGCTGGACGGGGCGCACGTGGAGTACCTGCGGCACCTGCGGAACCCGATCGGCATGAAGCTCGGCCCGACGGTGACGCCGTCCGACGCTGTCGCACTCGCCGAACGCCTCGACCCCACCCAGGAGCCCGGCCGGCTGACCATCATCAGCAGGATGGGTGCGGAGAAGGTGCGCGATGCGTTGCCGCCGATCATCGAGGCGATCGAGGACACCGGCCGCAAGGTCGCCTGGGTCTGCGACCCCATGCACGGGAACACCTTCGAGACGTCGCTGGGCTACAAGACCCGCGCTTTCGACCAGGTGGCAGACGAGCTGAACGGGTTCTTCGACGTGCACCAGGCGCTGGGCACCTGGCCCGGCGGCGTGCACATCGAGCTGACCGGCGACGACGTCACCGAGTGCGTCGGGGGTGTTGGCGAGATCCTTGAGGCCGACCTCTCGAACCGCTACGAGACGGCCTGCGACCCCCGCCTCAACCGCAACCAGTCGCTGGAGCTGGCCTTCATGGTGGCCGAACGACTCACCGACGGCCGGATCCGCCGGGTGAACCCCGTGCAGGAATACTCTGCCGAAGATTTCTGAAGGGCTGGCGACCGTGATCGACCTGCGTAGCGACACCCTGACGCGACCGACGGCAGGGATGCTGGCCGCGATGGCGTCCGCGGAAGTCGGTGATGACGTCTACGCGGAGGACCCTGCTGTCAACGCCCTCGAGGCACGGGTGGCGGAGCTGCTGGGCCACGAGGCCGGCCTGTTCTGCCCGACGGGGTCGATGGCGAACCTGCTGGGGGTGTGGCTCCTCGTCCAGCCCGGCCAGGAGCTCGTCTGCGACGTCCGCGCGCACGTGGCCAGGGCGGAGATGGGGGCGCACGCAGCCCTGCACGGCATCACGATGCGCACCTGGGACTCGGCCAACGGGGTGGCGGATGCCGCGACCATCGCCGGCATCATCGCTCCCGACGCCGGCCCCTACCTCGTGTCGACGGCCGCCGTGGCGCTGGAGAACACGCACAACTTCGGCGGCGGAACGATCCAGCCGTACGAGCACCTCGCCGAGGTGTCGCAGCTCTGTCGCGACGCGGGGGTCAGCCTGCACCTCGACGGCGCGCGCCTGTGGAACGCCTACGCAGCAACCGGGGTGCCGCTGGCCGACTACGGGCGGCTGTTCGACACCGTCAACGTCTGCTTCTCCAAGGGCCTCGGTGCGCCGATCGGCTCGATGCTGGTCTCGACGGCTGCGAACATCGCGAGGGCGCGCGTGCAGCGCAAGCGGCTCGGTGGCGGCTGGCGACAGGCCGGCCTGCTGGCCGCTGCGGCGGGTTACGCCCTGGACAACCACCTGCCGAGGCTCGCGAACGACCACGTTGCAGCGGCTGCGTTCGCCGCGGAGGTGGCAGCCGTGGTGCCGACAGCCGTCGAGGCCGCGCGGGTGCAGACCAACATCGTCGTGCTCGACGCCGGCGAGGCCACTGCTGCGTCCGTCGTTGCAGCGGCCGCCGCTGAAGGCGTCAAGCTCTCCGCCGTGGGCGCTCGCGCCGTACGGGCGGTGACCCACCAGGAGGTCTCGGTCGACGAGGCGATCGAGGCGGGCCGGATCGTCGCGGGGGTGCTGGCGGGGTGAGAGCCGCCGTCCTCGGTTCGCCGGTCGCGCACTCGCTGTCGCCCGTGCTGCATGCCGCCGGGTACGCAGAGCTCGGGCTCACCGGCTGGTCCTACGGCCGCTTCGAGCTGCAGGCCGACGAGCTCGCCGGCTTCGTTGCGGGGCTGGACGGCGACTGGCGTGGGTTGAGCCTCACGATGCCGCTGAAGGAGGCCTGCCTCGCGGTTGCTGCCGAGGTGACACCGCTCGCCCGGCGGGCCGGTGCGGGCAACACGCTCGTGCGGCTCGACTCCGGCGACTGGCGCGCCGACAACACCGACGTGCCCGGCCTCGTTGACGCGCTCCGTCCGGCCTGGGACGCGGACTGGACGCGGGCCGCGATCCTCGGCGCGGGGGCCACAGCCCGCTCCGCCCTGCTGGCGCTGGCAGAACTCGAGGTCACCCGGGTGCACGTGTATGCGCGCAACCAGGCCAAGGGGGAGCAACTCCGCTCCTGGGCAGCGACGGCAGCACCCGGGGTGGACGTGTCATTTGCGCCGCTGGGCCACTGGTTCGCCGGGTCCGAACCGGCCGTGTTGTCGACGTTGCCGGGCGGTGCGGCCGACGGCTTCGTCCTCCCTGGCCGTCGTGAGGGGCTGCTCTTCGACGCCGTGTACGCGGGCTGGCCAACGCCGTTGGCGCGAGCGGCCGCGGTCGCGGGCATGACCGTCGTCGGTGGGCTCGACCTGCTGGTGCACCAGGCGGCGCTGCAGTTCGCCCTGTTCACCGGACGGGCCGCGCCGCTGGAGGCCATGTTCGCCGCGGGCCGGGCCGCGCTGGGGGAGGCGTCGTGATCGTCCTGATCGGGTTCATGGGAGCGGGCAAGACCACGGTGGGTGGCCTCCTTGCGCAGCACCTCGGCATGCCGTTCGTCGACTCCGACGCCGTGATCGAGGCCGCCGAGGGGCTGGCCGTCCGCGAGATCTTCGCGACGCGCGGCGAGGCGGAGTTCCGGCGGGTCGAGGCTGCCACCATCACTCGCCTGATGTCGGGTCCCGACGTCGTGCTCGCCGTCGGCGGTGGGGCGCTGACGACCGCTGCGGTCCGTGCGGCGCTCGCCGGCCACCAGGTGGTGCTGCTGGACGTCGCCTTCGAGGAGGCGCTGGAGCGGGTGGCTGCCGACCCAGGGCGTCCCATGCTCCACCAGCCGGACCTCTCCGGGCTGTACGACCGCCGCCAGGACGGCTACCGGGAGGCTGCGCGGGTCGCCGTGCCGGTGAGCGGACGCTCGCCACGTGAGGTCGTCGCGGACGTGCTGGCCGCGCTCGGCATGGACGGCGTGGGAGAGTAGGCGTCATGGACGTGCTGGTCATCAACGGGCCCAACCTGAACACTCTCGGTACCCGCGAGCCGGAGATCTACGGCTCCACCACCCTCGCCGAGATCGAAGCGGGGCTCGTCGCGCAGGGCGCAGCGGCCGGGCTCGAGGTGGACACCTTCCAGAGCAACCACGAGGGCGCCATCATCGACCGGTTGCACGAAGCCCGCGCGGATGGCACCCGGTTCATCATCATCAACCCCGGCGCGTTCACCCACACCTCGATCGCGATCCGCGACGCGCTCGCCGCGGTTGCCGTCCCGTTCTGTGAGGTGCACATCTCCAACGTGCACGCCCGGGAGGAGTTCCGCCGGCACTCCTTCCTCTCCGACCTCGCCGTTGGCGTCATGGCCGGCTTCGGGCCGCAGGGCTACTCCCTTGCGATGGCCTACGCGGTGCAGCGACTCAGCGCGGCGGGAAGCTAGGACAGAGTCCGGGTGTAACGCCTCAGCTTCTTCAAGGCCCAGTCGTAGTGACTGGACGTGGACGACACCAGGTAGGCGCCCAGAGAGGTGGTGCCGGTCCAGCTGTACCGACGTTTCTCGAACAGCTCTGGATCGGTCTGGGCTGCGATCAATCCCTGCACTTCGGCATGGCTGGCGTCCAGGAGCCGCCGGACCTCGCCCAGCGGCACGTCCTGATACCTCTGCTGGATGGTCCGGTTCAGTGCCGGCAGCGTCTGCCAGGTGTAGCCCTCGGCGGGTATCGCCGGCTTCTCGCCGTCCATGCCCATGCGGTACCAACCCAGCAGCATCAGGTGCCACTCGTGGAGGTGGGCGAGGACGTCGCGGACGTTGCGGTCGCGGTCCTCGAAGGGGAACTCCTCCTCCGCCTGGCCCGGAGTCAGGGACTCGACCAGGCCGATGAGCCTGGCGTATCCCGCGGCACTGGCGTCGAGGAGGTCGATACGGGTGGTCGGGCGGGGCATTCGAACGCTCCTTCTGCGACGCTGGAGAGGTCGGAAACGAGTCTAGATCGGCGTTACCGACGCGTAGGCTCGGGGCATGCAACTCACCCATCTTGGTCATTCCGCGGTCCTGGTTGAGACGTCCGGGATCCGGCTGCTGATCGACCCCGGCAACTTCTCCGACGCCTGGCACGACCTGACCGACCTGGACGCGATCCTTGTGACCCACCTGCATCCCGACCATGTCGACCCTGCCCACGTGCCCGCGCTGGTGGCCGCCAACCCGCAGGCGCGGGTGCTGGTGGAGCCCGGCGTGATCGAGGCCGTCGGCCTGGATCGGGCCGAGCCGATCACTGCGGACACCAGCGTGACACTCGGTGGGGTAACGGTGTCGGCGGTCGGCGGGCTGCACGCCGTGATCCACCGCGACATCCCGCGGATCGGCAATGTCGGGCTCGTGGTCAGCGGCGAGGGCGAGCCGACGTTCTACCACCCCGGTGACAGCCTCGCCGAGGCGCCGTCCGGCGTCGACGTGCTGGGGGTGCCTGCCTACGGGCCGTGGGCTGCGATGAAGGAAACCGTCGACTTCGCCCGCGCTGTGGGCGCCGTGCAGGGCTTCCCGATCCACGACGGCCTGCTGAACGAGCGTGGCTGGGGTCTGGTGTTCGGCCGCGTCACAGACATGACGCCGTGCAAGCTTGTCGACCTGCGTGGCAAGGGTCCCTGGACGCCGGCCTGACCGTCAGCCGACGTGGACGGTGACGACTGAGCCCTTCGGGGCCATCTGGCCGCTGGCCGGGTCGGCGAACTTCACCCGGTTGAAGATGCGCGAGTCGTACACGACCGCGAATTTGAACCCGGCGCGCGTCAGCGCCCTGCGGGCGTCCTCGACCGTCATCAGGTACACGTTGGGCACCTCGGCCAGTTCGGGTCCCTTCGACACCGTGAAGGTAATCGTCTCCCCCCGCGCGAGCGTGCCGCTCTTGGGGTCGGACGAGATCACGTTGCCGGCTGCGATCTTCTGGTCGAACTTGTCCTCCGGGGCCTTCTGCACGACCAGGCCCTTGCTCGTGAAGTAGGCCTGCGCCTCGGTGAACGGCTTGTCCTTGAAACTGACGATCTTCACCGGCGCAGGGCCCTTGGAGACGTTGATGTCGACGACCGTTCCAGGCTTGACCAGCTTGGCCGCATCGATCGAGCCGCTCACCACTGTGCCGACGGGGATGGTCTCGTGGTAGACCTCGATCTGCTTGCCCGCCTTGAGATGGGCATCCTCGAGCGTCTGCGCTGCGTCCTCAGGCGTCCGTCCGGCCAGCGATGGCACCGGGTAGCGCTCGGGACCCTTGGAGAGGAACGCCGTGACCGTGCCGCCGCGGAGTACGCGGTCGCCGGTGCCGGGATCGGTGCGGATCACCTGTCCGACGGGGACGGTCTCGCTGAAGTCCTCGCCCCATGCGAGCTGGAGCCCGTTCCTTGTTGCCAACTGCTCGGCCTGCGCCCTGGTCTGGTTGGTGAAGTCAGGCGTCGTGGTGAACTGCCCCGACAGGAAGTACCAGGCGCCGAAGCCGAGGATGGCCGCGACGAGGATGAGCACGAGCAACGAGATTCCGCCGCGGCGGCGCTTGCGGGCCTGACGTTCCAGCAGGGGGACGGCAGCGGGCGACGGCGGGTGCTGGGGTACGTCATCGTAGTACGCCATCCCGTCGGCGACGCCGGGATGGTTGGGGCTGATGGGCGTGGACGGGGTGAAGCGCAACGTGGCCGTCCGCTGGACCTCTGCGCCTGCCGCGCTGAAGGCGGGCACCATCTCCGTGACCTGGTTGGCGTCGTCGAGCGTGGTCTCGCGCATGCGCATCGTGAGCTGGGGATCATCCATCACGCCATGGCCGATGGCGTCGCGGGCCGCGCGGAGATGATCGACCAGCACCTTGGCGTCCATCGGCCGATCGGCGGGCTGGCGGGCGGCTGCCGACACCACCAGCGCGTCCAGGTACGCCGGAACGGCAGAACGGGTGTCCCGCCACTGGGCCGGCGCGCTGATCGAGGGCAGGGTGATCTCGTTGTGGACGTGGCTGTAGGCCACCTGGATGGGGGTTTCGCCGGTGTGCGGCTTCCGTCCGGTGAGCATCTCGAACAGCATCACGCCCAGGGCGTAGACGTCGCAGCGGGTGTCGGCGTGTCCGTGGGTGACGAGTTCCGGGGCGATGTAGGAGACGGTGCCGATGAGCATGCCGTTTGCTGTCGCGGTATGGGCGGTGACAGCGCGTGCGAGGCCGAAGTCGGCGACCTTGATCTGGCCGCGGCTGGAGATCAGCACGTTCTCCGGCTTGAGGTCGCGGTGGATGATGCCGGCCTCGTGGGCGGCCGCGACAGCGGAAACGACCGGAATCAGCAGGTCGAGCGCACGCTGGGGTTCCATCGGCGCCTCGCGGGTGATCAGGTTCCGCAGGGTCGAGCCTTCGACGTACTCCATCACCATGTACGGACGGCCGTTGTCGTTACCCTGGTCGAAGACCGAGACCACGTTCGGGTGCGAGAGGCGGGCTGCCGCGCGGGCCTCGCGGTCGAAGCGGTTGGCGAAGTCCTGGTCGCTGCCGAGGTTGTCGTGCATCACCTTGACGGCAACGGTGCGGGTGAGGCGACGGTCGGTGGCGAGGTAGACGGTGGCCATGCCGCCGCGGGCGAGCTTGTGGAGGATCTCGTATCGGCCGTCCAACAAGTGCCCCACGAGGGGGTCGTTGTTGTTCATGGTCGTCACGTTGGCTCCGGACAGGGTCGGGGAAGTAGGCCTGCCAGACCTAGGGGCGATTCTAGGAGTGCATGCCAAGTTCGGTCCGCCGACCCGCCGCGGCAATAGGCTGGGCGAATGACCGCACTCCTCGGCCTGGCCACCCGTCTCGGGCTGGCCCGCCTGCTGCTCATCACCGGGACGCGCGCTGACGTCGGCGATCTGGCGGGGTTCATCGACGCCGGGTTCGCCGGTGGTGTCGACATGGTCCAGCTACGTGACCCGGACGCGGATGAGGCTGCGCTGCTCGCCGCCCTGAAGGTGATGCGCGAGATCGGCTACCGCTACCAGGGGCTGGTGAGCGTGTACGAGTCCGGCGCCCTGGCCGAGAAGTTCCAGTCCGACCTGCTGCATCTGTCGGAGCGGGGTGAGAAGGCGTCCGTTGCGCGCACCCACCTGCATCAGTGGGGGCTGATCGGGCGCTCCTGCCATTCCACGGAGCAGATCGATGCCGCGGTCGCGGACCCCGACGTGAACTACCTGACCGTCGGGCCGGTCTACGGCGGTCTGCCGATGGGCGATGCCGGACTGGCACTGGTGCGCCACGCCGCAAAGGCGGCACCGACGAGCTCCGCGGAGTCGAAGCCGTGGTTCGCCGTGGGTGGCGTCACGGCGTCGAACCTCGACGAGGTGCTGGACGCCGGCGCGCGACGCGTCGCCGTCTCCCGTGCGATCACGGACGCAGCTGATCCAGAGGCTGCCGCGATGGCATTGAAGGATCGCCTGCGGCACGTCTGGAACGAGGATCCGGCCATGCAGAACCTCACCCTGAAGATGTTCCAGAACTGATCATGATGTCGACCCTGACCTGGTGAGGTCTCATCGCCGGCCGGCTCGCTGTCCCGGAATGCTCATCGTCGGCTGACGCGCCCTGGTCCTTCACCCTGTAGGTGCGGCCGTCGGGGAGGACGTGGTAGGTGAGGCCGAGGGGGCTTCGCCAGAGGTGTCCGCCTCGTGGGTCTCGCTCGACGTGCCACTTGCCGTGGGTTTTGGCGCGGTGTCCGCGGCGGATGAGGGGTTGCAAACCGTCGACGGAGGTTTGGGCGGGGGTTCCGTCGTCGCGCCAGGGGTCGGTGTGGTCGAGGTCGAGGTGGCGGCTGGGCCAGGAGCCGTAGGGGAAGGTGTCGGTCGGGTTCCGCAGGAGCACGGCGCGGCGTATGGGTGCCGGGATTTCGTAGGAGTCGACCGGTGGCACGCTGCCGGGGTCGAAGACGGGCTGGATGCGGACCCGGGTGCCTTTGAGCAGGCTGTGGAGTTGTCCGACGGGGATGGGCCCGATGCCCTCGACGCGGGCGGCGCCGCGGCCTGTGCGGATCGAGCGGTCGCTGACGTGGACGAACAGGGTGGACTTCGGCAGCAGCTTCTTGGGGTCGATGGTGGCCAGCTGCTCCAGCAGGCTGTCGGGCACACCGGCCAGCAGGTCGCTGGCCGGGGCGGCATCACGGTCGGTGTTCTCGCCGGTGTGGCGTTGCTGGTCGCGGTGGAGCACTGCCAGGGCGAGGGCCGGGTTCGACAG
>JAOATP010000190.1 GCA_030158185.1 Propionicimonas sp.
TCCGTCTGGGCCAGTTGCTCAAGTACGCCAGCCTCGCCATGGACGGCAGCGAGGCGAAGGCCCTGATCTCCGGCGGTGCAGTGACGGTGGACGGGGAGCAGGAAACCCGGCGCGGGCGCCAGTTGCACGTCGGCTCCGTTGTCGAGGTCGACCTTCCCCAGGGACGCCAGGAGCTCCACCTGGTCGCACCGACGCCCTAGGCGGGGCGGTCGGCTGCGGTCACTCGGCCGCGGGCAGCGGGCTCCGCCGGTCACCCGATGCCGTGCGAGGATGTGGGCCCGGCATGCCGAACAGGAACCGCAGCACCCGGTACCTCCGGACGATGAGGCAACCCCCTGCGCAGGCGAGGAACGCCACCGTCAGGACCAGCGGGTAGGCGACGATGATCGGCAGCGGCCAGTCGCGGATCCCGTGGACCAGCAGCACGATCGCGGTCTGGTGCAGGACGTAGAACGGAAGCACGAGTTCACCGGCGGCGCGTAGCCAGCGGGTCGGTCGGTGCAGGTAGCGCGAGCCGTACCCGATGATCGCAAGGAGGCACAGCCAGCCGTTCATCGTCCGCAGCGCCCACTGGAAGGCGAAGTCCGTCGTCCCCCAGGCCAGCTCCCCGATGGTCATCGCCAGGAAGAGCAAGGGGACGAGCGTCGTCACGGCGAGGGCGAGCCAGAGCCGGCGCCACTTCTGCGCTGCGGCCCGCAGCCGCACATCGGAGCCGAGCACGAAGCCGAGGACCAGGATCATCCCGTAGGTGCCGAGCCTCCAGCCACCCTCGGGCCAACTCAGGATCGGGATGCCCGGCGGCAGGAGCACCTCGGTCGCGAGCAGGGGGAGACCGAGAACGGGCAACACCCACCAGCCGTCCGCCGATGAGGCAAGTCGGGCAACGACGCGTCGCCCGGTGGCACCGCTCAGGTACCGCAGGAGCGGCAGCGAGACGAGGGTGAAGAGCGCCAGGTAGAACAGGTACCACAGGTGCAATCCGGCAACCGGGAACCAGCCACCGAAGCCGTAGGCCCCACCGGTGAAGTAGTGCGGGACGAACTCCCAGAAGGTGCCGACGAACGGCGGGGCCCTGTAGTGCTGGTCCGTGGTGCTCTCGATGTAGACCTGCGGAGGGCACAGGACGAGCCAGCCCACAGTCATCACCGGAACGAGCAGGCGGACCAGGCGACGCCGCAGGAACGCCATCGTCGGCATCACCTGCAGCGCCAGCCACATGCCCATGCCGGACAGCAGCCAGAAGAGCGGCATGACGAACTGGCTCGCGATGCCCATCGGGTAGGTGAACATCGCGGTGAGATCGCCGTACTTGATGTGCCAGGCCTCGAAGTCGTCGAAGGGGCGCGCGCAGTGGTAGGCGAAGATCAGTGCAGTAGCGATGACCCGGAGCCAGTCGATGAAGAACAACCTGGCCGACCCGCCGGAAGGGGAGGTTCGGGCCTCACTCATCGCACCCCCTTTTCCGGGCCGTGGTTCGCGGCCTCAGGAACCGCTGAGGCTGACCGGAATGCGATGGGGGCCGAAGTCGCCCGCCGTCTCGGCGAAGTGGCCGGGAACGGGCAACCCACAGTCCGGACAGCTCCCGTCTGCACCCAGACGGCACTCGAGGATCCGGTACCAGTCGCGCCGGATCAGGGCAGTGCCACAGCGGGGACACCAGGTGGTGTCACCGTCGGAATCGTGCACGTTGCCGACGTAGACGTAGCGCAGGCCGCAGTCCATCGCGATGCGGCGCGCGCGTGACAGCGTGGCCGGTGGAGTGGGAGGGACGTCCCGAAGGTGGTGCGACGGGTGGAAGGCGGAGAAGTGGAGCGGGACGTCGGGGCCGAGCTCGGATGCGACCCAGCTGGAGAGCCGGCCGATCTCCGCGGCGGAGTCGTTGTGGCCCGGGATCAGCAGCGTGGTCAGCTCCAGCCACACCGACGTCTCGTGGGCGAGGTAGCGGATCGTGTCAAGCACCGGCTGGAGGTGTGAGCGGGTCAGCGAGACGTAGAACTCCTCCGTGAAGGCCTTCAGGTCGACGTTCGCCGCGTCGATGTGTGCGAAGAACTCCCGGCGAGGACGCTCGGCGATGAACCCAGCCGTCACGGCGACGGTGCGCACGCCGGCCTCGTGGCAGGCGTCGGCGACGTCCATCGCGTACTCGGCGAAGATGACCGGATCGTTGTAGGTGAACGCAACACTGCTGCAGCCGAACCGGGTGGCCGCCCGCGCGATCACCTCCGGCGCTGCCGCGTCCTGCAGTCGCTCCGCGTCGCGGGACGTGCTGATGTCCCAGTTCTGGCAGTACCGGCAGGCGAGGTTGCACCCGACGGTGCCGAAGGACAGCACGCTGGTGCCGGGGTAGAAGTGGGCGAGCGGCTTCTTCTCGATCGGATCGATGCAGAAGCCGGACGCGAGCCCGTACGTCGTGAGCACCAGCTGCCCGTCGTCGCGCCGGCGGACGAAGCAGGCACCCCGCTGGCCCTCGCGGAGCTTGCACTCCTGGGGGCACAGGTCGCACTGGATCCGGCCGTCGTCGAGGCGGTGCCACCAGCGTGCCGGGTGCGGCACGGGGGTGCCGGTCACGTCGACACCCGCTTCGGGAGTTCGGACGGCTCCGCCCACGCTGTGACGGTGAAGCGCCGCACGGTCACGTCCTGGTCCCAGAAGAACACCGGAAGGCCGGCCTTGTGCAGCAGGTGCGCGAGGAAGTCCTCAGGGTCGGGCACCTGCTCCCAGACCTGGGGCAGGAAGGTGCCGCGGTGACCGTGCCAACTCAGGACCAGGCCGTCCACCCCCGGCCGCAACCGCTCCAGCAGGTCCTCCCTCGAGGTGAAGGACAACTGCTCCGTCTGGGAGAGCAGGGACACCTCGATCCGCACCAGCGGCAACTCCACCGCCGGCAGCGGCGGGAACCGGGAATCGTGGAAGGCCGCTGCGCAGGCGTTTCGCATGACATCCTCGCGCAGGCTCCGCTTCGCCTCGATCGACCCGGTGCAGCCGCGCAGCCGACCGTTCCTCCTAAGGGTGACGAACACCGCCCCCGGGAGCGAGAGCCACGCGGGTTCCCCACCGGTGCGAGGGATCGACGTGCCACGTGCGGCGATGGCCGAGCGGGCCAGTCCGAGCAGGATCGGCCCGGCGGACGGGTCCGACGTGGGGTGCAGCGGCAGCGGGACGAGGCCGGAGCCGCCCGCCCTGTTGCCAACGGTCGGAGTCATGACTTCAGCTCTGGTCATCGTGTCCCTCCTTGTGAGCGGTTTCCGTGAAGCTGACGGTGGCGTAGCCGACGACCCGTTCCCGGTCGCCCGCCGTGTCACCGGAGTTGCGGCGATCCACCAGCGCCGGCTGAAGGTGGTGTTCGCATCCGGCGCGGAGCAGCCCGTTGATGGCCCTGCCGCCGCACGCTGCGTGGTCCGGCAACGGCCAGCGAAGGTCGAGGATCCGCTGCACCGTGTCCTTGTCCACCGCCTCGGCGTCGTCGTAGGGCAGGTAGTGGGACAGGTCGGAACTGATCACCACGACGGTGTCCGGCCCGCCCCAGGCGGCCTCGATGACGGCAGCGACCTGCTCCGGCGTCGCGTCGCCGACGACGACGGGAACGAGGACGAACTCGTCGAGCACGCGCTGCAGGAACGGCAGCTGGACCTCCAGCGAGTGCTCCGGGGCGTGGTAGCGATCGGCTGCGATGACGTAGGGGAGTTCCAGCAGCCCGGCGTCGAAGGTGTGGTCGAGAGCCACCTCTCCCAGCGGCGTGGCGAAGGCTGCCGCCGATGACAGCGCGAGTCCGCTGAAGCCGAAACGGTGGGCCGGGCCGATCAGGACGATGCGCCGGATCCCCGCCCGGGACGGTTCGAGGAGGACGTAGCCCCTCGCAGCCGTCGGGCCCGAGTAGACGTAGCCGGCGTGGGGGACGATCAGTGCCTTCGGCGTCAGGGGAGGGAACTCGGCGACCCCACGGGCGTGGTCGAGCAGAGTTCCCACCGCGCGCCCCAGAACTGCAGGGAGGCCCGGGTAGAAGTGGCCCGCTACGGCGGGTTGACGAACCATCCTCATCGAGATCGCCTCACCACGACGCTATTCCCGCGCCCGGCGACCGTCAATGGACCTCTCCGGACGTGCGCGGCGGAACGCTGGGGCGGAACCCTTGACAGGTAATCCCGAACGTCGCTAGCCTTTCACCAGGAACCTGAGCGGTTCCCCAGGGTTGTTACTCGAAAGAGGCAAAGCCTGAGCTGGCTTCGGTGTGCTCATGCTTGTACAACCCCGGGGTGAGCTCGGGTTTTTGTGGTTTCGGGCCCTGGAACAGAGTCGTTTCGAGGAGAAGAAATGCCGTCAGTGGACTACCGGTCGTTGGCCGTGGACGTCTTGGACAAGGTCGGGGGCGAAGGCAATGTCGCGTCCCTCACACACTGCGCAACCCGTCTGCGCTTCAAGCTCAAGGATGTGAACAAGGCCGACAAGGCCGCCGTGGAGCGTCTCCCGGGCGTGATCACGGTGATGGAGGCCGGAGGCCAGTTCCAGGTCGTCATCGGCAACAACGTGTCCATCGCCTATGCAGAGATCGGCCAGATCTCGAAGCTCACCGCCGAGGGCACCGACGCAGGGGGCGGCAAGGAGGAGGGCAGCCTGCTGAACCGGTTCATCGCCCTGGTCTCCTCGATCTTCACCCCGATCCTGTGGCCGCTCGCCGGCGCCGGCCTGCTCAAGGCGTTCCTCGCGATGGCCGCCCAGTTCGGCTGGCTGGACGCCGCCGGCACCACCTACGCGATCCTCAACGCAGCCGGCGACGGGCTGTTCACGTTCCTGCCGATCTTCCTCGCCGTGAACGCAGCCAAGCGGTTCAAGGTCAACCAGTTCACCTCGATGGCGATCGCTGCAGCCCTGTGCTACCCGGCCATCGTCGCTCTGGCCAGCTCACCTGACCCGGTCACGTTCTTCGGCATCCCCGTGGTCATGGTCACCTACACGTCCTCTGTCATCCCGATCATCGTCGCCGTCTGGCTGCAGAGCTACCTCGAGCACTGGCTCAACAAGGTGCTGCCGTCATGGCTGCGGAACTTCACCACACCGCTCCTCGTGCTCCTGATCATGGTGCCGCTCACCCTGATGACCGTCGGCCCCGTCACCAGCTATGCGGCCTCGGCCATCTCCAGCGGCATCGCGTGGCTGTTCACCACCGTCCCGTGGCTCGCCGGCGCACTGATGGGCGGGTTCTGGCAGGTGTTCGTCCTGTTCGGCCTGCACTGGGGCTTCGTCCCTTTCATGGTCAATGACTACTCGACCATCGGCTACTCCCTGCTTGCTGGCCCGCTGCCGGCCGCCGTCCTCGCCCAGGCCGCCGCTACCCTCGCCGTCCTCTTCAAGACGAAGAACACGAGCCTGAAGGAACTCGCCGGCCCGTCCGCCCTTTCCGGGTTCGTCGCCGGTATCACCGAGCCCGCCATCTACGGCGTGACCCTGCGGCTCAAGAAGCCGTTCTACTACGGCATCGCCGGTGGCGTCGTCGGTGGCGCGATCGCTGCAGCAGGTGGCTCGGCATCGAGCGCCTTCGTCTTCCCGTCCCTTCTCGGCCTCGCCGCCTACATGCAGCAGGGCAGCTTCGTCCTGCAGTTGATCGGTACCGGCACCGCCATCGCGATCGCCTTCACCCTGACCATGGTGCTCGGCTTCGACGACATCCCCAACGAGGAAGCACGGGAGCCGGAACTCATCCCCGCAGCCCCCGGCGCTGTGGAGGTCAGCGCCCCGGTCAGCGGTGCGGTCGTCCCCCTCGCCGAGATCAAGGACAAGGTGTTCGCCTCCGGCGCACTCGGCAAGGGCATCGGCATCGTCCCGTCCAACGGCAAGGTCTACGCCCCCTTCGCCGGCACCGTCGTCACCGCCTTCCCGACCGGCCACGCGTTCGGCATCAAGTCCGCCGACGGCGTGGAGGTGCTGATCCACGTCGGCATCGACACCGTCCAGCTCGAGGGCAAGGGCTTCGCCGCCGCCGTGACGCAGGGCCAGGTCGTCGAGGCGGGCGACCTGCTCGCCACCGTCGACCTGGACGTGGTGACGGCAGCCGGCTACGACCCGACCACCATCGTCGTGATCACCAACACCGCCCAGTTCGCCGCCGTCCTTCCCGCAGAGGGCCACCAGCTCACCCACGGCGACACAGCGATCGTCATCGAGCGCTGAGCCGCGGGCCGGGAACCTGGTCGAGCTCCCACTCCCACGCGAGCTCGACCAGGCCCGGCGCGGCCGACACCTACGTTGAATCCACACTCAGACAGAGGAATCGAGAGAATGTCACAAGCAACCACACCGTTCCCCCCGGGCTTCCTCTGGGGCGGGGCCACCGCTGCCAACCAGATCGAGGGCGCCTACGCCGAGGGCGGCAAGGGCCTGTCCATCCAGGACGTGATGCCGAAGGGCATCATGTCGCCCCGCACCGATGCGCCGACCGACGACAACCTCAAGCAGGTCGGCATCGACTTCTACCACCGCTACGCAGAAGACATCGCACTCTTCGCCGAGATGGGCTTCACCGTGTTCCGGCTGTCGATCGCCTGGAGCCGCATCTTCCCCAACGGCGACGATGCCGAACCCAACGAGGAGGGCCTGGCGTTCTACGACCGCGTCTTCGAGGAATGCGCCAAACACGGCATCGAACCGCTCGTCACGCTGTCGCACTACGAAACCCCACTGCACCTCACCGAGAAGTACAACGGCTGGGTCAGCCGTGACCTGATCGGCTTCTACGAGCGCTACGTCCGCACCGTGTTCGAGCGGTACCGCGGCAAGGTCACGTACTGGCTGACGTTCAACGAGATCAACTCGATGCTCCACTTCCCGCTGATGAGTGGTGGGATCAACACCCCGCTCGAGCAGCTCAGCAAGACCGACCTGTACCAGGCGGCGCACCACGAACTCGTCGCCTCGGCCCTCGCCACCCGGATCGCCCACGAGATGCTGCCCGGCTCCCAGGTGGGCTGCATGGTCATCGCTGCGCCGATCTACCCGCTCACCCCGGACCCGGCAGACGTCGTAGCCGTCATGGACGCCGACCACGCCAACCTGATGTTCAGCGACGTCCACACCCGCGGCGCCTACCCCGGCTACGCCGAGCGGTACTTCCGTGAGAACGGGATCGAGCTCGACATCACGGCCCAGGACCGCGAGATCCTCACCAACACCGCAGACTTCGTCTCGTTCAGCTACTACATGAGCATGTGCGAGACCGCGGACCCGGCAAGGAAGGTCGCCGGCGAGGGCAACCTCATGGGTGGGGTGCCGAACCCGACGCTCAAGGCGAGCGAGTGGGGCTGGCAGATCGACCCCAAGGGCCTGCGGGTGGTGCTCAACCAGTTCTGGGACCGGTGGCAGAAGCCGCTGTTCATCGTCGAGAACGGCCTGGGCGCCAAGGACCAGCTCGTCGAGGTGAACGGCGTCAAGACCGTGCTCGACGACTACCGCATCGACTACCTCAACGACCACCTGTTCCAGGTCGGCGAAGCCATCGCCGACGGCGTGCAGGTGATGGGGTACACCTCCTGGGGCCCGATCGACCTCGTCAGCGCCAGCACGGCACAGATGAGCAAGCGCTACGGGTTCATCTACGTCGACCGCAACGACGACGGCAGCGGCACGCTCGAGCGCTACCGGAAGCAGTCCTTCGACTGGTACGCCGAGGTCATCGCCACCAACGGCGCCAGCCTCACCCCGGCCTGAACATCCCCGTCACCACACCGCACGGCGGGCCCGGTGTCCGACGCGCGCAACCCGCGGAGGTCGGCTACGTTTGCACTCGTAGCCACCTCCGCGGGGCGGCGCGCCCGGCCACGCGCTCCCTCACGTGGGAAGGACCGCACATGGAAGTGCTGAAGGTCTTCAACAACAACGTCGTCCTCGTCCGCGACGAGGACGGCCGCGACGTCGTCGTCACCGGTCGGGGTATCGGCTACGCGGCCAAGCGCGGCGACCAGGTCGACGCGAGCAAGGTCACCCACCGGTTCCCACCCGACGCCCAACACGACGTGCAGCAACTCTCGGCCTTCCTCACCGAGATCCCGCCCGAACACCTCGCACTGGCAGCCGAGATCCTGAAGTCGGCCCAGGCAACACTGGGTACCACCTTCGCCCAGAGCATGATCATCCCGCTGGCCGATCACATCAGCTTCGCGATCAAGCGTGCGCGGCAACACCTCGCCATCGAGTACCCCCTGCGCGCAGAGGTCGCACACCTGTATCCCAACGAATTGCGGGCCGCCCGCGACGCCGTCACCCTCGTCAGGGAACGCACCGGCATCGACCTCCAGGACGACGAAGCCGTCCCGATCGCACTGCACTTCGTCAACGCACTGTTCGCCAGCGACGACCTGTCCCGCACCTTCCAGATGACCGAACTCTTCCGGCAGGTCTTCCAGATCCTCGACTCCGCCTACGACCGGCACTTCGACACCGACAGCATCAACGCCGCCCGCTTCATCACCCACCTGCGCTACTTCTTCGTCCGCATCGACAAGGACAAACAACTCATCGAGAACCCCGAATCCTTCGTCACCACCATTCGAACATCCTTCTCCGAGGCGCACCTGTGCGCCGAACGGGTCAAAGCCCTCCTCGAGCTCCGACTGGAGAAACCCATCACCCCCGACGAGGTCGTCTACCTCACCCTGCACGTCGCACGCCTGGCCAGCGAGCACTAGATGAAGCCCAAGGCCGTCTTCCTCGACATCGACGGGACGTACCTGAACGAGCGCGGGCTCGTTCCGGACAGTGCCGCAGCCGCCGTGCGCGCCGCCCGGAGCAACGGGCATCAGGTGTTCCTGTGCACGGGACGGGCCATCGCCCAGATCTGGGACCACATCACAGAGGCGGGCTTCGACGGCGTGATCGCGTCCTCGGGCGCCTATGTGGAGTACCGGGGCGAGATCCTGTTCCACAGGTCCCTGCCGCGCGCTGTGGTCGAGCACGTCGTTGCCTTCCTCGGCGACAACGGCATCGACTTCTTCCTCGAGGCCAACTCCGGGCTGTACGGCACGTCCGGGACCCGCGAGCGGATCATGGCAGCCGTCTACGGGGACGAGGCGGACCCCGCCGTCGTCGCCGATCTCTCGGTGGGCTTCGGGCAGTTCGTCGAGCGGTTCGTCGTCGACCAGGACCTGCTCCGGGACGACATCAACAAGGTGTCCTTCCTCGGATCATCGATGCCGATCGCTCGCGTCCGGGCGGAGTTCGCCGGCGAGCTGGACATCGTTCCGGGGACGGTCGCCAAGTTCGGTGCGAACAGCGGCGAGATGTCGCTGCCCGGCATCCACAAGGCCACAGCCATCGCGCTGGTGCTCGCCCACCTCGGCATCGCACGGGAGGACACGATCGCCTTCGGCGACAGCACCAACGACCTCGAGATGATCCAGTTCGTGGCGACCGGGGTGGCGATGGCCGATGCGCACCCGGACGTGCTCGCCGCGTCCGACAGGATCACCCCGAGCTCGGCAGATGACGGTCTTGCGCTCGCTTTCGCGGAACTCGGGCTGATCCGGCAGGCATGAGCCGCATCCGGGTGGTGCCCCGCGTCGCAGGTGGACCGGTTACCGCGCGTGGCCTGCGGCGGAATGCTGGTGTCAGCGCGGCCAGGTCGGCAGGAGGCGTCCACTGCCGGTCAGGTTCATGACACCGGCGAAGAAGGCGTACCAGGCGGTGAAGGCCGTGACCAGGCCCAGGTAGCCGCCGACCTGGGTCAGCAGGGGGGCCGAGGCGAAGGCTCCGACCGTCAGGAACACGAAGGTGATCGTCAGGATGGAGAACAGGCCGAACAGCAGGCCTGAGATCCGCCGGGTGACCATGGTCATGAACGCGGTGAAGATGGTCCAGGCGAGCATGAAGATGCCGACGCCCTCGGCCGCATCATCCTTGGTCAGACCGGAGTGTGCGACGAGGTACCAGAACGACATCCAGAACGCGCCGTAGGAGCTGAAGGCCACCGCGCCGAAGGTGTTGCCCTTGGCGAACTCCCACAACCCGGCGAACAGCTGGGTGAGACCGCCGTAGAACAGGGCCACACCGAGGATGACGACCTCGGCCGACTTGGGCAGCAGTCCCGCGTTGAAGGTGCTGAGGATGAACGTGGTGAGCGCGAACGCCGCGAGGCCAAGCGGTCCGGGGTCGGCGATCCTTGGAGCGGGCGCGTGAGCCAGCGGGCTAGCGGTGGGCGCAGCTACAGGGGACAAAACCTGTGTCATGAAGGTCCTTTCGTGGGGGTCCGCAACCCTGAGAACGACAGGCCGAAGGACACATAGGGCTCGGGGGTTGGCAACGGGGTGACGTTGGGCGGCCGTCTGGCCTCGCCCGTGTCAACGGTTCCCGGCAGCTGGTCGCGCACGCGCAGGATGAACCCTAGGAGGGTGGCTGGCTCACCGGGGAACACTGTCCAGAAGCACCGGGACGACAACGGGTGGTCCGTCGTTGATGTATGGCTGGTGGTTCATCCGCTCCCGGCCACTACGCCGCCGTCAACGCTGTCCGAGCCCCTGGAGCGGATGACGGGAATCGAACCCGCACTGTCAGCTTGGGAA
>JAOATP010000191.1 GCA_030158185.1 Propionicimonas sp.
CCTAGCAGCGGTGAGTTCGTTGCGGGGGGAAACTAACCAAGAACTTCTGGCCACCTTCAGCCAGCAGGCAGGTCCGGGCGGTCAGCGGCCAGGCAGGTCCTGCACGGCTCGATAGCCTTCCTGGACGGCAGAGTGGAAGTAGGCGAAGGCCTGGCCGTCGGAGTTGGCGATGGTGATGTTGCGGAACGGCGCGATCGCGCGACGCTGTGGCTGGTCCTCGTAGCGGCCGTACAGCGAGGGATCCCACAGCGAGGTGAGCTCGTGGGCGTAGCCGTAGTTCCACCGGTTGATCATGATCTCGTCGATGTCGCGATCGGGGTCGAAGTCGCCGCCCCGGGCGTTGACCGTGCGGTCGATCATGTCGTACAGCCCGCTCTCGAGGTCCTCGAACGACAGCTCCAGCAGCTTCTGCCGGCCCACCTCGTAGGCCCCGAGCTGGGGTGTCGCGTCGTGCCCGGTCGCCACCATGTTGAAGTTGAGGAGCGCCGGCTGGTCAGGGCTGTTGGGCGTGGACCGTAGACCGAGCCGAATCGCTGCCCCATGGTCAGGCTGATGCTGTCCCAGATCTGGCTGTTGCCCCGCGGTGAGATGCTGCTGACGCCGGAGTCGGCGAAGGCGCGCCAGTTGTTCAGCGACGCACGGGCGTAGATGAGGGGCACCTTGCGGGCGTAGCTGAGGTCCTCGACCTGCTGCTGGGGCAGACCGTGGACGACCTGCGCGGTCACCCGGTGCCAGCACGCCATGATCACGTGGCGGGCGTGGACGAAGTGGGTGCCGCCCGTGCGGGTGTCCTGGTACTCGACCTTCGCGACGCCGCCGCGGGACCCACCGGGGACGACCCGGTACACGAGGCTGTTCAGGCGCAGCCGCACCGGGCTGCCGCCCTGGTCGAGGCGGGTGTAGTCACAGCGGGCCGTGACGACGTTCTCGACGTTCGGCTGGCCGTCGGGGAAGGTCTGGGGGATGAGTCGGCTGACGAGGAGGCGGGCGACCGAGGCGTTGCCGTCGGGCCAGGCGCGACTGCCGGGCAGGTCGGTGCCGGTGCGCCAGCTCATCTGCGGGGTGCGCCCGATGCCGGGGAAGCCGTTGTCCGCGAGCGCGGTCGGGTCGGGCAGTCCGAGCGCTTCGGAGAAGCCGGGCCGCTCGAGCAGCCGGTTGTCGACGGCCGAGGTCACCTGGGCGCCAGCACCCAGGAGGCTGTGGGAGCCGCGCTGGTACTCGCGGATCGCCTCTTCGGGTGCACCGAGGTAGTCCATCAGCCACTGCCTGTAGGAGATCGTCGTGAGCAGGTGCACGCGCTGCTCGGGTGTCATGCCCGCACCGTGCTTCAAGGCGATCCAGTCCGTCGTCGTGTCGGTCTGGATGCGGACGATTGCGTCCTTCGCCGCCTGCGAGTACGGCAGCCGGTTGACGAAGGCCTGCCACCCGGCCTGGTTGTTGGCCTCGCCGGGCAGCCCGCGCACCCGCTGCACCGAGTCCGTGCCCCACTCCTCATGCGGGAAGAGCAGGTAGCCGGCGAGCCCGAGGTTGGTCGGCGTACCAGGCCCGCTCGTGCTCGGGAAGGCGGTGAGGTCGACGCCGAGGTAGTCGAGGATGTCGAGGGCGGCGTCGCTCGGCGGGACGTCGAGGAAGGCGCCCGAGGTCTCGCTCCACGTGTACGGGCTGTCGAGGTTGACCGCTCCGCCGGTGCGCAGTTGCATCTGCTCGGCACCAGTCACCGCGTTGGGGGTGCGGAACTCGATGCGGCGCGTGCCCGCCGAAGTCGGGGAGTGGGTCGACCAGAAGGATCTTGGCATCCGCGCCAAAGCGGTCGCGGTAGTACTTCGCGGCGGAGAGCCCACTGATTCCGGCGCCGACGACAACCACGTCGTAGGTCTCGCCGGTGTTGAAGGCGGGGCGCCGTATGCCGGGACCACCGGAGGCGTCGTGGACGTCGCTGGGGTTGGGGAACCCGTCGATCTGCATGACGCCGTCGATCACGGAGTCGGGTGTCCCCGTGATGCCGGTCGAGCGCCCTGGGTTGTACCCGGGCGGGATGGGCAAGGGCGCGATGGGGCGACTCATGGTGGCCGCCTGCGCCCCGGTCAGGGCGGGGTTGGCTGCCGCGGCGGCCAAGCCGGCCGCGCCGATGGCCATGCCGTCGAGGTACTGCCGGCGACTGATCACTCGGCGTCGGGGCTCCGCGTTCTGAGAGGAGTCGGCGGGTGTGGACATGACTGCCTCCTGTCGAGCGCGGCGTCGCGCAATGCCCCGGAGGCTCTCGACAGTGGCCAGCTCGCGTCAATGCCTCACCACCGCGGATTCCGTTGTTCTTGGCCGGTTTTCCTTCGTTTCAGACGCGGCCGGTCTCGTGGGCCCACATGGCGACCTCGACGCGGTTCCGGGCGCCGAGCTTGCGCATGAGGCTGGCCAGGTGGGCCTTGACGGTGCTCGTGGTGATGAAGAGCTCGCTCGCGATCTCGTCGTTG
>JAOATP010000192.1:0-7958 GCA_030158185.1 Propionicimonas sp.
GTGTCGTGGTCGAGCGGCAGGGTGAGCACGTGATCGGTCAGCACCAGCCCGGGGATGCGCAGCGACGTCGTCATCGCCCGAGGCTATCTGCCTCCCTCCAGCCCGCGTCGGGGCGTGGGGCGGTGGTCAGGACGGACGCTGCATCCACGCCGCCAGGTGGGTGACGAAGTCGGCTTCGCCGGCGGCCAGATTGGGCCCCGACGTCGGCTTGTGGGTCTTCATCAGCGCCGTGACCACCTTCTTGGCGAGTGCTGTCCCCTCACCCGGGGCCAAGGCCACCAGCGAGGCCCGTCGGGCGAGCCCCCGGCTCGTCAGCTGGTCCAGGATCTCGATCGCCCACGCGTCCAAGGGGGTCGCTGGCGCCTCGTCGGCAGCCCCAGTCGGGGGCGCAGGCGGGAATGGGCTGGCGTCCTGGCCAAGCTGGGACACGAGGTCCACGACCCACGCCAGCGCGGACGGGTCGTTCGCGCTGGGGGGCGACACGGCATCCAGCCTGGTGTTCAGCCACTCGACCATCTGGGCAACCACCGGGTCGAGCTCCAACGGGTCGACCACCGCCGGGTCGGGCTGAGACCGGACAGGCGTGAACTGGCCCAGCCCCAGCCGCAGCTGGGCCAGCTCGACCAGCTGCGCGCTGACGGTCGGGTCCGCGGGGAGCAGGCTGCCCAGGGCGACCGGGTTCGCCTGGGCGATCAGGGAGACGTCACCGAACCCGGCCGAGCGCAGGGGCTTGGCCAACGGCTTGACGGTCGACAGCGTGAAGAAGTCGGTCCGCGGGTCGGCGAGATAGCCGGTGCGGTAGGTGACGCGCTTGCGGAAGCCCTCGAGCTGGGGGTCCTTGGTGAGCCACTCCTTCTTCCGCGGATCCTGGCACGCCAGGTCCAGCCACCCGCGCGCGAGCTCGTCGTCCGGGATGCGGTCGCTGGGCTGCGCAGCGGGAGCAGCAGCCGCCAAGGGCCAATCGACGTCGCCGCGTGACGCGTAGGTGCATCCGAGGTTGTACATGCCGGTCGGGGAGTTGGGTTTGGGATCCCCCGCGTCGAGGCCGACGAGGAGCCGCAGACCCGCCACGTCATCGCTGAACTGGCTCTTGAACGCCCTCAGCGGATCGTGAACGGCCCGTCTCGTGAGTGTGTCGAGTGACTCCAGGGCCGCCCGCGCGGCCCCTCGGTGGGCGGCCAGGTTGAACGAGCAGGTCCCCTCGTCGGCGCCGTGTTTGCCGTTCTCGTGGGCGTAGATCGCGTTGACCTCGATGATCGCGCGGGTGTATGTCGCCCTGAGCTTCAGGGTCTCGATGTCGAACATCGAGCTCTTCTCGTTCAGGTCCGCGACGAAGGACTCGAGGAACGTCGCGTACCGGCTGAGGGAGTCGCAATCGACCGACTCGCGGTCGACGGCGTGCCGGAAGGCCAGCCGGGCGGCGCGGTTCTCAGGGTCCTCGTCCAGCGCACGTGCCAGCAGCCGCTGCGCCTCGGCGTCGCCGGGGGGGAAGGTCGTCGCGACGTAGTGGTACCCCAGGCTCGTCCAGGTGACGGCACCCGCGAGCCCACGACGGATCACCGGGTGAGCCTCAGCCATCGTCATCAGCACGAAGGCCGCAGCCATCTTCAGCGTGTGGTCCGGGGCATCGGTCTCGCTCGATGTCGTCGAGGATGCAGTCGTGGCCGCCTCGCTGCCGCCGTCACCGGAGGCGTCGGTCGACGGAACGAGGCGCATGCGCTGCGGGTCGATGATGGCCGAGCCGACCGTCCGGCCGTTGCGCACCACGGTGACGACGCGGGCCTTCGCGTCGCCCTCGATCGTGGCCGTCCAGGGCGTCACCCCGGAGATGCTGCGAAGGATGTCCTTGAGGACCTTGAGCACGGGGTTGTCAGGCAGGGCTGCGAGGGCACCGTCGAGGGCGGTGACATCTGCTCCGCGCGGGACCTCGAGGCCCTTCGGCTTCTCGGCGCCGAGCTCGCTCAGCAGTGCTGCCAGAGTGCCGATCTCGGCCTCGGAGGACGCCTTGACGTCCAGTCGGATGCGGGTCGCCAGCCACCACGCCAGCAGCCAGACGCCCTGCACCGCCAGAAGCCCCGCGAGCCCCAGCGCCCACGCGAGCTCGGCCTCGCGGGTCACGTCGGTGCCCTCGAGCCCGCGCACCAGGGCACCGAGCAGGGCCAACCCGACGGCCGCCACCCCCACGGCCACGACACCCGCGACCTTCGGCTGCCGGGGCATGGTGTCCTCGGCTCGTGCCTTCCGCGGCTCCTCCGGCGGTGCCTGTGGCGGCGCCTCGGGCTGTGCTTCCCGTTGCGCCTCCGGCGGCGCCTCCCGCTGCGCCTTCATCTGGAGCGCGGCGGCGACGACCGGAGCCGAGGCGAGGAACGCCACGACCACCGCCCACCCCACCATCGGCCTGGACACCGGCGCGGAGTAGGTGTCGCTGAGGGCCACCGACGCCACGAAGCTCGCGCCGGCCACGGACACCACGCCCCCGACCAGGATGAGTGGGCGGAACAGGTCCCGCTCCCTGCTGCCTGTCGGTGGCGACTCCGGCTCCGGCCACTCACGCACGACGAGGACGACGAGCCTGGCCAGGATCACAAGCAGGAGCAGCATCCCGACGAGGGGCAGGAGCAGGGAGCCCAGCGGCGTGAGCTGCTTCTTGAGCAGGACCTTCCACTGGTCCACGAGCTGCTCGACCGAGGACTTGGCCTTCTCCGTCGCCCCGGCCTCGTCGGCCTCCCCGGCGGCGATCGCCTTCTGGGCCTGCACCTGCAGCTCCGCGGCGGCGGCGTTGTCGCGATCGAGCTCCAGGGCGGCGGCGGCCGCCTCGGTGACCTTGTCCCACTCCTCCCCCTCGGCGAGTTCCGCGGCGGCCTGCGCCTTGAGCGAGGCAACCTGCGCCGCCGCCTGGGCATCGGCCACGACACTCGCGCACGGCGGAGCAGTCGCCGGCTGCGAAGCCGTCTCTACGAGCGCCAGGGCACGGCGTGGGAACCCGTCGCGGACCAGCAGCACCGCGGCGACGCACGACGCGTCATCCACCGTTGGCGTCCCCACCTGCAGCGCACCGACGCTGCGGGCCTGCGCCGACCCGGCCCCGCCGAGGGCGAGCACGACCACGACGCAGGCGACGGACAGCGCCACGAGGCGCCGCATGCTGGTGACGACATGAACGGTGAGCATCGGTGACCGCCTACGGGTGACACGTTCGCCTGCGCTGGCCTCGGGTGACCCGCGCGCGCCGACACCACCACCACGGCGCCGCGGCGCAGTTCCAGCATGGCGCAAAGCAGCCGCTCGCGCGCGCCGACGGCGTGGTTCGCCACACCCGTCGACAGGTTGACATTTCCCGCGAGGCGGACACGCTGGTCACCGTGACCACGGGTGAGCCGACGCCGACGACCAGAGCGATGACACTGACCCCGGAGCAGGCCGACCGCGCCAGCGGCGTCCTGCTCGCCCACGCGGTCGGTGACGCCCTCGGCGTCCCGTACGAGTTCGCCACTCCCCCACGGGGAGAGCCCGAGATGATCGGCGGCGGCCTCGGCGACCTCGCCCCCGGTGAGTGGAGCGACGACACCCAGGTGTCCGTCTGCATCGCCCGCGTCGCCGCCACCGGAGCCGACCTCACCTCAACCACCGCCCTGGAAGCCGTCGCCGCCGCGTTCGAGGGCTGGCTCACCGGTGGCGCGTCGGACGTCGGCATCCAGACCCGTGCCGTGCTCGAGGTGGCCAGCCGCGCGACGGGACCGGCCGGCATCCGGCTGACGATGGCGGCCCGCGAGTACACGGCATCGCACCCGCACAGCGCCGGCAACGGCGCGCTCATGCGCACGAGCGTCGTCGGCCTCACCCGCCTGGACGACCGCGAGCACACCGCAGCGGCCGCCCGGGCCATCGCGGAGCTCACCCACGCGGACCCCCTCGCGCTCGATTCGTCCGTGCTCTGGTCGGATGCCGTGCGCCGGGCCGTGCTCTTCGGTCACCTCGACCTCACCGCCGGGCTCGACTTCGTTGACAGCAAGCGCCGGGGCCGGTGGGCCGCCTGGGTCGCCGAGGCCACCGGCGCCGACCCCGCCCGTTTCGCACCGAACGGGTTCACCGTCGCCGCGATCGCCGGTGGGCTGCTCGGGGCGAGGTACGGGGCGTCCGCGGTGCCGGTCGAGTGGGCGAGCGCCGTCCACGGCTGGCCCGGCCTGCGCGGGGCCGACCTCGTCGATCTCGGCCGCGCGACGGCCCAGCCCTCGACCGCCGGCCAGTCGGGAGCCCACCCGCCGGGAGCCCACCCACCGAGAGCCGACCGTTGACCCCCGTGGGGAGCGACGACGACCCCGTCGCCCGTCAGGCGGAGCTCGAGCGCCGCACCGATCGCGCCCGCGGACTCATGCTCGGTCTGGCCCTCGGGGAGTCGGTGGGCTTGGGCCGCCACCGCGCAGGCGCCGTCACCGAGACCGGGGCCGGTGGCCCGACCAGCAGCGGGACCATCACGGCCGGCGTCGCCACCCAGCTCGCGGCGTTCACGCTGGAGGGCTACATCCGCGCCGCCGCCCGGATGGCGCACAAGGGGATCTGCGACCCGCCGGGCATCCTGTGGCGGGCGTACCGACGCTGGGCGACCGGCCAGGGCATCGACCTCCCGGCCGACGCCACCATGCCGTTCAGCGGTCCCCACCCGCCCGACGGCTGGCTGTGCCACGACCCCGCCCTGCACGAGCGCCGAGGTGACGCGCCCACGACCGTCGCCGCCCTGCGCGGCGGGCGGCCGGGGACCATCGAGCAGCCGCTCACCTCGAGCATGGGCTGGCACGGCCTCGTGCGCGTGCTCCCCGTCGCGGTCGGCGCGACCCACGGACACCTCGCGACCGTCGCCCTCGCCCGGGAAGCCACCGCCCTGACCCACGGCAGCGAACTCGGGCTCGACGTCACGAGCGCGGCGGTCGTCCTCACGGCGTGCTCCCTGACGGCCGATGACGTGCTCGGAGGGCTCCGCACCGGCGTGGATGCCGCGCGCGGGCTCGGTGTGGAGGCGCACCTCGTCGGCACCCTCGACCGGGCCATGGCGGATGCCGTGGGCGTCGCCTCGCCCGCCACCCCCAACCCCACCACGCGCGCCTCCCCCGCCGGGCCGTCGCTGGACACGCTGCGTTCGCTGGCTCCGGACCCGACGTCGCTGTCGGCGCTGGCGGGCGGTCTGTACGTCGCCGCCACCCACGCGGAGCCGGAGCGCTTCCGCGACGCCCTGGAGCTCGCGGCCCGGGCACCCGAGGGCGCCGCCGTCGCCGCGGTCGCCGGGGCGCTGCTCGGAGCCGCCCACGGGGCGTCGCGGCTCCCGGTGGACCTGGTCGCTCGCCACGAGCTCGCCTGGCCCCTCGACGTGCTCGCACGGGATGTGGTCGCCCAGCTCAGCGACCCTCCCGGTGGCTCGGAGTACGTCGAGGCGCGCGACCCCCTGTGGCAGGCGCGCTACCCGGGCTGGTGATCACGACCCTCGACGTCGGCGTCAGCGGCTCCCCCGCGACCACGGCCGAGTCGCTGCCGGCATCCGAACCGGAGCACCCTCAGGCCGAGAGCTCCAGCCGCGTCACGGCATCCTCGGGCCACAGCACGTCAGATTCGCCGTCGTCCCACCACGGCTCATCCGGCTGCGACAGCTCCAGCTCGTCCCTGGCCCACCGTCGTTCCTCGGGATCGTCGCCCTGGATCGCAGCGACCAGGCTGCGCAGGCGCTCAGGTGTCAGAGGTGGCGGATCGTTGGCGGCCCGTTCCGCTCGAAGCCGTTCGAGGTGCCGGTCGTAGCTGCCCGGGTCGAGGTCCCAGACGACGAACCGTCCGCGCTCGTCGGGGGTGCGCCTCACCTCGGCGATCAGTCTGCGGCTGTGGACGAGCGTGTGATGTCTCTGGCAGAGCAAGGCGGCGTTGTCGACGTCGGACAAGCCACCATCCGCCCAGTGCACGACGTGGTGGGCCTTGGTCCAGGCCGCGGGAGCAGCGCATCCCGGGTACGTGCACGCCCGGTCACGCCGCCACAGTCGGCGCCGCTGCGCCCGGGTGAACAACCGCACGACCCGGCCGAGGTCGAGGTCCTCTCCCGCACTGCCGAGGACGTGGGGAATCAGGGCCGCGTCGCAGGCCACCCGGCGCAGCACCTCCGGCGACAGGATCGTGCCGGTCGCGGTGGACCCCATCACCTCACCGCACCCGGTTCGCGCCTCCAGGTCGGCCAGCGGAATCATCACGTGCAGCGCCGCCGACGTCCCGGCCGCGCCGTCGCGGCCGCCCGACTCATCGGCATCGACCGCCGACGACCGACGGCAGACCTCTGCGAGGGCCTCGACTCGGCGCCGCCCCGCAGGTCGGAGGTCGCGCTCGCCGGTCTCGGCGTTCGGGGCCGGTGCGCTCAGCGGACCGATGGCCGCCTCCAGCGCGGCAGCCTGCTCCGGAGTCATGAGCAGCAGGTACTCGGTGAGGTCACCGGACTCGACGAACGGTTGCGAGAGCCGTGCGGACGGAGCCAGCCGCTCCTGCAGGTCGTCGAGAACGCCAGCGTGCCCGTACTCCGCGAGGAGCCGGGGCCGCAAGCGACGCATGAGGCCCGGGCCCCACTGGACCCCCAGCTCGAGGAGCGCGTTGACGACCGTCGGCTTCGCCTCCTCCCTCAGCAACGGTGCGAGCCTGTCGAGCTCGCGCATCGTCGCACTCGCCAGGCCGGGCGACACCGAGCCGTCCGCGACGCCCGCCCACACGATGCCCACCGTCGACTCCGGGTCGACCTCTCCACCCTCCGGCCGGAACTGCGCACCGGCGGGCACCACCGCGGTGGCCACCCGGGCGACGTCGCCGGCTCCACCCTGGCGCAGCGACGGAGCGTGGTCGCGAACCCACGCGTGGGCGTTGACGCCCTCCTCCGCCACCTGGCCGCGGCGCACCGCCTCGACGGTGATCGTCACGCGAGCGGCCGCAGCCTGGGCGGCCACGCCGTCGACGGCCGACATGAGCTCACCGAGCTCCGGACCCGTCGCCTCGTACAGGACGTCGGCAAGCCCCACCAGCGCCTCACGGGCAGCCGCGATCCGGGAGCGTCGCTCCTCGAGTCCCAGCGGTTGCACGTCCATGGATAGACACTAATCGAACATCCGTACCTCCTCAAGTCGACGCGCCGGGGCTGTGGACAACGCCCCGAAGGGCCCGAGACCGGCACCCGTGCTGTCCCGCCACGTCGGCCCCGTCACCGTCCGCGTGCGCGATCGGGGGTTCCACGCCACCATTTCTCTCGTGACCACCGGGGAGGCGAGCGACACCACGGCTGGCCACCCGGCATCCGACCAGCTGTGGCGCCTGTGGTCGGGTTCCCAGCGGCTCTGGCCGGACCCGACTGACGGACTCCCCCGGATCCACAGCCTGAAGAGTTGGTCGAGCAACGACCCGCCACACCCGGTGCCCTTCTCGTGCGACTCGTTCTCCTCGTGGACTACCTTGAGCATGGGCGTACCTTCCCGAGCCGGCGCGCCAACGCCGACCCTGATCAGACTTGCATGGGCTTCAGATCTTGCTCGGGAGGTACGCCCTCTTCACGACACCTCGCCGAGGCCCATCCACAGGTTCTGATCATTGCTCGGACGCGATCACCGCGGCCCGGTTGCCCTGTCCGACGATGACCTGCCGACCCCGAAGTCCAGCGACGGACCCGTGGAGTCAGCCCGATCCCGGCGTCCAGCGGCAAGACCAACCGGCACCGGTTCAACCGCGGCGGCGACCGCCGAGCGAACAACGCGATCCACACCATCGCCCTGGTCCGGATGACGATGGACCCCCGCACCAAGGCCTACATCGCGAAGAAGACCGCCGAGGGCAAACTCAAACGCGAAGCGATTCGCTGCCTCAAACGCCACATCGCCAACGAGGTCCTCGCCCTGCTGACCAACCCACCAACCGTCCCCGACGTCAGCGACCTGCGACCAGCACGACAAGCC
>JAOATP010000192.1:7968-10187 GCA_030158185.1 Propionicimonas sp.
GTCCGACGATGACCTGCCGACCCCGAAGTCCAGCGACGGACCCGTGGAGTCGATCCGGGTGCTGGTGATGGTGCGCGACACCGGATCACCGGCAAACCAGCCTTCGCCGCGCTCACCGGAGTCAGCCCGATCTGCGACCAGCACGACAAGCCCGTGGCCTATCCCTCCAGACCGTCGCCGACCACTTCGGCATCTGGCCCATGCACATCTCCACCGTCGAACGCGGCAAACGCCGCGACGACGACTTCACCCGCCGCTACCGCGAATGGCTCAACGCCGCTTGACAACCCATAGGAGCATCACGGCCCCGAAGTTTTCCGCAGGGCCACCGAGCAGTGATCACCGCGGCTGCTCGACGATGGGCCAGACCAACTGCCAACACACGTCACCGAGCGGGTACCGTGCCTGAGTGACCAACCCCGACATCCGCGAGAGATTCGCCCGCTACCTGGCCGAACAGTCGAACCGCGGTCTGGGCATCATCCCCCTCGCCCCGACCAGGGCTCTCGCACCGATCAGCCGCGGGCTGATGGCCGGCGCGACGAACCTGCTCACCAAGGCGCTGCGAGCGCTCGAAGCCGACGATGAAGCCCGCGCACGACAGTTCGTCGAGCGAGCCGCCGCGTTGCCCTACGACGACCACGAGGAGCGTCACCCCGGCGTCGCCATGGCTCAACAGGAGCTGTTCACAGAGATCGTCGACATCCTTGAGGACTGCGAGGACCACTGGGTCGCGGCCGTCGCTGACGTCTTCGCCGCCGCGCAGGAGCAGGCCAGGTTCGCCCTGCGCGACGTCCTGAACGACATCCTCCAGGACTTCAGCCTGACCGACGACGAGCGGCGTCGCGTCCGGCACCTCATTCGCGACATCCCTCAGCGGGCCGAGCTGTGTGACCTCGACCTCGACCTCCAGGCCCGGGCGTCGGCGATCTTCGAGATCCTTGAGGCCGTGATCATCTTCCGAGATGCTCTCGACGAGATCCACGCACTGGAGGACGACGAGGAGTAACGACGCCGGATGCCGGCCACACGGCATCCGGTGTGATCTCCCGTCCCAGTCGCTTTCGAGGCAGAGCGAAGGGGTGGGTGGACCTCACCGTCCACCCACCCCTTGCTGACTCAGGTCAGGTCAGGTCAGATCACATCACTCGCTGACGCGGTCGTGGTCATGACCGTGACCGTGGTCAGCGCCACCCAGCGGGCCGGCGAACGTGTGCTCCGGGCCAGCCGGGGCCGGGACGCTGAAGTTCCCGGGCACCTTCGCCCCACGCACACCGTTGACGCCCTCGGTGGAGGCGGCGTACGTGAAGACCGAGTAGGCCACGGCATCCGCGTTGACCTCCAACGCGTGAGCGTCGTAGTTGTCGATCGTGTCGCAGGCGAGGTGGTAGCACGGGTCGAACTGCGCGCCCGTGGTGCCGCCCCAGAGGGCCTGCTGCTGAGCCGTCTTGCGCTCCTCGGCGCCGGTGAACAGGCCACCGGAGGGGATGCCGTTGTCGATGAACGCGGCGTAGTCGGAGCGACCGCTGAACGCCGAGTCGTCGTAGGGCTCGCCACGCAGGGTGTAGAACGACTCGAAGGTCTTCTCGATGTCGATCGAGCCGTCGGGCACCGCGACCGGCGCCTCGAAGCTCGACTCGTTGGCGTCGTAGACCCCGAAGTAGTAGTTCGGCGAGCCGATCATGTCGAAGTTGAGGTAGAGCGCGATCTGCTCGAGCTCCTTCGGCGTGCGCTGGCCGACCCATTCGGTCGAGCCGATGAGGCCGAGCTCCTCGGCACCCCACCACGCGAACCGCACGGTGTTCTGGGGCTTGGACTTGGCCATCTGCTGCGCGACCTCGAGCAGGGCGGCCGAACCGCTGCCGTTGTCGTTGATGCCCGGGCCCGCCGGCACGGAGTCGAGGTGGGCACCGGCCATGACCACATTGTCATTGGTCTTGCCGGCGAGCTCACCGATGACGTTGAACGACTCGGCGTCGTAGAAGTCGACCTTGACCTGTGCCGTGGCACCCGGCGCAGCGAGCGCCTCGCCGGCCGCGAAGGTCGTGCCGACGACGGGGATGTCCAGCGTCAACGGTGCGAGGGTCGGGTTCAGCGGGCCGAACCGGTCGCCAGCGCCCGGGTCACCCTGGTTGAACAGCACGACGGCCTCGGCGCCGGCGTCCTGGGCGTTCTGGGCCTTGACCGAGAACGAGCAGGTGCCGCGCTGCATCAGCGCG
>JAOATP010000193.1 GCA_030158185.1 Propionicimonas sp.
CGCCACCGCGGCGCCGGCATGGGCGGCGGGCACGACGAGCGCGAGCAGACCCTGAACCAGCTCCTCGTCGAGATGGACGGCTTCGACGTGCACGGCGGAGTCGTGCTGATCGCTGCCACCAACCGTCCCGACGTGCTCGACCCGGCGCTGCTGCGCCCGGGCAGGTTCGACCGGCAGATCCCGGTCGAGGCCCCCGACATGAAGGGCCGGCTGCAGATCCTCCGCGTCCACGGCGCGAACAAGCCGATCGCCCCCGACGTCGACCTGGGCACCGTCGCCAAGCGGACGCCCGGCTTCACCGGCGCCGACCTGGCCAACGTGCTCAACGAGGCTGCCCTGCTGACCGCGCGCATGAACCTGCGGTTCATCGGCAAGCCGCAGCTGGAGGAGGCGATCGACCGCGTCATCGGTGGCCCGCAGAAGCGCAGCCGCGTGATGAACGAGCGCGAGCTCCTGATCACGGCCTACCACGAAGGTGGCCACGCCCTCGTTGCCGCAGCCATGCCCGGCACCGACCCGGTGCAGAAGGTCACGATCCTTCCCCGCGGCAGGGCGCTCGGCTACACGATGGTGATGCCCGACGACGACAAGTACTCCCAGACCCGCGGCGAGCTGCTCGACCAGCTGGCCTACATGATGGGCGGCCGGGCCGCAGAGGAGATGGTCTTCCACGACCCGACCACCGGTGCGGGCAACGACATCGAGAAGGCGACGAAGCTGGCCCGCGCCATGGTCACGGAGTTCGGCATGAGCGAGCTCATCGGCGCCGTGCAGCTGGGCTCCGGCGACCACGAGCCGTTCGTCGGCATGAGCTACGGCGGCAGCCAGGCGCGCTCCTACTCGGAGTCGGTGGCAGCGATGGTGGACGCCGAGGTGTCCAAGCTGCTCGCCGCTGCGCACCAGGAGGCGTTCGACGTCCTTGAGATGAACCGGGACGTCCTCGACGAGCTGGTGCGCCAGCTCTTCGAGAAGGAGACCCTTGACAGGGAGCAGGTGGCCCGCATCTTCGAGCCGCTGCAGCGCTGGCCGAAGCGTCCGGCCTGGACCGGCTCGGAGAGCCGCAAGCCCAGCGGCCGGCCGCCGGTCGACCCGCCCGAACGGGTGATCCCGCTCGAACCGCAGCCGGTACCGGTGCCCGCGGGCGGCCCCGAGCAGCTCCCGCCCTACGGCCAGGGCTTCCCGCCCTTCGGTGGCCAGCCGCCCTACAACCCGGGCTACCCCGACCAGGGGTACAACGGCCAGCCGCCCTACAACGGCCAGCCCCCCTACAACGGCCAGCCGCCGTACAACGGTCAGCCGCCGTACAACGGTCAGCCGCCGTACGGCGAGCAGTACCCGCAGCCGGGCTACCCGCCTCAGCAGGCGCCGTCCGGGCCGCACTTCGCGCCGCCGGCCCAGCCGGGGCAGAATCCTGGCGACCCCGGTAAGCCGGGGGCCTGAGATGGCTGTCGACATCGAGCGGGCGGCCGCGGCCGTCCGCGAGATCCTGATCGCCATCGGTGAGGACCCGGACAGGGACGGCCTGAAGGAGACGCCTGAACGTGTCGCCCGTGCCTACCAGGAGATGTTCACCGGGCTGGAGACCGATCCGGCGGAGGTGCTGTCCAAGACGTTCGAGATCGACCACGACGAGATGGTCCTCGTGCGCGACATCGAGGTGTGGAGCACGTGCGAGCACCACCTGCTGCCGTTCACAGGGGTGGCGCACGTCGCCTACATCCCTGCGAAGGGACGGATCACCGGCCTCTCCAAGCTTGCCCGGCTCGTCGACGCCTACGCGAAGCGTCCCCAGGTGCAGGAGCGGCTCACCACCCAGGTGGCCGACGCGCTCGTCGAGCACCTGCACCCGCAGGGCGTCATGGTCGTCATCGAGTGCGAACACCTGTGCATGACCATGCGAGGCGTCCGCAAGCCGGGCGCCAAGACCGTCACCTCCGCCGTCCGCGGCGTCATGAACAGCCCGGCCACCCGGGCGGAAGCGATGAGCCTGATCATCGGCTGAGGCGTCACCAGAGCCCGTAGATGGGACCTACCAGGAAGTAGGCGACCAGGCCGATGGTGTTGTTGAACCCGTGCGCGAGGACAGCTGCCCAGAGGCTGCGGTAGCGAAAACGCAGCCAGGTGAAGAACAGCGCGTCCACGCTCGTGGTGACGATGCCGATCAGGCCCTGCTCGCTGTGGGCCCATCCGAACAGGATTGCAGCGAGGATCGCAGCGAGGACGGTCACCGGCGCGCGGGCCTGCCCGCCGCCGATCACCTGCTGGAGCCGGGTGAGCAGGAAGCCGCGGTAGGCGACCTCCTCCCCGATGGCGGCAAGGGTCCAGGAGAACGTCAGCAGGAGTGCCAACAGGCCGAGGTTGCCCTGCACAGCGGTGAACTGGCTCACGTCCTGCCGCTGCCCGGTGAGGTGCTCAAGGACAGGGATGGTGAGGCCGATGGTGACCAGCGTCCAGGCCACGGCGAAGCCAAGGATTTCCAGGGGCCACCACCGGCCCGCCTCAGGCTTCGCAAGGCCGAGCGTGTGGGGCTTCTGCCGCCGGATCAGGAGCGACATGGCGGCCAACGCGAGCAGGACCAGGGTTGGCACCCACAGGTCGAACGCGACGGTCACCCCTGCCGCGACGACCTCGAGGGCCGCGACGATCCGCCAGGTCGTCGACAGGGTCGCCGTGGTGGTCCCGGGATGGTCGGCTTGTGCGACTCCTTCGGGGCGTACGGCGTCCGACGGGCTTGCGGGTCGAGTGTTCATGTCCCCTGGGGTCCATCCGGATCCTTCAAGCGCCTGGTCAGGCCGTCGAACATCCCGGTTGCCTCGGCGCCGAACTTCCCGGCCCATCCCGGCGGGAGGTGGGTGCGCGAATGGAGCACCAGCGTCCGCGGCGCATCCGCCAGTTCCACGACGAACTCCGCGGTCCCCGGCGGGCCGTCGGGAACCGTGTCGCCGGGCTGCAGGTCCCGCACGAGTAGCGGGTCGAGCTTGTCTGCACTCGGCCAGTTGTCGGGGAACAGCAGTCTGTCCACCCAGCGTGGGGTGTACCAGCCGGCGCGGTGCCAGCCCACCTGGGTCATCCACTGCCACACGTGCTCGGGTGGAGCCGGCAAGGTCGCGGCATGGTTCGTCACCAGGGTGGGGCCATCGATGAGTTCGTCGCCCGGCAGCACGCACCTGCGCTCTGCCGACGTCGAGCCCGACACCAGGCCGAGGCCGTAGAGGACGGCGTAGCCGCCAGCCGCAGCGAGGGCTGCGATCGCACGTCGAGCTACGCGCATCATCAGACTCCGTGTCGGGAAACCTGGCGACAATCCTTCCATGCAGGGATCCCCCAGCGCTTCCACACCGCACATCTCCTGCCTGGACACCGCAACCTGACCGGTTCGCGCGGGTAGGGGCGCCGATGGATAGGCTCAGCGGCGTGACGAGACTGCCCGCGCCCGGACGCACCGTGGTGATGGGGATCCTCAACGTCACGCCCGATTCCTTCAGCGACGGCGGCGAGTTCCTCGATGTCGACGCTGCCGTCGCGCACGGCATCGCCCTGTTCGGTGAGGGTGCCGACCTGGTGGACGTCGGTGGCGAGTCCACCCGGCCCGGCGCACAACGGGCATCCGTGGAGACCGAGCTGGACCGGGTGGTGCCGGTGATCCGGCAGCTGTCCGCCGCCGGTGTTGCGATCTCCGTCGACACCATGCGCGCAGAGGTCGCCGTCGCCGCGGTCGGGGCGGGCGCCGTGCTGGTGAACGACGTCTCGGGCGGCCTGGCCGACCCGGACATGCTGCCGGCTGTCGCCGACCTCGGCGTCGACTACGTCGCGATGCACTGGCGCGGGCACTCCGACCGGATGGCCGACCTCGCCACCTACGGCGACGTGGTCAGGGAAGTGACAGAGGAGCTCGCCGACCGGGTGTGGGCCGCCGTCGCAGCCGGGGTGGATCGCCGGCGCGTGATCCTCGACCCCGGACTCGGTTTCGCCAAGACCGCCGAGCACAACTGGGCGCTGCTGCGGGGGCTCGAGCACCTGGCAGGTCTCGGCCGGCCACTGCTGGTCGGCGCTTCCCGCAAGCGTTTCCTCGGCGAGCTGCTCGCCGGTCCCGCGGGGCAGCGCCCCGTCCGTGAGCGGGACGACGCAGGGACGGCGATCACGGCGCTGCTGGCCGCGTCCGGCATCTGGGGGGTTCGCACCCACACCGTCCGCCCGCAACTGGACGCGATAGCCGTCGCTGACCGGATGTCGATGCGGACGACGTGGGCCGGCCCGGTCGACAGGTAGGGTCGCAAGGGAAAGAGGAGGTGGCGGATGGACGTTCCCGACCGGATCCGGCTGACCGGCATTCAGGTGACGGCACGGCATGGCGTGTATGAGGAGGAGAAGGTCACGCCGCAGCTCTTCGTGATCGATGTCACCTGCAGTCTCAGGCCTCGCCCCGCCGACGACGACCTCGCCACGACCGTCGACTACTCCGAGCTCGCCCAGGGGATCTCGCGGGTGGCCCGCACCGGCTCGGTCGACCTGATCGAAACCCTTGCCGAGCGCGTCAGTGAGACCGTCCTCGCCAACCAGCGGATCGCCGAGGTCGAGGTGACGGTGCACAAGCCGCAGGCCCCGCTCGCTGTGCCCTTCTCCGACGTCTCGGTCACCATCACCAGGAGGAACCCCTCATGACCGGCACCTACCTGGACGTGGACACGCTCTCGGGCATGGCGCCCCTGCGGATGGCTGTGTTCTCCCTCGGCTCCAACCTCGGCGAGCGGTTCGACTATCTCCAGGGCGCGACCAACGCCCTGCGCGCAACACCGGGGCTGAAGGTCACCGACATCTCCCCGGTCTACGAGACCACCCCGGTCGGCCTCGTCGACCAGCCCGACTTCCTGAACATCGTCGTGCTCACCGAGTCGACCCTGCCGTCCATGGTCATGCTCGAGCGCGCCCTCGCCATCGAGGACGCGTACTCGCGCGTCCGGGTCGTTGCCGGGGGACCGCGCACGGTGGACGTCGACCTCATCGCCGTCGGTGACCGCCAGATCGCCACAGAGTCGCTGACCCTGCCCCACCCGCGCGCCCACGAGCGGGCATTCGTCCTCCTGCCCTGGCACGAGATCGATCCTGAAGCCAGCATCGTCGGTCACGGCCGCGTCGCCGACCTCCTCTCGGGACTGGACGATTCCGGTGTGAAGCGGCGCGACGACCTCCGGGTCGAGTGATGGCAGCAGCTCCGCCGACGGGCAGCGTTGCGCCCACGGGGTGGCAGGCCATCGGCGTCGCGCTCGTCGCCGGAGCAGGCCTCGGCTGGTCATTGTTCAGCGCACTGGACATGTTCGGCGCACCACTGCCGCAGCTACCCCTCGCCGTCACCCTGCTGATCGCCGTCCTCGCTGCCCTTGTCGGTGGACAGGCCGCGGTCACCCATCGCGCGATCCAGGTGAAGCGCGAGCGCATCGCCGCTCGTCGTGCGGTCGCACTGCTGGTCCTCGGGAAGGCCGCGCTGCTCACGGGTGCCGGCCTTGCCGGTGCCTACATCGCGATCGCCGCCTATTCCTGGAGCAGGCAGGAAGCAGCGCTGCCGCGCGAGCGGGTGATCAGTTCAGGGGTTGCGGTGGTCGCGAGCATCGCGCTCGGGGCCGCCGGTGCGTTCCTCGAGCGTTCCTGCAGGATTCCCGGTCCCCCGAACGAGGACGCCACGCCGCCCACCATTCACGGAAGTTCGGATAACGAGCCGTAGACTCCGGCTCGTGAATACCGCCGTCACTCCGAGAAAAGCGAATCCTTCCCCGCTGCGCCGTTACGCGTGGCTCTCGTTGCTCGGGTCGACCGCCGTTGCCATCGCCGCTGGATTTGGTGGGGTCTGGATGGCCCGCGCCGGAGTCCTCGTGGCTGTCGCCGGTGGTCTCATGGCCTGTGCGTTCGCCTGGCGTGAAGTCCGGGTTACCCGAACCACGTTGATGGCTCAGCAGTCCGCCGATTCCCGACGGTCAGGGGAGAAACTCCATGCCGAGCGTCTTCAGCACGTCCGGCTCCTTCAGGTGCTGCAGGCACGCAATGGCGAACTGCGCAGCAAGCTGAATACCACGCGCGCCGAAGCCGCCCAACTCAACCAGGAAGCCGCACAGCTCCGTGGTGACAAGGTCGCGCTCCAGGTGGAACTCTCCGAACACCAGGAGGCCGCAGAGGCCGAGGTCCTTGCCTTGCCGCGCCGCATTTCCGGGCGTGGGGACGTGGTTGACCTCTGGGGTGTCGATGGTGCGCCCACGGTTGTCGAACTGCAGGCACTTGCGAATCCGCCCGTTGCTGAAAGCCAGCGGCGCCAGCACGCCTGAGGTTTCCCGTCCACCTTTGGGTGCCCGTGCAATAGTGCGTACCGTCGCGCCTGTTCCTCAGCAGATTCTTCGGGAGCCGAATTGGTTGACGTCCCTGAGCGTGATTGGGCAGCCGTTCTCCAGCGTCGGCGTCAGTGTTCACGCAAACGCGGTTCTTGAAATGCCGGAGAATGGCTGCCCGCAGTTTGCGTAAACAGGGGCCGGGTATATGCTCTCCGGCATTGGGGAGCCAATACCGCCACGAAGGCGGCGCTCATTCGAAAGGACACACATGGCCAAGCGCGTTCAGGTGATCCACACTGACGACATCGATGGCAGCGAAGCAGCTGAGACCATCGCCTTCTCTTTGGACAACATCACTTACTCGATCGATCTCTCCGCCGACAACGCGAAGAAGCTGCGTAACGCATTTGCGCCGTACATCGCAGCCGGCGAACGTGACCGGAGTGCAACCACCCGTCGCAGCGGCACCAGCCGTCGTAAGTCCTCCGGCACCGCCGCCACCGACATCCGCGCCTGGGCCGCCGCCCAGGGCATGCAGGTCTCGGCCCGCGGCCGGGTTTCTGCAGAGGTGCGCGAGGCTTACGAGCGCGCACACAGCTGACGCTCCGCCAGCGTCCCGCACGACCTTCCCGCCCCCGGTTCAGATCGATTGAGCCGGGGGCGAACACTGGAACGGACAGGGCAGCGGCTGCGTTGACTAAGCTGAGGTGGCGAGCAGGCGGATCGGAAACCGATCCACCCAGACGCCCGCAGCAGCTGGATGTTAGGAGTTCCCGCATGTTCGACCGGTTCACCGACCGCGCCCGGCGAGTGATTGTCCTCGCCCAGGACGAGGCGCGCATGCTCAACCACAACTACATCGGTACCGAGCACCTCCTGCTCGGGCTGATCCATGAGGGTGAAGGCGTCGCAGCAAAGGCCCTGGAGTCGCTCGGCATCTCGCTGGAGGCCGTCCGCGAGCAGGTTGAGGAGATCATCGGTCAGGGCCAGCAGGCTCCCACCGGTCACATCCCCTTCACGCCGCGCGCCAAGAAGGTGCTCGAGTTCTCGATGCGCGAGGCGCTCCAGATCAACCACCCCTACATCGGCACGGAGCACATCCTGCTCGGCCTGATCCGCGAGGGTGAAGGTGTCGCCGCGCAGGTGCTGATCAAGCTCGGTGCCGACCTCAACCGCGTCCGCAACCAGGTGCTGCAGCTGCTGTCGGGCTTCCAGGGCAAGGAGGCGGCCACGGCTGGCGCCCCCGAGACCGGGCAGTCCTCCGCTGCGGCGACGATCCTCGACCAGTTCGGCCGCAACCTCACGCAGGCTGCGCGGGAGAACAAGCTCGACCCGGTCATCGGACGTGAGAAGGAAATCGAGCGCGTGATGACCGTGCTCTCGAGGCGCACCAAGAACAACCCGGTGCTGATCGGCGAGCCGGGCGTCGGCAAGACGGCAGTCGTCGAGGGCCTGAGCCAGGCCATCGTCCGCGGTGACGTTCCTGAAACCCTGCGTGACAAGCAGATCTACACCCTCGACCTGGGCGCCCTCGTGGCCGGATCCCGGTACCGCGGTGACTTCGAGGAGCGCCTGAAGAAGGTGCTCAAGGAGATCAAGACCCGTGGCGACGTGGTGCTGTTCATCGACGAGATCCACACTCTCGTCGGTGCGGGCGCAGCCGAGGGCGCGATCGACGCCGCGTCCATCCTGAAGCCGATGCTGGCCCGTGGCGAGCTGCAGACCATCGGCGCGACCACCCTCGACGAGTACCGCAAGTACATCGAGAAGGACGCAGCGCTGGAGCGACGGTTCCAGCCGATCCAGGTCGCCGAGCCGTCGATCGCCCTGACGATCGACATCCTGCGTGGCCTTCGCGACCGGTACGAGGCGCACCACCGCATCACCATCACGGACGGGGCGCTCACCGCCGCAGCCCAGATGGCCGACCGGTACATCTCCGACCGCTTCCTTCCCGACAAGGCGATCGACCTGATCGACGAGGCCGGGGCCCGGCTGCGCATCCGTCGGATGACGGCACCGCCGGACCTTCGTGAGTTCGACGAGCGCATCGCCGCCGTCCGCCTGCAGAAGGAAGCTGCGATCGACGCGCAGGACTTCGAGCTGGCCGCGCGGCTGCGGGACGACGAGCGCAAGCTCACCATCGCCCGGGCCGAGAAGGAGGAAGCCTGGAAGGTGGGCGACTCCGACCTGCCGGCAGAGGTGGACGAAGAGGCGATCGCCGAGGTGCTGTCGAGTTCCACCGGCATTCCGGTCTTCAAGCTGACCGAGGAGGAATCCTCGAGGCTGATGAAGATGGAGGAGGAGATCGGCCGGCGCTACATCGGCCAGCACGATGCCGTGAAGGCGCTGTCGCGGTCGATCCGTCGTACCCGCGCAGGGTTGAAGGACCCGAAGCGGCCGAGCGGCTCGTTCATCTTCGCCGGGCCCTCGGGTGTCGGCAAGACCGAGCTCACGAAGGCGCTCACCGAGTTCCTGTTCGGTGACGAGAACGCCCTGATCACGCTGGACATGAGCGAATACTCCGAGAAGCACACGGCTTCGCGGATGTTCGGTTCCCCGCCCGGATATGTCGGTTATGAAGAGGGTGGCCAGCTCACGGAGAAGGTGCGTCGCAAGCCGTTCAGCGTCGTGCTGTTCGACGAGATCGAAAAGGCGCACCCGGACATCTTCAACTCGTTGCTGCAGATCCTCGACGAGGGCCGTCTCACCGATGCGCAGGGTCGGGTGGTGGACTTCAAGAACACGGTGATCGTGATGACCACCAACCTGGGCACCCGCGACATTTCCAAGGCGGTCAATCTCGGCTTCAGCCAGAACTCCGATGAGGCCGGCAGCTACGAGAAGATGAAGGCCAAGGTCTCTGACGAGCTGAAGCAGCACTTCCGTCCCGAGTTCCTGAACCGCGTGGACGAGATCGTGGTGTTCCACCAGTTGACCAGCGAGGATATCGAGCACATCGTCGATCTGATGGTGAGCGAGATCGAGAACCGTTTGCGCGACCGCGACATGGGAATCGAACTCACGGCTGCTGCGAAGTCGCTGATCGCCAAGCGTGGTTTCGACCCGGTCCTCGGTGCCCGTCCGCTGCGTCGCGCCATCCAGCGCGACATCGAGGACATCCTCGCAGAGAAGATCCTGTTCGGTGATGTCCATTCCGGCGAGATCGTTGTGGTCGACGTGGCGCCGGAGGGTTCGGAGCTGGCCTTCACCTTCACTGGTGTCGCGAAGACCCCGATGCCCGAGTCGACAGCCGAGTTGGGCCGCACGTCCTGACGGCGCGACCTCGAAGCAACGAGGGCCCGACCCCCTGGGGGTCGGGCCCTCGTGCGTTCAGGTGTGCAGCTAGCCGCCGGCGGCCGTGACGAAGATCATGATGAAGAAGAGCATGAACATCGCCCCGAGGGCGAGGAACACCGTGCCGATGATGCCGAGGACGAACCCGGCTGTCAGCATGCCGCTGGGGCGCCAGCGTCCTGGGAACGCCTCCAGTTCCCGTCGGCCCTTGGCGGCCAGGTACCAGGCCACCGGCCCGAGGAGCGGGAAGAAGAAGACCCCGATGATGCCGATCACCATGGAGAGCACGGAGTTCGGGTGCTCGGAGAGGTTCGCAGGGTTGTTGTAGCCGTAGTCGTAGCCGACGGGATCCTGGATCACGGCGGGCCAGGCGGGCTGCTGCGGTGCAGGTGCACCGGGCGCGGTCGGGTAGCCCTGGTAGATGCTCTGCGCCCCGATGCTGTCGGCGGGGCCCAACGGTTCTGCGAATCCCTGGACGGGGGCGGGACTGTAGGGCGCCGGCTGGGACGGTGCCACCTGCGGCTGCACGTAGTTGGTCTGCGGAGCCG
>JAOATP010000194.1 GCA_030158185.1 Propionicimonas sp.
GGTCGGTGGCGAATGGTCCAGCATCGAGCCCGTTGACGCCGATCCCGCCGAGAGCGGGAAGGTGGCCGGCTACCTCGTCTCCGGGCAGGTGGGTCAGGCGCTGCTGGGCACCGACCTGCGGACGATCATCGCGCCCGGTTCGGGAACGATCGAGTGCCTCTCGGAGGCCGACGGCGCGTGTTCGGTCCTCGGTGCCGACGGCCGCAGGTGGTTGGTCCTCCTGCCGGAAGGGACCGTCACCGCGATGCCTGACGGGTTCTTCCATGCCCTCAGCCCGTCCTTCGTCGCGGACGGGGCGCCCGATGGCGGCAACGGTGCGAAGCGGATCCTTGCCATCGGCACCGGTGGGGTTGCTCAGCTCGACGCGCCGTCCACCTGCAACCACGTCGGCACTGCCTGGGTGGCGTGCGAGTCCCCGGCCTGGGGCACGCTACCACCGGTCGTCGTCGACTCACAGGGCCGCCGGACGGCCTTTGCGACGATCGCGCCCGTGCTCGATCCCGCCGGCTCCGGCGACGCCGCCTACTACTGGGTTGTGGCCGGGCGATACCAGGGATTCATCGACGACACCGGCAACTGGCGCTACCGCGAGAGCCGTTACACCCGAGTGGAGGAGTGAAGATGAAACGACCGATTCTCGCTGCAGCCATGCTGCTGACCGTGGTTGCCGGATGCGTCGGACAACCGACGGCCCCCTTGCCCACGTCGACGGCATCGGTGACCGCCACGACCCCAGGCATGGCGAGCCCTTCCGGCACGCCTGCGGCCACCCAGCCTCCCTCGACCCCGATGTTCGCCCCGGGCGACCTGCCGCAGATCGACGGGTCGACGGCCAACATTCCCCTGATCTCGCTGGTCATCCAGCGGTTGACCGGGGTCTCCAAGGCCGAGGCCGACAACACGGTGAAGACCTCCGGAACCCCGGACGCCTATCGCGCGCTCGTGGAGGAGGATCCGGGTACCGACCTCCTGCTGGTCTACGAGGCCGATGAGGGAGTCAAGGCCGAGATCAGGGAGTCCGGTGTCGAGCTCGAGTTCCACCCCATCGGGCGGGATGCACTGGTGTTCTTCACCAACTCCTCGAACCCGGTCAGGTCGCTGTCAACCAGGCAGTTCCGTGCGATCTACACCGGCAGGACCACGAACTGGGCCCAGGTCGGGGGCAGCGCGGCGAAGATCGTCGCCTACCAGCGGCCGGAGGAGTCCGGGTCGCAGGCGCTGCTGCGCAAGTACGTCGTCGGAAGGGCGAAGATGGCGAAGGCCCCATCGGAGCTGGTCACGGCCGACATGGGCGACATCGTCTCGGGGGTGTCGAGCTATGCCAACTCGGGCAACGCGCTGGGCTACAGCGTCTACTACTACCTGGCCAACATGTACGCGGTGGACGGCATCACGATGATGGGCGTCTCCGGCGTCGGCCCGTCCCGGGAGACCATCGCCGACGGCACCTACCCCTACACCAACGACTTCTACGCCGTGGTGCGGGCAGACGAGCCTGCCGGCAGCCCTGCCCGGAGGGTCATGGAGTGGCTCCTCGCCCCGGAAGGCCAGCAGGCGGTGGTGGATGCCGGCTACGTGCCGGCGGCGAAGTGACCCGGTGATCAGCGCGGCGTCGCGGTGCTGAACGTGAGCGTGACCGAATCAGTCGTGTCGGTGGGGCCCTTGCCCTGCCATGACGCCAGCGATGTCGTCGAATGCGTCCAGCCGTACGGCCCGACCTGCGCGGAGACCAGCCCGTAGTCGGCGCCGGTGGCGATGGCCAGATGGGCGACGGCCCAGGCCTGGGTCGCGTTGCCTGCCTTCACGGTGAGCGTGTCGTCCTTCGCCGTGGTCGTGATGGTGTCGGAGCCGAGAGTCTTCTTCAGGAACGTGGCCATCCCGTCGGGGTCACCGGGCTTCTGCGCGTTGACGACGCAGGTGAACGAGGCCGGCGTCTCCCCGGTGAGAGAGCTGGCAAGGGCGCGCGCGTTCGCCTCGTGCTGCCGGTAGGCGTCGGGGTAGGCGCTGCGCTGGACGGCCTGGGCGACGTCGTTGATGCTGCGGGTACGCCAGTTCTTGATCCGCTCCATCGCCCGGTAGAACTCCCGGGTCGAGTACCAGGGGTCCATGATCTCCTCGATCGTGCCCCACCCCTTCGATGGGCGTTGCTGGAACAGCCCGATCGAGTCGGCGTGCCCATGGTCGAGGTTCCGGATCCCGGACTCCTGGTAGGCCGTCGTCAGGGCGATGGACGCGGCACGCGGCGCGAGACCCCGCTTGATCGACATTCCGGCGATGATGGCCGCGTTGCGTGCCTGTTCGGGGGTGATCGTCGTCGTGTGGCCGCCGGCTTTGGCGACGCAGCGGTCGTCGATGGGCAGTGGCGTCTTGTTGTACGCCGACCACAGCACCACGCCGCCCGCGATCAGGGCAACGACCACAACGATGCCGAGGATCGCCACGAGCACTGCCCTGGCGCGCTTCATGGCCACCTCAGTTGGCGTGCAGGGCGTCGTTGAGCTCGACGCCCGTGCCCACCCGGTCGCGGACCTCGACGGCGCCGGTGACCGAGTTGCGGATGAATAGCAGCCCGCTCCGTCCGCTGAGCTGGGCGGCCTTCACCACGGCTCCGCCGGCGAGGGTGACCTTGGTGCCGGCCGTGACGTAGAGCCCCGCCTCCACGACACAGTCGTCGCCGAGGGAGATGCCGACGCCGGATTCGGCGCCCAGCAGGCACCGCTCGCCGATCGTGATCTGCTCCTGGCCACCGCCGGAAAGGGTGCCCATGATGGAGGCGCCGCCGCCGATGTCGGAGCCGTCCCCGACCACGACGCCTGCGGAGATCCGCCCTTCGACCATGGACGAGCCGAGGGTGCCGGCGTTGAAGTTCACGAAGCCCTCGTGCATCACGGTCGTCCCCGGTGCGAGGTGCGCGCCGAGCCGGACGCGGTCGGCGTCGGCGATCCGGACGCCACTGGGCACCAGGTAGTCGGTCAGGCGCGGGAACTTGTCCACCCCGTACACGGCCACCCGGCCGCGGGCGGACAGCAGCGCCAGGCGCACGTCCTCGAACCCGTCGACGAGGCAGGGGCCGAAGTTGGTCCACACCACGTTGGGCAGGACACCGAAGATGCCGGTCAGGTCGATGCTGCGCGGCGGGCACACCCGGGAGCTGAGCAGGTGCAGCCGCAGGTAGGCGTCGGCGACATCGGCCGGTGGGGTGTCGAGGTCGATCTCGACGAGGACAGGTTCTGTGGTGACGAGGCGCTCCTCGTCGTGCTGGCCGGCGGCGACCAGCGCCTGCGGGGCTTCGCGGTCGGTCGCCTCGCCGAGGGCGGGAGCGGGGAACCAGGCGTCGAGAACCTGGCCGGATTCGTGGATGCTGGCCAGGCCCCAGCCGTGCGCGGGTCGGGTCATGGCTGCCAGCCTACCCAAGGGTCCCGACGACCCGGGTGCGTCGCTAGGCTCGCGTCCATGAGCCTCGAGTTGACCGGTGACCTGGTGACCCTGTTCCGCGCGATCGTGGACATCGAATCGGTCAGTGGCAACGAAGGCCGCATCGCCGACGAGGTGGACGCAGCCCTGAGGGGCCTCCCGCACCTGCGCGTGGTGCGCGACGGCGACACCGTGATCGCCTCGACCGACCTCGGGCGTGCCGAGCGGGTGGTGATCGCCGGCCACCTGGACACCGTCCCGCTCGCGGCCAACCTGCCGTCCCGGCGCGAGGGTGACGTGATCTACGGGCGGGGCACGGCCGACATGAAGGGCGGGGTCGCCGTTGCGCTGTCCTGCGCCGCACAACTCACGGCCCCGAGCCGGGATGTGACCTGGATCTTCTACGACCACGAGGAGGTCACGGCGGAGGAGAACTCGCTCACCCGCATCGCCGAAGAGCACCCGGCGTGGCTTGCCGGCGACTTCGCCGTGCTCATGGAGCCGACCGGCGCCCGGGTCGAAGGCGGCTGCCAGGGCACGCTCCGCTTCACGGTGACCACAACGGGACTCGCCGCACACTCTGCGCGCGCCTGGCTCGGGCACAACGCGATCCACGACGCCGGCGAGCTGCTGGCCCGGCTGGCGAGCTACGAGCCGCGGACGGTGGACGTTGACGGGCTCACCTACCGGGAGGGCATGAACGCCGTCGGCATCAGCGGCGGGATCGCCGGCAACGTGATCCCGGACACCTGCACCCTGACGGTGAACTTCCGCTTCGCTCCCGACCGGGACGAGGCGGACGCGCTCGCGCACTGCCGGCAGCTCTTCGACGGCCACGAGCTCACCTTCATCGACTTCGCGCTCGGTGCGCGTCCGGGACTCGACCGTCCGATCGCGCAGGAGTTCCTCACAGCCGTCGGGGGTCAGGCGCGGGCGAAGTACGGGTGGACCGACGTCGCCCGCTTCTCTGCGCTCGGCGTGCCGGCCGTGAACTTCGGCCCCGCCGATCCGGGCAAGGCGCACGCTGACGACGAGTTCTGCCCTGTCGCCGACCTCTTCACCTGCAGGGACGCCCTGGTGCGCTGGCTGGGCTGAGGCTCAGCCGGTGGTCCCGTCGACGTAGAACCAGGTGCCGTCCCGCTGGGCGAAGCGCGAGCGTTCCCGCAGGAACCCCCGTCCGCCCGGGCCGCGGTAGCGTGCGATGAACTCCACCTCTGCCGGCCCCGTGTCCAGAACCTGCAGCGACAGCCAGGTGAGCTCAGGATCGAGGTCGAGCTCTGGGGGGCGCGTGCGCGGATGCCACGTGCGCAGCAGGTAGCCGGCATCGCCGGCAGCGAAGGCCGAGTAGCGCGACCGCATCAGTTCCTCGGGAGTGCCTGCTCCTCCCTCGCCGAGATGCAGCGGCCCGCAGCAGTCTGCATACGGCGCCCCCGACCCGCACGGGCAACGGTCCTGGTCGCTCACGGCCACGACTCTAGTGACGCCAGACCCGCCTGACCCGCCAGACCCACCCGAACCCGCCTGACCCCGCCGTCGCTCCCACGCCCGCCCACCCCATACGGGACAAAACTGCCGCCAGATCTCCAAAATGGCCTCACCGGCCACGATTCCGGCATCCAATGGCAGTTTTGTCCCGTTCGGGTTGTGGATGAGACCCGTCTATGGCCGCGGTTGTCCACAATCGCGAGGCCCCGTGACCGCAGAAGAGGGTCGATGCCGAAGATCACGGGTGTGATCGATCTGGATGCCCTGCTCGAAGCCAATGGTGGACTGCTCCTCGCGAAGCAGCATCGACGGAGCAAGTCGAGCCTCAGCCGCTGGTGCAAGGCGGGCCGCCTGATACGGCTATTGCCCGGCGTCTACGCCCTCCCCGGTGCCGCAAATGACCTCCCGACCCGGCTGCGGGCGGTGCTGGCGCGCATTCCGGACGCGGTCTTCGCCGGGGCTGCCGCAGCCCGACTCACCGCCTGGCCGCAGGAGCAGGTGGGTGAGGTTGACGTCATCACCCCCACACGGCGGGTCTCCCGGCCGGGCTACCGGATGGTGCGCCGCCGCGTCCCGCCGTCGCAGGTCCTGCAGCGAGGGAGGTTGTCGACCCTCTCTCCAGCCTTGGTCGCGGTCGACGCGGCGTCCGGTGACTCCGGCGAGAGGATCGACCACCTCCTCAGGGCCAGGCATTCCCTGGAGAGCATCGAGCTGGCGCTCTCCGCATGCTCCGGCCGGCCAGGGAACCGGGCGCGCAGGCAGGTGGTTAACCGTTCGCGCAGCCTGCCGTGGTCGCAGGCCGAGCGACGGTTCCACGACCTGCTCGATCGCTTCGGGGTCAAGGGGTGGGTGGCCAACGGCACCGTCAGGGTGGGGGACGCGAAGTACGCGCCCGATGTCGCCTTCCGCGCGTCGCCGGTGGCCTGCGAGGTCGACGGCTACGAGCACCACCGCAGCCGCGAGGCGTTCACAAGGGATCGTGAGCGCCAGAACGCCCTCGTTCTCGCCGGATGGACGGTGCTCCGCTTCACCTGGGACATGCTCGCCGACGAACAGGCCGTTGTCAGCGCGGTACGGGCGGCGGTCCGCGCGCGCACCAGCATCCGTTCGGCCCGTGCAGGATGATTGCGGTGTGAGCAAGAGCCAACGCACGCAGGGACCGGTCATCCGGCGCCACGACCAGGTCCAGCCGACGACGACCGACCAGCGCCTGCTGAGCAGCAAGGGCGACGGTGAATGGGTCCACTCCGACCCATGGCGCGTGCTGCGCATCCAGGCTGAGTTCGTCGAGGGCTTCGGCACCCTCGCGGAGATCGGCCCGGGTATCGGCGTCTTCGGTTCTGCCCGGACGCCGCGGCGCGACCCGATGTACGTTGCGGCGACGAAGATCGGACGCGGGCTGGCCGAGGCCGGCTACGCCACCCTCACCGGCGGCGGTCCCGGCATCATGGAGGCCGCCAACAAGGGTGCCCTCGAAGCCGGTGGCGTCTCCGTCGGGCTCGGCATCGAGCTGCCGTTCGAGCAGTCGCTGAACAAGTACGTCTCCCTCGGCATCAACTTCCGCTACTTCTTCGCCCGCAAGGTGATGTTCCTGAAGTACTCCCAGGGCTTCGTCGTGATGCCGGGAGGGTTCGGCACCTTCGACGAGGTCTTCGAGGCGCTCACGCTCGTCCAGACCCGCAAGGTGACCTCGTTCCCGATCGTGCTGTTCGGCACCGAGTTCTGGTCGCCCCTGCTCGACTGGCTCAACACCAGGGTTCTCGGTGACGGCTACATCTCGGCGGACGACCGGTCGCTGATGCGGCTCACCGATGACCCGGACGAAGCGGTCGCCATTGTCACCTCGCCCGGACCTGCGCGCCCCAACGCGTCCGCCAGCATGTCCTGACTCGCTAGAGTTCGGGCCATGGTGTGGGTGTTGAGCATGATCGCCGTCGCGATCCTCGGGCTTGCCGCTGTCGTCTCGAGCGGTCGGCTGGGGGAGTTCCCCGCGACCGTCACCGACACGCCACGTCCGCACCTTCCTTCCGGCCCGATCACGGGCGAGGGACTGCGGGGGCTGAGGTTCGCAGTGGTCGTGCGCGGGTACTCCATGCAGCAGGTGGACGAGCTGCTCGACCGTGTGGCCGGGCAGCTGGAGAAGCCCTCCGAACCCGAAGCCTGAAAGCCCGCACCCGCTGGCTGGGCTGTCGGTGCGCGGACATTCCCCCCGGGATGGAATAATGGGGGAGTTCGATCCAAATCAGCCAGAAATTGAGGTATGCGATGGCAGCGATGAAACCGCGGACCGGTGACGGCCCGATCGAGGTGGCCAAGGAGGGTCGCGTGATCGCGATGCGCATCCCTGCCGAAGGCGGAGGGCGTTTGGTCATCGAGATGAACGCCACCGAAGCGGCCGAGTTGAAGGCAGCGCTCGAGGGTGTTGTCGTAGCCTGACCGACGCTTGACGACATGTAGTACGAAGGGCCCCGGAAGATCCCGGGGCCCTTCGTCTGCTCACGTGCAGTCGGTCATCGGCCCTGATGGAAGGCGATCGCCTTCTCGTACACGGCAACCGTCTCCTTGGCGATCTTCTCCCACGAGAACTCGTCGATGCAGCGCTGGCGCCCGGCCTTGCCGTATCGCTCGGCCAGAGCGGGGTCGCGTGTGATCCGGTTGATCTCGGCAGCGAATTTCGCCTCGAAGTCGGCGACGAACGCGGGGTCGCCTGCCTGCTTCGGGTCGTACGCGACGAGCGTGCCGGTCTCGCCGTCCACCACGACCTCGGGAATGCCGCCGACGGCAGAGGCGACGACAGCCGTCTCGCACGCCATGGCCTCGAGGTTCACGATGCCCAGCGGCTCGTAGACCGAAGGGCAGGCGAAGACGGTGGCGTGGGTGAGCACCTGACGGACGGACGCACGCGGCAGCATCTCCTGCACCCAGGTCACGTGGCCGGAGCGGGCGCGGCTGAGTTCTGCGAAGGCCGCATCGAACTCCGCTGCGATCTCCGGGGTGTCCGGTGCGCCGGCGAGCAGCAGCAGCTGCGTGTCCGCGTCGAACTGCTGCGCTGCGCGCACCAGGTGGACGAGGCCCTTCTGCCGGGTGATGCGTCCGACGAAGACCACGAGCGGACGGTCGCGGTCGACGCCGAGGCCATCGACGACGTCGGTGGCGTAGTCCGGCTTGAACTCGTCGGGATCGATGCCGTTCTTGACGACATGGACCCGCGCGGGATCGAGGTCGGAGTAGGAGTCGAGCACGTCTGTCCGCATGCCCTCGCTCACCGAGATGACGGCCGCTGCGTCCTCGAAGGCCGTCTTCTCCGCCCACGACGAGACGCGGTAGCCGCCGGCGAGCTGCTCGGCCTTCCAGGGACGGTGTGGCTCGAGGGAGTGCGAGGTGACCACGTGCGGGACGTCACGGAACTTCGAGCCGATCAGGCCGGCGAAGTTGGCGTACCAGGTGTGGGAGTGGATCACGTCGACGTCGCCGATGGCATTGGCCATGGACACGTCTGCGCCGAGCACCCGGAGTGCAGCGTTGGCTCCGGGCGGGAAGTCCTCTGCGTGGGCAGTCGCGCCCTCGCGCGGCTCGCCCATGCACTGGACCTCGACGGATTCGGTGAACTTGCGCAGCTGGGGAACCAGCTGTCCGACGTGTACCCCGGCGCCACCGTAGATGTGGGGAGGGTACTCACGGGTCAGGATCGAGACGCGAAGTGCCATGCAGGGATCGTGTCACAGAACGCTCCGGATGGGCACGGGTTCTCCGGAGTTAGCGCTCTCCCACAAGGGCGGGTCCAGATCCGTCCGCGGTTTTGGGCGGTTTTCTTGTGGCGGCAGGCGCGAGGTCTTAGGTTCATGGATATGACTAGCGGACCGAACGTCCTGTCCATTGTCCTTGCTGGCGGCGAGGGCAAGCGGTTGATGCCGCTGACGGCTGACCGGGCCAAGCCAGCAGTGCCATTTGGGGGCACCTATCGACTGATCGATTTCGTGCTCTCCAACCTCGCCAACTCCGACCTCACCAAGATCTGCGTCCTGACTCAGTACAAGTCGCACTCGCTGGACCGGCACATCTCGCTGACCTGGCGCATGTCGAACCTGCTCGGGAGCTACGTGACGTCGGTGCCCGCACAGCAGCGGACGGGCAAGCAGTGGTACCAGGGCAGCGCCGATGCCATCTTCCAGTCCATGAACCTCATCAACGACGAGGACCCCGACTACGTCGTGGTCTTCGGCGCGGACAACATCTACCGGATGAACGTCGAGGACATGGTGAACTCGCACATCGAGTCCGGCCTGGACGCGACCATCGCCGGCATCCGTGTGCCGCGCAAGGAGGCCAGCGCCTTCGGCATCATCGACGCTGCTGCTGACGGCAAGATCAAGGAGTTCCTCGAGAAGCCGAAGGATCCGCCGGCTCTCCCGGACAGCCCCGAGGAGTCGTTCGCGTCCATGGGCAACTACGTCTTCACCCGGAAGGCCTTCGTCGAGGCGCTGAACGACGATGCAGCCACGGCCGACTCCCGGCACGACATGGGCGGCAACATCATCCCGGACTTCGTGAACAAGGGCGACGCCCAGGTCTACGACTTCACGAAGAACAACGTCCCCGGCTCGACGGAGAAGGACCGCAACTACTGGCGCGACGTCGGGACGATCGAGGCCTACCACGCTGCCCACATGGACCTGGTGTCGGTGGAGCCGGAGTTCAACCTGTACAACCGCAAGTGGCCGATCTGGACGCAGCAGGCCCAGTTGCCGGGCGCCAAGTTCACGCTGCGCGGCACGGCGGAGGACTCCATCGTCGGCTCCGGCTGCATCATCTCCGGCGGCGACGTCGACCGGTCGGTGCTCTCGCCGAACGTGATGGTCGACAAGTGGGCCAAGATCGAGGAGTCGGTGATCTTCTCCGGCTGCCGGATCGGGCGCAACGCGGTCATCCGCCGCGCGATCCTCGACAAGAACGTCGTCGTTCCCGACGGCGTCGAGATCGGCGTCAACCCCGAGCACGACAGGGCCCGCGGCTTCCACGTCGAGGGCGGCCTCACCGTCGTCGCCAAGAACGAGGCGGTCCCCGGCAACTGGTGAACCGGTCCGAACGAAAACGGGGACGGTTCCATTTCCGTTCAGAGGGAGTCCAGCACGACTCCAGCTGAACGGAAATGGAACCG
>JAOATP010000195.1 GCA_030158185.1 Propionicimonas sp.
GGGTGCCGATGTAGATCCAGGAGCCGGCGGTCATCTGGCCGTACATCATCAGGCCGGCGGCCTCGAGCTTGCGGAACTCCGGCCAGGTCGCCCAGTCGCCGACGAGGTTGGAGTTGGCGATCAGTACCCGCGGCGCCCACTCGTGGGTGCGGAAGACGCCGACCGGCTTGCCCGACTGCACCAGCAGGGTCTCGTCGGACTCCAGGTCGCGCAGGACCTCGACGATCGCGTCGAACGCCTCCCAGGAACGGGCTGCGCGCCCGGTGCCGCCGTAGACCACGAGGTCCTCGGGCCGCTCTGCGACCTCCGGGTCGAGGTTGTTCATCAGCATCCGCAGCGGGGCCTCGGTCTGCCACGAGCGGGCGGTCAGCTGGGTGCCGCGGGGTGCGCGGACGGGCGGGTGGGTCATGACTGCTCCTTCGCTGCGGCGACGAGGCGGCCGCTGGTGACGAGACGGTAGGTGGCTTCGATGTCGGGGGCGAGGAACCGGTCGGGCCCTGGCCCAGGCACCTCTTCGCGCAGGACAGCGATCGCAGCAGCGGTCGCAGGTCCGGGAACCAGGGGCGAACGCAACTCGATGCCGCGGGCAGCGGTCATGATCTCGATGGCGAGCACCCGGGCGAGCCCGTCCACGGCCGTCCGGAGCTTGCGCGCTGCGTGCCAACCCATCGACACGTGGTCCTCCTGCATGGCGCTGGACGGGATCGAGTCGACGCTCGCCGGCACGGCAAGCCGCTTCAGCGCCGAGCAGATGCCTGCCTGGGTGTACTGCGCGATCATCAGGCCGGAGTCGATGCCCGGGTCGTCGGCGAGGAACGGCGGCAGGCCGCGGTTGCGGGCGACGTCGAGGAAACGGTCGGTGCGCCGCTCGCTGATGCCGGCCAGGTCGGCGATCCCGATGGCGAGGAAGTCGAGGACGTGCGCGACGGGTGCCCCGTGGAAGTTGCCGTGCGACTCCACCCGTCCGTCGTCCATCACCGACGGGTTGTCGATCGCCGACGCCAGCTCCCGCTCCGCGACCAGCGTCGCGTAGCCGACGGCGTCCCTGACGCTGCCGTGGACCTGCGGCGAGCAGCGCAGGGAGTACGCGTCCTGCACCACCCCGTCGCCCACCCTGTGGCTGGCCATGATCGGCGACCCGGAGAGGAACCGCCGCAGGTTCGCTGCCGAGGTCGCCTGCCCCGGATGGGGACGCAGTGCCATCAGGTCGGCTGCGAAGGTGCGGTCGGTGCCGAGCTGGCCCTCGACGCTCATCGCAGCAGCGAGGTCAGCGGTGTCCAGCAGCAGTTCCAGGTCGGCGAGCGCCAGCACCAGCATGCCCAGCATGCCGTCGGTGCCGTTGATCAGCGCCAGGCCCTCCTTCTCCGCCAGCACCACGGGGGTGAGGCCGTGGTCGGCGAGCGCCTCTGCTGCCGGGCGCTCGCTGCCGCCGTCGACGACAGTGCCCTCGCCGATGAGAGCGAGTGCGCAGTGGGCGAGCGGTGCGAGGTCGCCGGAGCAGCCGAGGCTGCCGTACTCGTGCACCACCGGCACCAGCCCCGAGTTCAGCAGGGCCGCGTAGGCGGCGACGGTGGCCGGGCGGACGCCGCTGTGGCCGCTGGCGAGGGTGGACAGGCGCAGCAGCATCATCGCGCGCACCACTTCGTCCTCGACGCGGGGTCCGTTGCCGGCAGCGTGCGAGCGGATCAGGCTCTGCTGCAGCCGGGTGCGGTCGCCGGCGGGGATGCTGCGGGTCGCCAGCGCCCCGAAGCCGGTGGACACCCCGTAGACCCCATCGCCGCCCGCTGCGAGGACGTCGATGTGGGCGCGGGCAGCCACGACGGCAGCCTCGGCCTCCGGTGCCAGCGCGACGGGGGCGCCCGTGCGGGCGACGGCGACGACATCGCACCGGCTGACTGCGCCGATGCCGACCATGATCTGCTCCATGGGTGAATTGAAGTGCAGGGGCGTGGCCGGGGCAGAGTGCCTGGACACCGATTCTGTCTCGGATGCGAGACTGGAGGCGTGAGTCGCCCAGTCCCATCGGCAACGGCAGCGCTCCAGGTGCTGCGCTACCTTTCGCTGCGCACAGCACCCGTCCCCGCCGGACGGATCGCGCTCGACCTCGGCCTGCCCCGTTCCACCACCTACCACCTGCTGCACGCCATGGCAGCGGAGGCGTTCGTCGTGCACTACCCCGACGACCAGCTGTGGGGTGTCGGCGTCGCAGCCTGGGAAGTGGGGCAGGGGTTCACCCGGCAGGAGCCCCTCACCCGGCTGGCCAGGGTGCCGATCGCGCGGCTCGTCGACGCGACCGGGGTGTCCGCGCACCTCGCCGTCCTGCACGGCTCGGACGTGGTGTATCTGATCGAGGAGCGGGCAACCGGCAAGGCCCGGCTTGTGACCGATGTCGGCGTCCGGCTGCCGGCCCACCTCACCGCCACCGGGCGCGCCATCCTCGCCGCGCTGCCACCGGCCCAGGTGCGGGCGCTCTACCCCGGCAGGGAGAGCTTCGTGCAGCGCACCGGGCTCGGCCCCGGCTCACTGACCGAGCTGCGCGCCGTTCTGGCAGCCACCCGGCGCCGCGGCTATGCCGAGGAGGATTCCGAGGTCACGGAGGGGTTCAGTTCCGTCGCCGTCGGCCTGCGGTCACCGTCCAACCTCGCAGCGGTCGCCCTCACCTGGCGGTCGCCCCTCGACCGGGACGCGGAGCAGGTGCTGACGGCCCTGCAGCAGACCGCGGCAACCATCGAATCCCGCCTGCGCTGAGCGAGCGGACGGTTGCGGCCCGGGGTTGTACGCGCAGCGCTTCGCAGCCCGCGGCATCACCGTGCTCGGCATCGACGTCTCCCACCGTTCGCTGGAGTTCGCCCGCGGGGTTGCCCGGGACCGGTCGCTGCCGGCCTCGTTCCGGAAGGGCAACTACCTCACCTGCGACCTCGGTTCCGCACATGACGCAGCGATCCTCACGGTACCCGGCGAAACGGGGCAGAGCCCCCTTATATCGGGACGCACGAGACCTGGACCTACCCCGCCCTCAAGCTCATCCTCGACAGGTATGTGATCGAGACCGCGACGGGGGAGAGGTGCTTCTGGAACGGGATGCACTGCCTTGCCCCGGACGAGGTGGCAGCAGAACTCGCTGCTGCCGGTTTCGGGGAGCCCGAGTACTTCGGAGACGTGGCAGGGGCCAACGTCGACCCCACTTCGACCACGTTTGCTGTTCTGGCCCGACGCCCGCTCCCTGTCTGAGCGACGAGCCGGCGTTCAGGAGAGCAGCGGCGAAAGCCGGGCTCCTGCGTCGGCGAGGATCCGGATCAGCGAGGCGCTGCGCTCATGCCAGCCCGCCGACGACCCACTCGCAGCGATCCCGGCCACCAGTTGCCCCCGCTCGTCGCGGATCGGCAGGGCGAGGCAGGACCGCCCCACGACCAGCTCATCGGACTGGAGGGCGTACCCGACGCGGGCGACCTCCCGCAGCTCGGTCCGCAGCTGCGACTCGCTGCTCAGCGTGTGGGGGGTCGCCGTGTGCAGCTTCCTGCCCGGCAGCATGCTGTGCCAGTCGTCCAGCTCCGCCATCGTCACCTTCCCGAGCGCGACGGCCTGGGGATACCGCGCGTACAGGCCGGGGTGGGACGGCGGGTTGTCGGGATCGGCATCGATGATGTGGATCCGTCGCCCACCGAGGACGGCGAGGTGGACACCGCACCTCGTGCGTTGCCGAAGTTCTGCGAGGACGGCGCGTGCAGCGCGCGGCATGGTCGGCTGGTGGGCCACCCCCGCCAGTTCCGCCACGCGGCTGCCCAGAGCGAACCCGGAGAGGTTCGGCAGGCGGATCAGGTACTCCTCGCCGACAAGGAGGTTGATCAGGCGATACGCGGTGGCCGGCGGAAGGCTCAGCTCGCGCGCGAGGTCCTGGGCGGTCACCCCGGGCCCGAGACTGGCAACGGCCTCGAGAAGCAGGAGCGCGGAGTGGACGGTCTTCGGCCGCCCTCCGGCGTCCTCGATGCCGGCGAAGGAATGGCTCATGGCGAGGGTCCCCACCACACGGACGCCGTCGATGGCTGGTCGTAACTGCCCAGGCGTCCGAGGGTCTCGGGGTGGCGCCGGCGGACCCACCACCACCAGCAGACGGCCAGGACGGTGGACACCCCGATCACGATCGCAGGGGTGAGGACGCCACTGCCGAGGCTGAAGGCGAGGTAGACGACGAGCGCGACCAGCAGTCCCGCGAAGCCGGCGGCCGCCACCAGCATCGGGCGCACGGTGCTCTCACCGATCCGGGGGAGGAACCGGAGCACGGAGGCGCAGACGAGCAGGTAGGCGACGAGGTAGCCGACGACGGAGGCCTGGATCATGTGGTCCATGGCCAGCTGCACCGGCACGCCGACGCCGAGCAGGATCGCGGGCACGCCGCACAGCACCGGCAGCAGGATGAGCGCCGCTCGGTGCGGGGTCCGCCAGCGGGGGTGCGCCCTGCCGAGTGCCGCGGGCAGCACGCCGTCGATGGCGAGGGCAAGGATCAGCCTGACCAGCGCCATCATCGAGGCGGTGGCACACGCGAGGAACGACGCCATCACGGCAATGTCGAAGGCCGGCAGCATGCCGGTCAGACCGAGCCCGGCAAGGATGTCGTCCACCGGGTTGGCCGACGGCGCGAGCCCGAGCCCGGCGAACGCCGTCGACTGCACAAGCGTGCCGAAGGTGAACAGCACCCCCACTCCCACAGCCGTCCAGGTGATCACCCTTGGCAGCGTGCGCATCGGGCGTTGCGCCTCCGCACCGAGGGCGCTGGAACTCTCGAACCCGATGAAGGCGGAAAGGGCGATCACGGTCGCAGCGACGAGGGCGGACGGCGGTGCGTCCAGCGTCCAGGCGCTCGCGCTGGCAGCAACCGAGCCCGGAAGGCGGCCGAGCCCGACGACGGCTGCGATCACCAGCGCAGTCACAACGGTACCGATGGCGATCACCTCGATGACGAGCATCACGACGGTGGCCCGCCGGACACCGATCAGCAGCAGGATCCCGACGCCCAGCATCAGCGCGACGGCGATGTACGGCTCGAGCTGCGGGAGTCTCGTCTGGAGCGACGGCACGGCGAACCCGATGCTGCGGGCGAGATACGACGTCGCGCCGACGGCGGAGGAAAGGCTGACGAACAGGTAGCCCACGGCGAGGGCTCCCGCTGCGACCAGGCCTGCGAGGGGGCCGAGACCCCGGACGACGAAGGTGTAGAGCGAGCCGGGTGCAGCCAGCCGTCTCGTGAACTGGTTGATCGACGAGGCCACCAGCATGATCAGCACCGTCGCCAGCACCATCGCCGTTGCCGCCGGCGCCCCCGTGGCGTGCACGAGGCTTGGGGTGGTGACCAGGCCCGCCGTCGGGGCAGCCGCTGCGATCGACTGGGCGGCCACTTCGATGGGACGAAGGCGCCCGCGTTCGAGCCCTTCGACAGGGCTCGGCCGGTCGAGGGCCTGCAGCGTGCCAGCCAGGTCAGGAGCCATTGCTCCTTGATAGGCCCTGCGTGTTACCGGCCTGTTCCCGTCCGGTTCCGATCCGTCCGTCGCGATTGAGAACCGGCCACCGGTGGTTTCGCACTCCGCGTTCCGTGATCGTGCCACCGGCGACATCGACGCGGAATCGGGCAGGCCAAGACTGCTGCCAACCGACTCACCTGTCGGACCTGACAGCTAGGAGTTCAGGAAATGGCAACCAGCACCAGCCCAGCCCCCTCGACTGCAAAGGGCAGTCTCCAGGGGACCCTCGGCCCGATCCCCATCGTGCTCATGGTGGTCGCAGCAGCGGCCCCCCTCACCGTCGTCGGCGGTGGCACACCGGTCGGCATGATGCTCGGCAACGGCGCCGGCTTCCCTCTCAACTACGTGATCTCCGCGGTGATCCTGCTGCTGTTCTCGGTGGGGATGTCGGCGATGAGCCGTTCCATCTCGCGCCCGGGAGCGTTCTTCACCTACATCGGCTCCGGGTTGTCCCGTCCGCTCGGGGTCGGCTCGGCCTTCGTCGCGCTGGCCACGTACACCCTCGTGCAGATCGGCGTGTACGGCTTCCTCGGTGAGCAGCTGCGGATCGCCACCGTGGCTATCGGGTTCCCGTCCGTACCCTGGTGGGCCTGGGCCCTTGCCATCATCGCCGGTACCGCCTGGCTCGGTTACCGGCACATCGACCTGAGCACCAAGGTGCTCGGCGTCCTGCTCGCTGCGGAGGTCCTGATCGTCGTCGCGCTCAACATCGCCGTCTTCATCAGCGGCGGCGCAGAGGGCATCTCCTTCGCACCCTTCAGTATCTCCGAAGGCCTCTCCGGCAGCCCGGGCGTGGGCATCACCTTCGCCGTCGCCGGCTTCCTCGGCTTCGAGGCAACCGCCATCTTCCGTGACGAGGCACGCGACCCGGAGAAGACCATCCCGCGCGCCACCTACATCGCGATCATCTCGATCGGCATCTTCTACGCGATCTCCTCCTGGGCCCTCGTGCTCGCCTGGGGTCCGTCCCAGATCCTCGCAGCTGCCACCGCAGACCCGTCCGGCCTGATGGTCTCGACCACCACCCGTTACCTGGGCGCAGCCGCCGGCGGCAGCGTGCAGGTCCTGATGCTCAGCTCCGCCTTCGCCTGTGTGCTGGCCTTCCACAACGTGCTGGCCCGCTACATGCACGCCATGGCCTCCACAGAAGTGCTGCCCTCCTCGATGTCGAAGGTGCATGACACGTTCGGTTCGCCGGCGGCGTCTTCGGTGGTGCAGTCCGCCTCTGCGGCCATCCTCGTCGCGGCCTGCGCGCTGTTCGGGATGGACCCGATCCTGCAGGTGTTCACCTGGGGCTCCGGCATCGCCGTCCTCGGCGTGCTGCTGCTGATGACCCTCACCAGCGTGGCCGTCCTTGTCTACTTCCAGCGCACCAAGTCGGACACCCGCATCTGGCACACCAAGCTCGCCCCGGCCCTCGGTGCCGTCGGCCTTACCTTCCTCACGGTCGTTGTCGCGGTCAACTTCCCGACGCTGATCGGCGGGGACGCCCCGCTCGCGATCGGGCTGGCCAGCATCATCCTGGTCGCGCTCGCCATCGGGATCGGCGTCGCCTTCTCGCTCAAGCGCCGGCGGCCGCACATCTACGCCAACGTCATCGAAGCCATCTCCGTCTGACCGTCCTGCACACGAGAGGATTCCCGACAATGACCGACACCGCTGTGTCCTTCATCTACCTGAGCGAGCCCGACGCGATCGAGGCCGGCGTGACGAACATGCCGGCGTGCGTCGAGGCCATGGACAAGACGCTGCAGCTCCTGCAGCTCGGCGACTTCCGGATGGCCGGCCTGGAAGGCAACTCCCACGGCGCCATGGTCACGTTCCCGCCCGGGCACTCGTACCCGAACATGCCCCAGGACGGGCCGGACCGCCGCTTCATGGCGATGCCGGCCTACCTGGGCGGTGAGTACGACGCGGCCGGCATGAAGTGGTACGGCTCCAACATGGCCAACCGCGACAAGGGCCTGCCGCGCTCGATCCTGATGTTCATGCTCAACGACAAGGACACCGGCGCCCCGCTGATGCTCATGTCGGCCAACCTGCTCAGTGCCTACCGCACGGGTGCCGTGCCGGGGGTCGGCGCGAAGTACCTGGCAACAAGGGACGCGTCGACGGTCGCGATCATCGGCCCGGGTGTGATGGGGAAGACCGGCCTCGAGGCGTATGCGGCGGTCCGCGACATCACGTCCGTCCGGGTCCTCGGCCGTCGCATCGAGAGCTCGGAGGCCTATCGCGACTGGGTCTTCGAGAAGCTCCCGAACATCAAGGAGGTCGTGATCTGCGACTCGCTCGAAGAGGTGGTCAGGGGCGCCGACATCGTGCACTCCGGCGTCTCGGGCCCCTCCGGCAGCGCGGGCTACCCGCACATCAGGACGGAGTGGCTGAAGCCCGGCGCGTTCGTCTGCTCTGTGGCCAACCTCAAGCTGGACGACGAGTTGCTCAAGGACCCGGCAACCGGGCTGTTCATCGACAACGTGCAGATGTACCACGACTGGCAGGAGGAGTACGAGTACCCGGTCTACGAGACCATCGGCATCATCGGGTGCCGGTTCGTCGACCTCGTCCACGACAATCTCGTGCCGGCCACCTCCCTGGTGAACATCGGTGACGTGGCCCTGGGCACGAAGCCGGGCCGCACCAGCGACGACCAGATCATCGTGTTCAGCGTCGGCGGCATGCCGATCGAGGACATCGCCTGGGGTTCAGAGGTGTACCGCACCGCGAAAGCACAGGGCATCGGGGTCGAGCTCCCGCTCTGGAGCGTCCCGGCCCTGGCCTGACGTCCCATCCCCGCCCACCACCACTCAGGAGTAGCAGACAATGAGCGAAGTCGTCATCATCGGCGCAGGAGTCATCGGGACGGCCACCGCCCATGCCCTTGTGCAGCGGGGCATCACCGACATCACGATCCTCGACCGTGATTCGGTGGGGTCCGGCGGCACCGGCAAGTCGGCCGGCATCATCCGGTGTCACTACGGTGTCACCTCGATCGCCGCGCTCGCCCTGTGCAGCCGGGAGTTCTTCGAGAACGCTGCGGAGATCGTCGGCACCGACATCGGCTTCGAGCAGGTCGGCTACCTGGTCGGCGTGGGCGCGGACAACGTCGAGCCGTTCCGGGCGAGCCTTGCCAACCAGCGCTCGATCGGCGTCGAGACCCTCGAGATCGGGCATGCGGAGGTCAAGGAGTTGTGGCCGACGGCCCACCTCGACGACTTCGCGACCTTCTGCCTCGAACCGGGAGGCGGCTACGGTGACGGCTACGCCACAGCCCAGGCGCTCGCCACCTCCCTGCGTGGACACGGGGTGACGATCCGCCAGGGGGCAGCGGTCGCCGCGATCGTCTCCGACGGCGACAAGGTGACTGGCGTGAAACTGGCCGACGGCGAGGTGGTGCCTGCCGGCACCGTCCTCGTCGCCGCCGGACCGTGGTCGATGCCGCTGCTCAGCCCGCTCGGCATCGAGCTGCCGATCGCTCCGGCCTTCGTGCAGGAAGTCGTGATCGACCCCGGCATGGACCTCGGCGCCCCGCCGGTGTTCTCCGACCTCGTCTCGATGCAGTACGTGCACATGCGGGGCGGCGAGATGCTCTTCGGCAACAGCTCCGGGCAGGGCTCGGTGCGCCCGGTCACGGACCCGGACGTGTACCCCAACCACGCCACCAACGAGGCGATCGAGGCCACGGCGGAGAAAGCGATGCACCGGTTCCCGGGCATCGAGGACCCGCGGGTGTCGACCACGTCGACCGGCGTGATCGACCTCACCCCCGACAACAACCCGATCATCTCCGCCACCGACTACGCCGGCCTCTACCTGGCTGTCGGGATGTCGGGGCACGGCTTCAAGACCGCTCCGGCGATCGGTCGGCTGACCGCGGAGCTGATCCTGGACGGCGAGACCACCATCCCGAACGTCAAGGCGTCCGACTTCCGGCTGTCCCGCTTCGCCGAGGGCGACCTGCTGGTCAGCCCGTACGTCTACAAGGGCGCCATGGGCATCCGCTGAACCGCCCGAACCGTCCCCACCATCCAAGGAGCTGCGCAGATGATCGCTCTCGGCATCGCCCTCGTCGCCACGGCGGTCAGCGTCTGGCTGTTCGTGCGCGGCGGCGTCCGGCTCACCCGTCAGCTGCGTGCGGGGAAGGCCAGCCCCGGACGCCTCGGACCCGTCGGGCGGCGTCTCGCCAACACTCTGACCGAGATCCTGACCCATGAGCGGTTCCGCAGCAGGCCGGTGGCGAAGGTGGCGCACTGGTTCGTGATGATGTCGTTCGTCGTCCTTGTGCCCACCCTCGCCGGCGCCTACACCCAGCTCCTCGACCCGCATGCGGGACTCCCGCTGATCGGCGGCTGGGCACCCTGGCAGTGGCTGGTGGAGTTCTTCGCCTGGACGGGGCTGGCGGGCATCGCCGCGCTCGTCGTGCTCCGCGTCCGCTACACCGGGCCGCCGGAACCGGCGACCGCCCGGAACTGGAAGTCGCGGTTCTACGGCTCCACCCGCTGGCAGGCCTGGTTCGTCGAGGCCGTGATCGC
>JAOATP010000196.1 GCA_030158185.1 Propionicimonas sp.
TAAGCCGGATTCTGTGCCCCGAGGGGCGGTGATCATCCATCTGCGATGACTGTTGCCAGCCACCTTCGCCGTTGCCGGCGTGCGACCTACCCGGACGCCTCGCGCGAGCAGCGCTCAAACGGCGTCCGCAGGCCCCGCGTCCGAAGACCCGCGACCCTTCTTGGTCTTGCTCCAGGTGGGGTTTGCCGAGCCACCCCAGTCGCCTGGGGTGCTGGTGGTCTCTTACACCGCCGTTTCACCCTTACCCCGCCGGTGAGGGCGGGGCGGTCTGTTCTCTGTGGCACTTTCCCGCGGGTCACCCCGGGTGGGCGTTACCCACCACCCTGCTCTGTGGAGTCCGGACTTTCCTCTGCTTGCGCAGCGATCACCCGGCCGACTCGTCCGCGTCCAGCCTATCGGAGCGTTGGCAGCATCCGTCCTCCTGGTTCCCGCTCCCGATCCGTCCGCTTGCTCCCGAAATTTCGGGAGCAAGCGCACTTTTCGGGAGCGGGAAGGGGCAGGGGACGAGGCGGGCGCCCGACGGGCGGGGCGGGGCGGGCGGCTGTCAGGACGCGAAGACGCGGAACTCGACCTTGCCCGCCAGCAGGTCGGCGGAGACCAGGGTTGCGGGAATCTGCTGGCCCAGCACGAGGTCGCCGCCCTTGACCTTCGCCTCGACGGCGGGGTCGGGCAACTGCAGGACGCCGTAGTCGTCCTCGGTGTCGACCTCGAGCACCGTCCCGGTGAAGGTCTGGCCCAGGTGCGGGGCGAGCACCATCGCCTCGACGAGGTCGATCGTGCCGCGCTCGTACTTCTTGGCCCGCCGGTCCGCCTCGTCCATCACCGACGGCAGCGACGGCAGGGCCTGCGCCACCCACTCGGGCACCGGCACCCCTGCGCAGATCGCAACGCAGGTCTCACCGGTGTAGCGGTCCACCAGCCGCCGCAGCGGCGCGGTGGTGTGCGCGTACGGCGCTGCGATGGCTGCGTGCATGGGCTGGTCGGGCGCACTGCCGCTGAACGCCTGGTAGCCGGCGCCACGGAACAGCATCGTGCAGGCGTTCAGCATTGCGGCATGCGCAGGGACGGACGCGGAGAGGCTCCGCACGAACTCGGGGTACTCCATGGCGTGGGGCCAGCTGATGCCGAGCGCCGACGCCGTGCGCCGCAGCTTGGAGATCGAGCTGTCGCGAGCCGGCGGCAGCGTCCGGAGGATGCCGATGCCGGCCTTCATCATGAGGGCAGCTGCAGCCATTCCCGTGGCCAGCGACAGCTGGGCGTTCCAGTCCTCCACCGGCAGCGGCGCCCGGTAGACAAGTTCCCACCGCTGGTCGGTCGCGACGATCTCCTGCTCGGGCACCGAGAGGCTGACGCCGCCGCGCTGTACCTCGATCTGCTGCCGCAGCGTGCCGATGGTGCGCAGCAGCTCCAGCTGCTCCCCGCCGCGTCCGGCGTCCAGGTCGGCCTGCGCTCCGGTGTAGCTCAGCTTGGCGCGGCTGCGCACGAGGCCCCGCGCGACACCTGTGTCGGTGAGCTCGCCGTTTGCGTCCATCGACAGCTCCCACACCAGAGCGGGACGGGTCTGGTCGGGCAGCAGGCTCGCAGCGCCCTCGGAAAGGACGGCCGGGTGCAGCGGGATCTTGCGCGTCGGCGCGTACAGGGTCTCGCCGCGCTGGTGGGTCTCCGCGTCCAGCCGGCCACCGGGAGCGACGAACGCAGCGACGTCGGCGATGGCGTAGCGCAGCAGGTACCCGCTGCCGACCCGGGAGAGGTGGAAGGCCTGGTCGAGGTCGGTGGAACTCTCGGGGTCGAGCGTCACGAACTCGATGTCGGTGCAGTCCCGCGACGGCAGGACGGGGCCGGCGGCGGCACGATCCGCTTCAGCCTGCACGTCGGCGGGGAACTCGCCGGGGACGCCGAGCCCCGCCCGGAGGCGGCGCAGGCCCTCACGCAGCGCGGGCGGCTCTGTGTCCTTCAGCGATACGTGGCGACTCGGCATGGTTCCTCCTCAGTTGCGGGTGCGCGGGTGGCCGTCGAGCGCAGCGTTCACGAGGGCGTCCGCTGCCTTGTTCTGTTCCCGCGGCACCCAGGTCCACGTGACCACGGCCGGCGTGAGCTGCCGGGCCTTCGCGAACAGCGGCTTCATCGCCGGGTGCTTTACCTTCCAGCGTCCGGCCATCTGTTCGATGACCAGCTTGGAGTCCATGCGGACGTCGAGGGCTGCGTCCGGGTCAAGGGCGCGGGCCATCTCGAGCCCTGCGACGAGGGCCGAGTACTCGGCGACGTTGTTGGTGGTCACGCCCAGCGTGAGTCCCTCGCTGTTGAGCACCTCACCGGTGGCCGCGTCCCGCACGAGGGCGCCGTACGCAGCGGGACCGGGGTTGCCGCGGGCGCCGCCATCACCCTCGACGATCAGGGTGCGCCGCGGCCCTTCGTGAAGCTCAGGCCCTTCGTCAGGCTCAGGGACCGTGGGGTCCAGCTCAGGCCCTTCGTCAGGCTCGGGGAGCATGGCGTCGAAGATGGACGGCCCGCCCTGCGGGAGTCGCGGGGCTCGAGGCATCAGGCGTCCACCGCACCGACGCGGACCAGCACCCGCTCACATTCCTCGCAGCGCAGCACGTCGTCCGCAGCGGCCGCCGCGTACTCGGCCAGCGCCGTCGGGGTGGCCTCCAGCTGGCACCCGCTGCACCGGTGTCCGCGCAGGGCCGCTGCACCGAGGCCGCCCGAGCGCACCCGGATCTTGTCGTAGAGGGCGAGCAGGTCGGCGGGGATCTCGGCTGCGATGGCGGCCCGCTTGGCCTGGTGGGTGCCGAGGTCCTCGTCCAGCACCGACACCTGCTCGTCGCGGGCGGCGATCAGTGCCCGCATCGAGTTCTCCACCTCCGTGAGCTCACCGCTGAGCATGTTCTGACGTCCGGTGGCCGCCTCCAGCTGCTCCATCACCTCGAGCTCGATGTCCTCGAGGTCGCCGATGCGGCGTCCGAGGTGGGTGATCTCGTCGAGCAGGGCGTTGAGCTGCTTCGGGTCGGTCACGGAGCCGTTGTCCACGCGCTGCTGGTCGCGCACCTTGCGTTCGCGCACCGGGACGAGGTCGGCCTCGGCCTTGTCGACCTCAAGCTGCAGGTCGCCGACGCGGGTGCGGGCGCCGACCAGATCCTGCTGGAGCCGTGCCCGGACGGTCCTGGCTTCTGCGATGGCAGCATGCTCGGGGAGCGAGCGGCGGCGGTGCTCGAGCTGGGAGATGGCTGTGTCCTCGGCCTGCACGTCGAGCAGGCGGAGCTGGGCCGTAGCGGCAGCCTTCATCTGGGGCCTCCTGAAGTTGTGAACACAGACTCTAGTGGGTCGCATGTGCCCGTTACTCCTGACGGGGGCGCTTGCCCGGTGTGATGATGGCGCGATGAGACTGACCCAACCCCCGGCAGCCGAATGGAACCCCGACGCGACCGCGCCAGGCGTCGCCAACGCCGGAGGTGACCCGGCCTGGGCGACCTATCCCGGGGTGTCAGCCCCCGCGCCGCTGGCCGCGACGGTCGGCACCAGCCAGCTGCTCCCCGACGGGTTCGCACGGGTGGGTCGTGCCGTCCAGGTCCTCCTCGGGCTGTGCGGTGCGGCCTCGGTGGCACGGATCGGGTTCGAGCTCTGGGGGATGGCTGCCCTGCGCGCCGCCGCAGCCGACGACTTCTCCGTGCTCAGCCGTTACGGCGAGCTCGGGCCGTACTTCAGCTCCGGTCCTGCGGTGCTGATGGCAGCCACAGGCCTGCTCTGGATGGCCTGGCAGCACCGGCTCGCCGCTGCCGTACCGCGGTGGACGCTTCGCCGCTCACCCGGCTGGCACGTGGGTTCCTGGCTGGTCCCCGTGGCGAACCTGTGGTTCCCGTACCAGAACCTGACCGACCTGCACCGGGCCGTCACACCGGATTCGGCCGGGCGCAGGACGCCGCTCACCTATCCGCTCTGGTGGGGGCTGTGGCTGGCCAGCACAGCCAGCGAGTGGATGACCAACGCTGCCACGCAGAGTGGTGAGACCACCCTCGGTTCGATGCTCGCATCGTCGGCTGGCACCGCCGTCGGCGAGGCGTTCAGCGTCGGCTCAGCCGTGTGCGCCGTCCTCGTCGTCGGTGACCTGACGCGCCGGGCAGTGCAGGCGCGCGACCATGCCGTGGCGGAGTCCGAGCTGCGCTGAGCTGTCCTGCCGTCGGACTACGATCGCTGCCATGACGCAGGAGTCCACTCAGTCCGAGCCCGAAGTCCTCACCAGCCGGGGAATCCCCTTCTCGGAGGCCTTCCGGGAGTTCATCCCGACGGACTGGGCTCCCTATCCCACCGAGTTGCCCGCTGCGCTCGCTGCGGCCGGCCCGGCAGCGCTGCGGCGGCGTGCCATCGCCGAGGCGCACCCGGGTGAGCGGCTGGTGATCCCCGCCGGCGGGTTCAAGGTGCGGGCCAACGACACCGACTACCGGTTCCGTCCGCACTCGGCCTTCGCCTGGCTCACCGGCCTGGGCAGCGACCGCGAGCCCGACTCCGTCCTCGTGCTCGAGCCCACCGACACCGGCCACGAGGCCACCCTGTACTTCAAGCCGCGCGCGCCGCGCACCGATCCCGAGTTCTACTCGGACTCCCGCTACGGCGAGATGTGGGTCGGCACCCGGGAGTCGCTGGCCGAGATGAGCGCCCTCACCGGCATCTCCTGCGCCCCGATCTCCGAGCTGGACGCAGCCCTTGGCAAGAACGTGTCCGCAACCACCGTCCGGCTGCTGGCCGAGGCAGACGAGGTGATCACGCGACGCATCGGCGAACTGCGGCATGAGGCGGGCGTCGACCTCACCACAGCGACCGACGGCGATGCTGCGTTCCTCGTCGCGCTGTCGGAGGCCCGGCTGGTGAAGGACGACTTCGAGCTCGACCAGCTGCGCCAGGCCTGCAACGACACCGCCGTCGGCTTCGAGGCCGTCGTCGCCGACCTGCCAGAGGCCGTCCGTCGTGGTCGTGGGGAGCGCTGGGTGGAGGGCGTCTTCGGGCTGCACGCGCGGCACCAGGCCAACGCCATCGGCTACGACACGATCGCCGCGTCCGGCGACCACGCCAACACGCTCCACTGGATCCGCAACGACGGCGACGTCGGCGCCAACGATCTGCTGCTGATGGACGCCGGCGTCGAGGTCGAATCGCTGTACACCGCCGACATCACCCGCACCCTGCCGGTCTCTGGCACGTTCAGCCCTGCCCAGCGCAAGGTCTATGAAGCAGTGCTGGCCGCGCAGTCCGCGGGTATCGCCGCGGCGAAGCCGGGCAACCGGTTCTCCGACGTGCACAAGGCCGCTGTCGCGGTCATCGCGGAGCACCTCGAAGCCTGGGGCCTGCTGCCGGTCACCGCTGCCGAATCGCTCGACCCCGAACGCGGCGGCCACCACCGGCGCTGGATGGTGCACGGCACGTCCCACCACCTCGGCCTCGACGTGCACGACTGCGCACAGGCACGGCAGGAGAACTACCGCGACGCCGAGCTGCGTCCCGGCATGGTGATCACGGTCGAGCCCGGCCTGTACTTCAAGGCCACCGACCTGCTGGTGCCCGAGGAGCTGCGCGGCACCGGCGTCCGGATCGAGGACGACATCGCCATCACGGAGGACGGCAACGAGATCCTCTCCAGCGCCCTGCCACGGGACCCCGACGCCGTCGAAGCCTGGATGGCCGCCATCTGGGCGCGTTAGCCCACCCCCCTCTTCCGAGTTGTCAGAATCTCATTCGGCTATAGGCGCAGGAGATTCTGACAAGTCGGGGTGGTGGGCGAGGTACTTCTCCACCCGGCTGCGCAGTACCCGGCCCATCCGTGTTTCGGAGGCGAAGGCGGGGAGCAGGCCCGGCTCGGTAGTCGAGGCCAGGAACGCGCGTCCGACGGTGAGGTCGTGGGGGCGGGTCTCCGCGACGGTGATCTCGTCACCGGCTGCGACCTCGCCGGGCTCGATCACCCGAAGGTAGGCGCCCGGCACGCCGTGCTCGGTGAACCGGCGCACCCAGTGGGGCTCGTCGACAAACCCCGCGAAGACAGCGCACGGGATGCGCACGTCGGTCACCTCGAGCAGGCAGCAGCCCACCTGCCAGCGCTCACCGATGCGGGCACCCTGCACGTCAAGGCCGACCGTCGTCAGGTTCTCGCCGAACGCGCCGGCCGCCAGCGGACGGCCGAGCTCCGACTCCCAGTGGGCGTAGTCCTCACGGGCGAAGGCGTAGACGGCCTGGTCGATGCCGCCGTGGTGCTTGAGGTCGGCGATCTCGTCGCCCTCCACCCCGAGTGGCTCGATGCGCACCAGACCGGCCACGGGGCGCTTGTCGATGGCCGTCCGCTTCATCACGCCGTGCTCGCTGGGACGGGTCGTGCCCCGGTTGATCGCTTCCAGAATCGCCACGCACCGACCCTAGCCGGAGCGCGGCGGGTGCTCTGCGAGGAATTTGCACCTTGTTGCTGCCAGGACGGGCGAATCGACCGCGAGGCGCCATCCGGCTGCAGATTCGTCCCGTTTCTGGCCGGCGGAGGGGAAGGCTCCCACCGCCGACCGGATCGTGGCTGGACCGTGCTCGCCAGCTTCGCGATTCGCCCTACAGTGCTGCCGTGAGCGATCCCAAGCAGACCAAAGTAGTTCTCGACGAGTCGCAGATGCCGACCCACTGGTACAACCTCGTGGCCGACCTGCCCACTCCGCCGCCGCCGCACCTGCACCCCGGCACGAACCAGCCGCTGGTGCCCGAAGACCTGGCAGCGCTGTTCCCGATGGGCCTCATCGAGCAGGAGGCTTCGACCGAGCGCTGGATCGAGATTCCCACCGAGGTGCACGACATCTACCGCCTCTGGCGGCCGTCCCCCTTCTACCGGGCGCGCCGCCTGGAGAAGGCGCTGGGCACCACTGCCCGCATCTACTACAAGTACGAGGGCGCCTCCCCTGTCGGCAGCCACAAGACCAACTCGGCCGTGCCGCAGGCCTACTTCAACAAGATCGCCGGACGCACCCGCCTGACCACGGAGACCGGCGCGGGCCAGTGGGGTTCTGCCCTGGCGTTCGCCTGCCAGATCTTCGGTCTCTCCTGCGACATCTGGCAGGTGCGCAGCTCGTATGAGGGCAAGCCCTACCGTCACGTGCTGATGGAGACCTTCGGTGCGAGCGTCGTCGCCAGCCCGTCCGAGCTGACCGAGGCCGGACGCATGCTGCGCGAGCAGTTCCCCGACACCACCGGGTCGCTCGGCATGGCGATCAGCGAGGCCGTCGAGGCGGCAGCGAAGGACGAAAACGCCAGCTACTCCCTCGGCTCCGTGCTGAACCACGTCGCGCTGCACCAGACGGTGATCGGCCAGGAGGCCCTGAAGCAGCTTGCGCTGTTCGGCGAGCGTCCGGCCGACTACCTGTTTGCGTGCGCCGGCGGTGGCTCGAACCTCGCCGGCATCAGCTTCCCGTTCATCAGGGAGAACCTCGAGGGCCGCGCGGAGACGAAGATCATCGCCTGCGAGCCGAAGGCCGCGCCGTCGCTCACCGAGGGTGAATACAAGTACGACTTCGGCGACACCGCGCACCTCACCCCGCTGCTGAAGATGTACTCCCTCGGCGCCGACTTCGTGCCGGCGGCCGTCCACGCCGGCGGCCTGCGCTACCACGGCATGTCGCCGCTGGTCAGCCACTGCTACCACGAGGGCCTGATCGGGGCGATCTCGGTGCGTCAGCTCGACGCGTTCGAGGCCGGCGTGCTGTTCGCGCGGGCCGAGGGCATCGTCCCGGCCTCGGAGTCGAACCACGCCATCGCCGGCGCGATCGCCCAGGCGCGGAAGGCGACCGAGGACGGGGAGTCCCCGGTCATCGTGATCGGCGTCTCCGGTTCGGGCCAGCTCGACCTGCCCGCCTACGCTGAATACCTCGCAGGGGACATGGCCGACAGCTGACCCTCAGCCACTGAAGGAACCCCCGGGTGGAGCTGTTGGTGGGTGGGCCTCAGGCCTTGGGCTCGGTCGGGCTCTCCTCCGCCGGCGCAGCCGGGGGCTCGGTGTGGTCGGGGTAGCCGAGGCCGGTCGGGTGCACCTGCGGGTCGCCCGCGTACGGCTGCTGCGGGTAGCCGGACTGGCCGTAGGGTCCGGGCTGCTGTCCATAGCCCCAGGGCTGCTGGGCCTGCCCGTACGGCTGCTGGGCCTGCGGGTAGGGCTGCGGAGCCTGGGCGCCGTAGGGCTGGCCGTAGCCGGCGCCCTGCGGGAAGGGTCCCGCCGGCGCGGCGGGGTTGAACTGGGCGGCTCGCGCACCGGGCATGCCGGCGAGCAGCTCACGGGCGTTGCCGGCGACCTTGTGCTCGGCCAGCACCTCGTATTTGGTGGCGATGGTCTGCGACACGGACGTGAAGTCGCGCTTGCCCTGGCTCATCCAGTAAGCGAGGGCTGCCATGCCGATGCCGACGACGATGCCGATGCCGAGCGCGTACAGCGCCAACAGCAGCGGGTTGTCGTTGGGCACGAACAGCCACATCAGCAGGGTGATCATCAGGCCGGTCGAGACACCACTCTGGACGCCCTGCCCCACCACCGTCCGCCAGCTGCGGCGTCCGAGCACCCGCTCGACCGAGCGCAATTCGGTGCCGACGATGCAGAGGTTCTCCACAGGGAACCGGGCGTCGGCAAGGAAGTCGACCACCTTCTGCGCCTCGTCGTAGCTGTTGTAGACCCCCACCGACTGCGGGTACTCGAGCTTGAACAGACTGCTGAGCCTCGGGTTGGGCTGCGTCACTTGGTCTCCTCCATCCCTGCGGCCCGCCCTCGGGCCAGAATCGCGGCGGCCAGTTTGACCCCCGCCTCATCAACCATCTCGTCGTCCACAACGATGGCACCTACGGCCCCCTGGGCCCGTTCTGCTGCACGCGCGTACTGCTCCATGATGCGCTGCGCCCTTTCGAAGTCGGACGCCCGGGGCGAGTACACAACGTTGCCGGCGTCCACCTGTCCAGGGTGGAGTACCCACTTGCCGTCGTAGCCGAGCGCAGCGCTCAGTTCCGCGGAACGCCGGAAGCCCTCGACGTCACGGATCGCGACGAACGGGCCGTCGATGGCCTGCAGGCCGTGCGCCCTGGCAGCGACGAGGATCGACATCAGCACGTGGTGGAACGCGTCCGCCGGGTAGCCGGCCGGCTGGGCACCGACGTTGAGGCCGCCCATGCCGAGGCTCGCCATGAAGTCGCCAGGGCCGAACACGAGGCTTGCCAGCCGCGGGCTCGCCGCGGCGATCTCCGTGACGTGCAACAGCCCGATCGCGTCCTCGATCTGCACCTCGAGCCCGATCCGTCCCACCGGCAGGCCGGCGGTGTGCTCCACCTGGGTGAGCAGCAGGTCAAGGGCGTGCACCTGCGAGGCGGACTGGGCCTTGGGCAGGACGAGGGCGTCGATGCGGGCGCCGGCCCCGCAGACGACGTCGATCACGTCGCCGTAGGTCCAGGGGCTCTCCCACCCGTTCACGCGGACGGTGACCAGCCCGGCAGCGAAGCCGGCGTCACTGTTCAGCGCTGCGACGATCCGCTGCCGTGACTCCACCTTCACCGCGGGCGCGACCGCGTCCTCGAGGTCGAGGAACAGGCCGTCGACAGCCAGCGTCCGCGCCTTGTCGATGAACCGGTCGGACGAGCCCGGGACGGCAAGGATGGTGCGGCGCGGCACGGCACGGTTGGTTGCGGTCACCGCTCCAGCCTATTGCAGCCCCATGGGCCGTCGACCACACCCGAGCTGTGCAGGAACTGTGGGGATTCCCGCCCCATCGAACGGCCGGCTGGTGCAAGCTGCTGCCATGGAGACCGTGGACCTCAAGCGGCAATGGCGCCACCTCTACGCACCCAAGCCGGGACGCTTCGAGCTCGTTGACGTGCCCGAGCTTCCCTTCCTTGCCATCGACGGACGCATCGAGCCCGGCAGCAGCCCGGGCACCTCTGAGGAGTTCGCTG
>JAOATP010000197.1 GCA_030158185.1 Propionicimonas sp.
ACGCCCCCGGCACCCAACCCTGGGACAACCCCCTCGGCGGACCACTCCTGCCCGACCTGCCCACCACATGGTCACGTCAGCGACGCCGAAGGGCAGGCCGCAGATCCACAAAGAGCATCGGATCCCGACCAATGGTGCGGCTCCGACCTTAGACCGCCAGCGGCCCCGAGAATCCGAGCCCGACCGGTTCCACCCCGGGACCGGCCCTTCGGCATGCCCCCGCATCGGGGGGTCAGGGCGCGGGTCGCCGCCAGATGTACGGCGTGGTGGTCGTCACTGCGACCAGCCCGGCCCGCTCGAGGATCGGTCGGCTGAACTCCGTGCACTCGGCGTAGACCAGCTCGGCCCCCATGGCGATGGCCGACCTCGCCCTGGCAGCGGTCAGCGCACGATAGATCCCCGCGTGCCGCCAGTCAGGATCGGTCGCTCCACCGAATAGGCCGGCAAACCGTCCCCCGGGCACACGCACCAGTCGTCCAGCCGACACCACACGTGCGTCGGCCTCCGCGAGCCACAGCTCGTTGCCCGTCGGGTTCCCGGTGATCGCAACAAGGAGCTGCTCATCCATGTTCGGTGAGTCGGGCCCGAACACCTCCCGGTGCAGTACACCGATGGCCCGGACATCGCCGTCAAGGTCACCGGTGTCCCCGGCCCGCCGGATCAGAAAGCCCGACGGCTCGCCCGCCATCCCTGCGAGCACCGCCGTCTCGCCGATCATCACCGTCTCGGGCTCAGCGGCGACGAAGCCCGCAGACACCAGGTGTGCGTCGAGGTCTGCCGGTGCGTCGTGGCCGCGGGTCTTCCATTCGAACGAGGTCAGCCCGGGGTCGCCGGCGAAATGCACGATCGCGGCAAGGATCAGGTCGTCGAGCTCGGTTCCCGCTGCTCCGTCGAGATCCCGATAGCTGACGAACCCTCGCTCGGCATACCGCCCGAGCCACAAGGGTCCGATTCTGGCCACGTCGGTGGCCCCGTCAAGCTCGGAGGCCGCCCGCAGGTCCTCGTCGTGGGCCGTGAGCAGCTCGGCCAGCCTCGCCGCTGACGGCTCGGTCAACCCGCGGTCACCTCGAGCGCCTCAGCCAGGGTGAAGTTCCCGACGTACAGCGCGGTGCCGACGATCGCACCCTCGACGCCGAGCGGCACCAGCTCCCGCAACAGCCTCAGGTCGTCCAGCTGCGCGATCCCGCCACTGGCGACGACCTTGGCGTCCGTCCGGGCGCAGACGTCGGTCAACAGCTTCACGTTCGGTCCGGTGAGCATCCCGTCGCTCGCGACGTCCGTCACCACATATCGGGTGCACCCCGCCGCGTTCAGCCGGTCGAGGGTCTCCCACAGCTCGCCGCCCTCCCGCGTCCAGCCGCGTGCGGCCAGCCGCGTGCCGCGAACGTCCAGCCCGATCGCGATCCGGTCACCGTGCTCGGCCACCACGCGGTCGCACCACTCGGGGTTCTCCAGCGCAGCGGTGCCGATGTTCACCCGCCGGCAACCCGTCGCCAGAGCCCGCTCGAGGCTCGCGTCGTCGCGGATGCCGCCCGACAGCTCGACCTTCAGCGTCATCGCCGCAACGATGTCGGCGATCACCTCCGCGTTGCTGCCGCGTCCGAAGGCTGCGTCCAGGTCGACAAGGTGCAGCCACTCCGCGCCTCCGTCCTGCCAGCGTCGGGCAGCGGCCAGCGGATCGCCGAACTCCTTCTCCGACCCCGCAACTCCCTGCACCAGCTGGACGGCCTGGCCACCCTGCACGTCGACGGCCGGCAGCAACTCCAGCTTGCTCATGATTCCTTTCCCAAGGTCCCCAGCCAGTTGCGCAGCAACCGGCCGCCGGCCTCCCCCGACTTCTCCGGGTGGAACTGCGTGGACCACAACGGTCCTTGTTCGACGGCGGCGATGAAGCGGTCACCACCGTGCTCCGCCCATGTGATCCGGGCGTTGGCCGGCCAGTCGGGTACCTCGTGCACCCCGTAGGAGTGGACGAAGTAGAACCGCTGGTCCTCGACCCCCGCGAACATCGCGGACGCGGTCGGCGGTACCACCGTGTTCCACCCCATGTGCGGCAGCGGGACGGCGTCCAATTCCTCCACGACGCCCGGCAGCACGCCGATCCCCGGCACCGGATCCCCATGCTCGACACCGAGGGAGAACAGCACCTGGTGGCCGACGCAGATCCCGAGCACCGGGCGGTGCGCCTCGAGCCGGCGCAGCACCAGCTGCGGCCCTCCGACGGCGATCAACCCGTCCATGCAGGCTGCGAAGGCGCCAACACCGGGCACGACAAGGCCGTCCGCGGCAAGGCACACGTCGGCGTCAGCAGTCAGGATGACCTCGGCACCGGCGGCTTCAAGCGCCCGCGTTGCAGAGTGCAGGTTGCCCGACCCGTAGTCGAGGACGGCGACGCGGGGCTTCGTCACAGGCTGCCCTTGGTGGAGGGCACGACACCAGCGATCCTGGGGTCGAGCGCCACCGCGTCCCGCAGGGCGCGCGCAAGGGCCTTGAACTGGGCTTCGACGATGTGGTGCGGGTCACGCCCGGCCAGCACCCTCAGGTGCACGCAGATCCCGGCATTCAGGGCGAAGGACTCCACGACGTGACGGGTCATCGACCCGGCGTACGGCACCCCGGTTCCGCCGATCAGCGCGTACACCTGGCCGTCGGGCTCGCCGGAGTGCACGACGTACGGCCGTCCGGCCACGTCGACCACGCAGTGCGCCAGCGCCTCGTCGAGAGGGACGGTGGCGTCGGCGAAGCGCCGGATGCCTGCCTTGTCCCCGAGTGCCTCGGCGAACGCCTGGCCGAGGACGATCGCTGTGTCCTCGATGCTGTGGTGGCCGTCGATGTGCAGGTCGCCGGTCGTTGTGATCTCGAGGTCGATCAGCGAGTGCTTCGACAGCGCCGTCAGCATGTGGTCGTAGAAGCCGACGCCGGTGCTGATCGTCGACTCACCCGTGCCGTCGAGGTTCAGGGCAACCCGAACCTGCGACTCACTGGTGCGTCGCTCCCTGATTGCTGTGCGCGGGGCACTCATCGGATCTCCTCCATCACTTCGGCGAGAGCGGTGTAGAACCGCTCCGTCTCCCCCGGTGTCCCTGCGGAGACGCGCAGCCAACCCGCCGGGCCGGTTTCGCGCACGAGCACGCCCCGGTCGAGCAACCGCTGCCAGACATCATGGCGGTCGGCGAACGGGCCGAACAAACAGAAGTTGGCGTCGGAGTCGATCACCTCGACCCCGAGTTGAGGCAGTCGCACCAGCATCTCGTCCCTGGTCGCGCGCAATTCGTCCACCTGGGCCAGCAGTTCCGGCGCGTGCGCCAGTGCCACCAGCGCCACCGCCTGCGTCTGTGCCGACAGGTGGTACGGCAGGCGGACGATCCGGCAGGCGTCGACGATCGCCGGCGCCGCCGCAAGGTAGCCCACGCGTCCGCCGGCGAGGGCGAACGCCTTGCTCATGGTCCGCGACACCACGAGGTTGCCGAAGCGGTCGAGCAGCGTGAGCGCGGTCTGGTCGGGCCGGTGCGCGAACTCCTGGTACGCCTCGTCGACGACAACGATCGCCTCGGTGCCGGCCAGCACCTCCTCGATCACCGCAAGCGGCGTGGTCGTCCCCGTCGGGTTGTTCGGAGTGGTGATCACGACAACGGAGGGACGGTGCTCCGCAATCGCTCCAAGGACGGTGGCAGCGTCCAGGCTGAAGTCGGGAAGCCGCGGCACAGTCACGTACCTGGTGTGGGTGTTGCGGGCGTACTCCGGATACATCGAGTAGGTCGGGGTGAAGCTGAGTACCGTGCGGTCCGGGCCGCCGAAAGCCTGCAGGAGGTGCGTCATCACCTCGTTCGAGCCGTTCGCAGCCCAGATGCGGGACGCGTCGAGGCCGTGGCCGAGGTAGTCGGCCAGTGCCGTACGCAGCGCCGCAGACTCCCGGTCGGGGTAGCGGTTCAGGAGGTGCGCAGCCACCGCCGCTGCCATCTCCTCCCGGACAGCCGCGCTCGGCGGGTACGGGTTCTCGTTGACGTTCAACCGCACCGGCACGTCGAGCTGCGGTGCCCCGTACGGCTCCTCCCCCACCAGCTCGGGACGCAGCGGCAGCCCGGCGAGGCCCACATCGGGCTTCACGACCGCACCTGCGGACGCCGGATCGTGACCGCAGCACCGTGCGCGGGCAGGTCCTCGGCGGCTGCGAAGGTCTCCACCACGTCGGCCACCTGCATCAGGGCCGCTTCGGAGTAGTCGATCACGTGCACCTGCTTGCGGAAGCTGTGCACGTTGAGCCCGGAGGAGTGGCACGCACAGCCGGCCGTCGGCAGCACGTGCGTCGAGCCAGCGCTGTAGTCGCCGAGCGACACCGGCGAGTACGAACCGACGAAGATCGCGCCGGCGTTGTTCACCCGCGCAGCGATCCCTGCGGCGTCGGCGGTGTGGATCTCCAGGTGCTCCGCGGCATAGGCGTCGACGACGGCAAGGCCCTGCTCCACGTCGTCGACCAGCACGATGGCCGACTGCTGCCCCGTCAGGGCCGTCCGGATGCGCTCGACGTGGCGGGTTGCTGCGACCTGCGGTACGAGTTCTGCCTGCACAGCCTCAGCGAGCGCGACCGAGTCGGTCACGAGGACGGAGGCCGCCATCGGGTCGTGCTCTGCCTGTGAAATCAGGTCGGCAGCGACGAAGCGGGCGTCCGCCGTGTCGTCGGCGAGGATCGCGATCTCGGTCGGGCCCGCCTCGGAGTCGATCCCGATACGCCCGCGCAGGAGCCGTTTCGCGGCAACGACGTAGATGTTGCCCGGCCCGGTGACCAGGTCGACCCCCGGGCACAACCCGGGAACCCCGTAGGCGAACATGGCGATCGCCTGCGCGCCTCCGACGGCGTAGACCTCGTCAACGCCCAGCAAGTGGCATACCGCGAGGATGTTCGGGTGCGGCAGCCCGCCGAAGGCTGCCTGTGGTGGGCTGGCGACGGCGATCGAACCTACGCCGGCGACCTGCGCCGGCACGACGTTCATCAGCACGCTGGACGCCAGCGGCGCCAAACCTCCGGGCACGTACAGCCCGACCCGGCCAACGGGCACGATGCGCTGCTCGACGATGGCGCCGGGACCGAGCTCGACGCGCACGGGGACGATCGCCGCCTCGGCGATGGCCACCTTCCTTCGCCGGTCGATCGCCTCGACGAACGCAGCCCGCACGTTCGGTGCAAGGCCGGCCTCTGCAGCGGCCAGCGCTTCCGCTGGCACACGGAAGCTCTCCGGCACGACGTGGTCGTAGCGCCCGGAGAACTCGGCGAGCGCCGCCTCACCCCGCTCGGCGACCGCTTCGACGATCGGGCGCACCTGCTCGACGGCGGCAGCGACGTCGAACGCTGCGCGTGGCAGGACGCCGCGGTAGTCGGCCATGGTCGTCCCGCGCAGGTCGATGGTTCTCAGCACAGCCGGATTCTAGTGGCGCCCGAGCGCTCGTCCGTCCTGATGCTGCGTGGGCAGACACTGCCCGGCCGTCCCGGACTGGTTGACTAGGCGGCATGTTCATCGGGTTCGGCACCGTCGTCAACGTCGTGGCGGTGGTCATCGGCAGCACCATCGGCGTGCTCGTCGGCCACCGGCTCCCCGAGCGCACCCGTGTGCTCGTCACCCAGGTGCTCGGGCTCTTCACCCTGGTGATCGGGGCATCCTCGGTCGCGTCAGGACTCTCGGAGGCACTCACGGCAGCCGTCGGGCAGGTGGCACTCCTCGTGGTGCTCGGCGCCCTGCTGATCGGTGGCATCGCCGGCTCGTTGCTCCAGATCGAGCAACGGCTCGACCGTGGTGCCGAAATGCTCCACGACCGCTTCGCCAAGCGGAGCGAGGGCAGCACCTTCGTCGAGGGCGCGGTCACCTCGACCCTCGTCTTCTGTGTCGGCCCGCTCTCCATCCTCGGCTCGCTGTCGGACGGCCTGGGCCACGGGTCGGAACAGCTGCTGGTCAAGTCCGTGATGGACGGCTTCGCAGCCATCGCCTTCGCCTCCTCCCTCGGCATCGGGGTGATGGCTTCGGTGATCCCGCTGGCGCTGTACCAGGGCCTGTTGACCCTGCTCGGTTTCGCCCTCGGCAACTTCCTGCCCGCAGCGCAGATCGACGCTCTCGGCGCGGCCGGCGGCGTGATCCTGCTCGGGCTGGGCTTCCGGCTGGCGGGGATCAAGCAGATCCCCGTGGGAGACCTGTTGCCGGCGCTGGTGGTGGCTCCGCTCATCGTCGCCGGGATAGGACTGTTCCGCTGATGGCCGGTGGCACCCCCGCGACGGAGGCCCTCGTCAACGCAGGGGTGGAGTTCGTGCTGCGCCCCTACGACCACGATCCCGGCAGCACCGCCTACGGGGACGAGGCGGCACTGGCCCTCGGCGTGGACCCGCTGCGGATCTTCAAGACGCTGGTCATCGACATCGGCGCACCCCGTCCCGAGCTGGCCGTCGCGGTGCTGCCGGTGGGCACCCAGCTCGACCTCAAGCGCTTCGCTGCAGCCCTCGGGGCCAAGAAGGCCGCGATGGCCGACAAGGACCAGGTGGCGCGGAGCACCGGCTACGTCCTGGGCGGGGTGTCCCCGGTCGCGCAGAAGGTGGCGCTGCCGACGCTGATCGACGAGACAGCCCAGCTGTGGGACACCATCCTCGTTTCTGCCGGCAAGCGCGGGCTCCAGGTGGAACTCTCCCCCATCGATCTCGCCGACGTGGTGTCTGCCAGTTTCGCCGACATCGCCCGCTAGGGCTCGTTGGCGAGTGCAGCACGGAGTGCGGTCTTCGCACTCGCCAGCAGCGGCGCGAGCCGGTCCTGGAGCAGGCGGCGGAGTCCGTCGAAGGTCGCCGGGTCCTCGCCCTCTGCCACCTCGGCAAGAACCAGCTCGTCGAACTTGCTGTGCGTCATCACGACGTCCTGGAGAGCGCCGAGCGCCTCGGTCACGCGCTCCCAGGACACCTTCCTCGCCGCCAGTTCTGGCAGCACAGGGACAAGCACCTCCGTCGCGTAGCGAACGATCTTTGCCTGCTTGCGCAGGTCGTGCCAGGTGGTGAGCAGCGAGAAGTGAGTGGAGATCCACTCGCCTGCGGAGGTGAGTTGCCGCACCCTGATCGCGCGCAGTCCGGGGAGCACGTCGACGGCGGGCTCGGCAGCCAGCGCTGTCAGCGGCGGGCGGGCAAGCAGTTCCACCAGCGAGCGCTGGAACTCCTGGTCGGGCTGGCTGCCGATGTAGTCACGAACGCTCTCGTGCTGTTCGCTCATGAAGTGTTCGAGGCCGTCGACCGTCCGGAAGAGTTTGTCGTTGCCATCGTCCCCGAAGAGGTCCACCGCGGGGTCCATGATGAGCAGCTGCACGGCCACCTCGAAGTCGCGCAGTTCGCCGAGCAGACGCGTCAGGCCCCGCAACCTCCTTGACACCTTCCGAACGGAAGAATGCTCCAGCACGTCGCCGTACACGAGCAGCGTTGCCCGCAGGCGACGGGTCGCGACCCTGGCGTCGTGGATCGCGTCCCTGTCGCTGCCCAGCCGGCTGGAGAACCTCTGCAGCACTCCCACCTGGCTGGCGAGGTACCCGAGGACCACCTCGCCGGCCGAGGAGCCCGGCCCCAGTGGACGGAGGTCGGGTGGCGCACCCAATGCACGAGCCACCTTCGAGCCGATCACTGCCCGGTGAATCCCCTGGCCTGCCAACCGCGTCTCGATCGCATCAAGAAGGGCGACATCACCGCCGGCAAGCTCGACCTCGGCCTCGCGCCAGTGCTCGACGCGGCTACCCACCTCTGCGCGGACGTCGTCGGTGCAGGTGAACGCCCTCACCGACCCGTCCGGCCCCAGCAGCGACTGCTCGCGGCGATGCGTCCGGAGAACAGCGACGGGCACCAGCGGAGCCCCGTCGAGGTCGTCGGCAACCTCGCTCCAGAAGGTGCCCGGCACCTCGGTCGGCGCGCCGTCGTAGACCGGCGAGTGCAACTCGACCCGTTCGTCCGGACCATCGCCGGGGACCTTGAGGTGCCAGCCGTCGTCACGACCACCCTCACGCAGGCGGATCACGCGCTTCGCGCGGGTGAGCCGGAGGTCGGGGCTGTCGTAGTACGTCGCAACGAGGTCGAACTCGGCGACCGGCCCCAACGCTGCAACGCCGGAGAGGTCCGGCAACTGCTGGCCCGCGGTGAGTGCGTACTTGCGCTCGTGTTCGACGTGACCGGACACCGTCAGCTGGGTTCGTCGGGGGTGGTCAGGACGCCGCGGTCGTCGATCGTGCCGGATTCCTCGGCCTCCGGCTCGACCGGGTGCCGGCGCCAGCGCGTCGTGTGGTCCTCGTCGTCCGGACCGAGGGAGGAGGCGAGCAGCACCGGGGTGACAGCAGCGAAGCCCCAGACCGCGAGCGCAGAGAGCGACCGCAGTTCGAGGGGGATGGGGACGAGGGCGCCGGGAAGTGCGCCGGTGAGCCGCTCGGCGAAGCTGCCGGGACCGAGGAGCTCGCCGACCTGCCAGCACACCAGTCCTGCCAGCAGGCCCGAGCCGGCGGCGAGGAGAGCCGTCGGCCAGCCGAGCGTCCGGAACCACTTCCAGGTGACGAGGCCGAGACCGGTGCCGACGAGGGCGCCTGTGATCACGAACCAGACGTCCGAGGCAACGATCTCGGTGATGCCCCGCTCGGAGATCGTCGCCGACCCGTCCGCCAGGATGCGATAGGTGGGCAACTCCACAACCGTCGCCCAGAACACGGCCGACAGCCCGCCGATCACCAGCGACATCCCGGCAAGGATCGCGATCCACATCGCGACCGGCGAGTCAGCGGGCCCGGTCGCCTGCAGCTGCTCCTCAGTCACGGTTGTGCTCACAGCCAGCAAGACTACCGACTGATCACGCGTTGACGCAGGACGGTCCCAGCAGGGCCTTCAGGTCGGCCATCAGCGGACGCGACGGCGCTACCCGCAGGCCCTCGTCGAGCTTCCAGACCTTGCTGCCGTTGGTCGTCGACAGCAGCTTCACCCGCACCTCCGTCGAACCCGGGTGGGACCGCAGCACCTGGCGCAGCTGCTCGATCACTGCCGGCGTGCAGCGCACGGCGGGCAGCTGGATCACCAGAGGACCAGAGGGGCCCTCGGAGACGTCAGGGAACGTGACCTCCTGGCCGGTCAGTTCGACGGCATCGTCCTTCGTCCGCACGCGTCCCTTGATGCGCACGACGGTGTCGCTGGCCAGCCCTGATGCGATGGCCGCGTACACCTTCGGGAACAGGAGGACCTCGACGGAGGACTCGAGGTCCTCGACGGTGGCGATGGCCCACAGGTCGCCGTTCTTGGTCTGCTTGCGCACGACGGACGTGATCATCCCTGCGATCGTCACATGGGTGTCCCGCGGACCGTCGTCGGAGCGGAGCTGGCCGATGCTGCAGTCGCGCTGCGCGGCAAGGATGTGCTCCAGCCCCTGCAGCGGGTGGTCGCTGACGTACAGGCCGAGCATCTCCCGCTCGAACCCCAGTCGCACGCGCTTGTCCCACTCGGCAAGGTCGGGCACCGGCGCCGCCGCCAGCTTCTCCGCCGACCCGAAGACGCCGAACAGGTCGTCCTGGCCGTTGGCCTGGTTGCGCTTGAGGTCGATGACCTCATCGACGCGGCGCTCGAAGCACTCCATCAGCGAACGCCGGGTGTGGCCCATCGAGTCGAACGCCCCGGCCTTGATCAGCGACTCGATCACCCGCTTGTTGCAGACCACCAGCGGAACGTTGTCGAGGAACTCGTTGAAGTCGGCAGCCTTGCCGTGCTCTGCACGGGCCTCGACGATGCCACGCACCACGTTGTCGCCGACGTTGCGGATGGCTCCGAGCCCGTAGCGGATGTCCTCACCGATCGGGGTGAACATGCCGACCGACTCGTTGACGTCCGGCGGCAGCACCTTGATGCCCATCCGTCGGCACTCGGCGAGGTAGATCGCCGACTTGTCCTTGTCG
>JAOATP010000198.1 GCA_030158185.1 Propionicimonas sp.
TTGGGGGCGCCCGGCCTCAGCGGGCCAGGTCGGCGCCCAGGATCGCGGCGTCCTCCGGTCGAGGCCGTGCGGGAGCCGCGGTGTTGCCGCAGCGCCTACCCGTCGTGACCGTGAGCCTGCTTTGTGCCCCTCCTGCTGCTCGCGCCGGCTGGGCCGACGCGAGGAGCAGGAAGGGCACGGGCCGCGTTAGGCGACAGCGGTTCCTTCGAGTTCGACCAGCTGGCCGGGGATGGCGAGTCGGGTGACCCCGAGCATCGTGGTCGTGGGCGCGACCCCGGCGGCCCCGAGCCGTCCGGCGAGGACGCCGTAGTGCGGAAACAGCGCGTCCACCTCCGTGGTGTAGACGTTGAGACGGACGAGGTTCGCCAGCGACATGCCGGCCTCGGCGAGCACGGCCTCGAGGTTGTCCACGGCCAGCGCGAGCTGAGCCGCGATGTCCCCGTCGTGTTCGGGCCTGCCGTCGGCGCTCATCGCGGTCTGCCCCGAGATGTACAGCGTTCGGACCTGGCCGGAGATCACCTCGCCCTGGTTGAAGCCCAGTTCCTTGGACCACGGCACCGGGTTGATTGCCGTTCGTTCCATTGCCACTCCCATCGTTGCGAGCGCCGGTGGCCCGGTGGCCGCCGTTGCGACGCCCGCAGAAGGAGCCTTCCAAGGAATCACGACACGGTGTGTCAGGTTTCTTGGTAAGAATGAAACTATGCGAGCGGATCGGTTGGTCTCGCTGGTGCTGCTCCTGCGCCAGCGGGGTCGGATGACGGCGGACGAACTGGCCGCCGAATTGGAAGTGTCCGCCCGCACGGTGCTGCGCGACATCGACGCTCTCTCCACGGCGGGGGTCCCGGTCTACGCTGACCGTGGCCGTCACGGAGGGTTCTCCCTGCTGCCCGGCTTCCGCACCGAGCTGACCGGCCTGAATCACGACGAGGCACTCGCGCTGCTCACCGCCGGATCTGGCCGCGGGACGAAGGTGTTCGGCCTCAGCGCGGCGCTCGCCTCCGCGATGCGCAAGGTGGTCGACGCCCTTCCCGACGGCCATCGAGCCAGCCTGGACGACGCCGCCAAGAGGTTTCTGGTGGAGCCGGAGATCGACCTGCTTTCGCGAAGACTGGACACCGAGCACCTGGCGAGCGGCGTGATGGGCGTGGTCCGCCATGCGGTGCTCACCGGGCACAAGCTCCGCTTCGACTACGCCGCCCCCGACAAGGCGCCTCGCTCGCACATCGTCGATCCGATTGGCCTCGTCACGGTCCGCGACCGGACGTACCTGCTGGCCGCCAAACAGGGCGAGGGCCGCACCTACCGGCTGTCGCGGATGCTGGCCGCGGCCGAGCTTCCCGAGCTCGCGGAACGTCCCGCACAGGTTGACCTCGATCGCATCTGGGTCGAGCGCAGCGTCCAGTTTCTCTCCGAGAACCACATCCCGGTCCTCGTCAGGGTCAAGCCGTCACGCCGCGAAGAACTGCTGGACGCCGCCCGTGGCGTGCGCGCCGAGGAGCCAGAACCGGACGGCTGGGTCCGACTCGACGTGGCCTACGAGGATCTCAGACACGCCGTGTGGGCCATCTGGCAACTCGGCGCCGACGCCGAGGTCCTCGCCCCCGAGACGCTGCGCGCCGCCCTGCGCGACCGGGCCAAGACTCTCGCCACGCGGTACGACACTCCCCGGGGTTGAGTCACATCGATCGACCCCCCGAGTCCGGGGACCCCCGAGCGCCGACCCCACCAGCTCGCGGCCGGGCGGGCGCTTCCACGCCGAGCACGAAGCAGGGCGCTCGCTCGTCGTCCTGGTGAGCACGGGCGTCGCCACCCCGGCCGGCTCTGGCACAGTGATCGCATGTCGCGTGCCGCCGTCCTGATCTCCGTCGCCGAGCTCGCCCCGATCCTGGACGAGGTCGTCCTGCTGGACGTGCGGTGGCGCCTCGGCGAACCCGCAGGTTCGGGGAGGGAGCGCTACCTGGCCGGGCACCTGCCGGGCGCCCGCTTCCTCGACCTGGAGACCGTGCTGACGAGGCACGGCGCCCCCGCCGACGGGCGGCACCCGCTGCCGGACGCGGCCGCTCTGGCGACCGGGCTCGGCGCCCTCGGCGTCGCGGCGGACAGCACGCTGATCGTCTACGACGAGGCCGGGAGCTTCGCCGCCTCCCGGGCGTGGTGGGTGTTGCGGTGGGCCGGGTTGAAGGTCCGGGTCCTCGACGGTGGCATCGCCGCCTGGCAGGCCGCGGGCCTGCCGCCGGCCGTCGGTGACGTGGTCGCCGCCCCGGTCGCGCTTCGCCTGAGCATCGGCCAGTTGCCCACCCTGGACGCCGACCAGGCCGCCGCCCACGCCGAGGGCGGCGTGCTGGTGGACGTGCGCGCGCCGGAGCGGTTCCGCGGCGAGGTCGAGCCGATCGACCCGG
>JAOATP010000199.1 GCA_030158185.1 Propionicimonas sp.
CCTGAACCGGAACCGGTCCCCGAACTCCCTTCCGAGCCCGTGGAGACGAAGCCGGGGGAGTTGTACGTCTCGAGTGAGGTCGCCCGACGCTCGCTCGGCATCGGTCTGGGGACCGGTTACACCATCGGAGCCGCCACGGGCCTCGGCATCGGTGCGGTGCTGGTCGCGGCGCTCCGCGCTGTCTTCCCACGGCGCAGGGAATGAGGCTCTCCTCCCGGGGACGGGTGGAGCCGTTCCACGTGATGGAGGTGGCGAAGGCCGCGGCCGCGCGGCAGGTGAGCCATGGCGACGCGATCCTGCTGTGCGTAGGGCAGCCAGCCACCCCCGCGCCGGCGGCGGTGCGCGCGGCAGCTGTCGCAGCGGTGACGGACGAGGTGCTTGGCTACACCGTCACCAACGGCATCCCCGAGCTGCGCTGGAAGATCGCAGCCGAGTACGCCGCGCGCTACGGCGTGCCGGTGGACGCGGACGAGGTCGTGATCACGACCGGCTCGTCGGCCGGCTTCCAGCTGACGATCCTCGCAGCGTTCGAGGCGGGCGACCAGGTGGCCATGACCCGTCCGGGGTACCCGGCCTACCGCAACACGCTGCAGGCGCTCGGCTGCGAGGTGGTCGACCTCGACGTCGGCCCGGAGAGCCGCTACCAGCCGACGGTCGCGATGCTGGAGGCGTTGCCGCGGGTGCCGTCAGGCCTGGTGGTCGCATCACCGTCCAACCCGACCGGCACGATCATCGACGCCGGCGAGCTGGCGGAGCTGGCGGCGTGGTGTGCGGCGAACGACTGCCTGCTGATCAGCGATGAGATCTACCACGGCATCAGCTTCGGCCGCCCCTGCGCGAGCGCACGGGAGTTCGGCACCGAAGCCGTCGTTGTCGGCTCGGTGAGCAAGTACCACTCGATGACGGGGTGGCGGCTGGGCTGGCTGCTGCTGCCGCCGGCGCTCCGGCGTCCGGTGGAGCTGCTGCAGAGCAACCTGGCGATCTGCGCGCCGGCTGTCTCGCAGGCAGCCGCGCTGGCAGCGTTCGGTCCGGAAGCGGCCGAGGAACTGGACGCCCACGTCGCCCGCTACGCCCGGAACCGTGCACTGCTCCTGCGCCGGCTGCCGGAGCTCGGGATCACCACCTTCGCCCCGCCGGACGGCGCCTTCTACGCCTGGTGCGACATCGGGCACCTCACCTCCGACAGCCTGGCCTGGTGTGCAGAGGTGCTGGCGGCGACCGGTGTCGCCCTTGCACCCGGCGTCGACTTCGACCTGGCCGGCGGTGGCCGCATGATGCGGCTGAGCTTCTGCGGCAGCACCGAGGAGCTCGACGAGGCCGTCGACCGCCTGGCGAGGTACCTCTCCCGATAGAACCCGACCTACGGCTTCTGACGGCGAGGACCAGCCTTAACGCCGAGAGCCAGCCCCTGGGGACTGGCTCTCGGCGTCAGGGCTGGCCCTCGGCGGGAGGGTGCGGGTCAGTGCTCGGCGGGCGGTGCTGCCACGGGAGCGGGCTGGCCGATGCCCTCGAGCAGCTCGAGGTACCAGTCCTGGGTGATGTCGAACGGCTTGCCGCCCTTGATGCGGTCGAAGGCGATCACGCTGAGGACGTCGCCGTTCTCCTCGTCGTGGCCGATGACGCCCGGCTTGCCCTCGAGAGCGGAGTCGACGGCCAGGTCGGTCATCGACCCGATCAGTGCGAGGTCGAACGCGTTGGCAGCAGCTGAGCGGGAGTAGTAACCGGACTTCTGCACCAGCACCTTCTCGGCCTTCAGCATGTGGGCGAACTGCTTGCCGAACCATGCCCCGGGGTTGATGCGCTCGAGCCGGATGTGGCCGAACGCGTCGCGGGCCACCTCCTGGCCGGCCTTCTCCATCTCGGCGACGATATCGCCGATCCCTGCGCCCTCGGAGAGGAAGATGTTCGCGCAGCCGACCTCGTCCATCACCTTCTGGAGGCGGGCGGCCTCGGCCTTGAGGTCGATCTCCGCCTCGGGGACGAAGATCGCGTGCACGTCCCAGGCGGCCTTCGAGAGGCCGATCTCGGGCAGCCACTCCACGCTCTCCACCCACTCGTGGTACTTGCGGGCCGTGGCTGCGGTCAGCCAGCCGCAGTTGCGGCCCATGACCTCGTGGATGATCAGGATGCGCGTGCCGGCGTTGTGCTCGGCCATGACGTTCTTGGCGAACCGGGCGCCCATCTCGGCCGCCGTGTCGGCGCCGAGGGACTGGCGGATCGGGATGACGTCGTTGTCGATGGTCTTCGGCAGGCCGACGACGGTCAGGCCGTAGTCGTGCTCGGCCAGGTACGCGGCGAGGTCGGCGGCCGTCGTGTTCGTGTCGTCGCCACCGATGGTGTGCAGCACGTCGACGCCGTCGGCGACGAGGCGGTCGGCAGCGACCTTCAGCGGGTCCTGGCCCTCGGTGACGAGGCCGCGCTTGACGAGGTCCTTCGCGTTGGTCAGCTTCACCCGGGAGTTGCCCAGCGGCGAGCCGCCGTACTGGTGCAGGAGGCCGGCCCTGGCGCGGATCTCGGGCGTCACGGTGATGAAGTCACCGGTCAGCAGTCCCTGGTAGCCGTTCCGGTAGCCGATGATCTCGACCTCGGGGGCGAGCTGGGTGTAGCGCTCGATCAGGCCGCCGACGGCGGAGGAGAGGCAGGGGGCGAAACCGCCGGCTGTGAGCAGGGCGACTTTCTGGACCATCGTTGGATTCCCATCGTTCTTGAGTCTGGAGCAGGCCACAGCCTACCGAGTGCTCGTACGAATTCGGCTGTGCACAACCTGCGTGGACCGTACGCGCGGGGGGCACAATGAAGGCTCTGCGATCGGGGGGTGGTGACGATGCGGGACCAGCGGGGCATGTCGCTGTCGGTGTTCGTCGCGGTTGCCGTCCTCGCCCTGCTCCTCGTCGCAGGGCTTGTGGTGGACGGGGGTGCCCAGGCGGTGGCTGCGCGCCGCGCGGAACTGGTCGCAGCAGCTGCGGCACGGGCAGCGGCGGACGAGACCGCCACAGCGCGGCTGGCGGGGCAGCGTCCGGTGGTGATCGATGCGATCGCTGCAGCGCAGAAGGTGCTCACGGACTCCCGCGACGTGACCGGCGAGGTGCGCCTCGTCGGCGGACGGGTCCAGGTGCGGACCACGTCAGGGGTGGACACCGTCTTCCTCAGCCTGATCGGCATCAACCGCCTGACCGGGACCGGGTCGGCAGAGGCCGACCTGGTTGCTAACCGTTGAGTGTCTTCGCCATCCGTGCGACGGCCTCGACGACAACGTCCGGGGAGCAGGCCAGGTTGATCCGCACCCAGTCGCGGTGCTCGACACCGAAGTTCACGCCGGGGGAGAAGGCCACCCGGCCGGTCCTGAGGAAGTCGTGCGCAGGGTTCGCAAGCCCGAGGTGCGAGCAGTCGACCCAGGCGAGGTAGGTGCCCTCGGCCGGGATGTACCCAGCGGCAGGCACAAGGCGGGCCAGCTCGGAAGCCAGCAGCGCCTTGTTGTCGGCGATCTCCGCGACGAGCTGGTCGATCCAGTCCTGGGCATCGGTGATCGCGGCCGTGTGCACGAGGTTCGCCAGATGGCCGCTGGACTGCTGCGCCAGTGGCGGCAGGTCGGCGAGGACCCCGGTGACAGCTGCGCCGGCGACGATGAGGCCGGCCTTGAAGCCGGCGAGGTTCCAGGCCTTCCCCGCGCTGGTCACGCTGATCGCCTGCTCCCCACCGGGGACGGTGAGCAGCGGCACGAACGTGGTGCCGGGATCGACGAGGCAGGCGTGGATCTCGTCGACGACGACGCGGACGCCGAAGCGAGTGGCGAGGGCCATCACTGCCGTCAGTTCCGCCTCGGTGTGCACAGCGCCGGTCGGGTTGTGCGGCGAGCAGAGCAGGTAGGTCTTCGGCTGCTCCGGTCCTGCGAAGGCGGCCTCGAGGGTCGCCAGGTCGAGCCGCCCGACCGGGTCGAGCGGGGCTTCGACGATGCGCCGCTTGTACCCGGCGATGACCTGCCGGAACGGCGGGTACACCGGCGGGTTGATCACGACGGCTTCGCCCTGGGCGCTGGTTGCCTCGAGCACGGCGAGGACGGAGTTCATCACGTCCCCTGCGCGACGCACCTGCGCCGCAGCGTCCACCTGCCAGCCCCAGCGGTCCGACGCCATGCGGGCGAAGGCCTCGGCGTAGGCGGTGCCGTGCGGGTAGCCGGTGTCGCCGCGCTCCACGGCGTCCAGCAGCGCTGCCTTGGCGGGTTCGGGCATGGTCGTGTCCATCTCCGCGACCCACAGCGGCAGGACGTCCGGGTCATACGTGCGCCACTTGAGGCTCTGCCGCGCGCGGAGCTCTTCGATGGAGAGGGAGAACAGGGCCATGCGCTGCACCTTAGGCGATCTGGGCCCGATCGTCCGACCGCTTGCCCGGAGGTGAACGCGCGTGCGTATGCTCCGGACATGGCCCGGTACTTCGATGTGCATCCCGACAATCCGCAGCCGCGCGCGCTCGCCCAGGTGGCGGAGATCATCACCGGCGGTGGGCTCGTTGCCTACCCGACCGACTCGGGCTACGCCCTCGGCTGCCGGCTCGGCAACCGGGAGGGTCTCGAGCGCATCCGTTCGATCCGCAAGCTCGGCGACAAGCACCACTTCACGCTGGTGTGCAGCGAGTTCGCCCAGCTCGGCCAGTACGTGCAGATGGACAACGACGTGTTCCGGGCGGTGAAGGCAGCAACGCCCGGCGCCTACACGTTCATCCTGCGGGCCACCCGGGACGCCCCGAAGGTGATGCTGCAGCCGAAGAAGAAGACCGTCGGCGTCCGTGTGCCGACCCACACCACGGCCCTTGCCCTGCTGACCACCCTCGGCGAGCCGCTGATGTCGACAACCCTCATCCTGCCCGGCGAGGAACACCCCATGACCGACGGCTGGCAGGTCAACGACGAGCTCGGCAACCTGCTGGACGCCGTCCTCGACTCTGGCGACTGCGGCCTCGAGCCCACCACGATCGTCGACCTCTCCGAGGACGGCGAGATGGAGATCACCCGCTACGGCGCCGGCGATCCGACGCCCTTCGAGGAGTAGCAGGTATCGGGCGCGGGGTTCGCGACTCGAACGGGTAGCGGGGACGTCCCGTCCGACGAGGAGGTGGCGCTATGCCCCTGGCCAACGGCTACGGCGTGGTGATCGGCACGAAGCACGACTACTACCGCGATCCGCCCGACAACTTCGGCCGGTACTACCACGGCAACCTTGTGGTCCACGCACCGCTCGGCAACTATCACTGCGCCATCGACGTGGATCCCAAGAGCATGCCGGACGGCATCCAGTGGCGCATCGTCACGCTCCGCGCCGCCGATGTCGCAGCCCTGAAGGCGCGGCCGGACGGCTGGCACCCGCTCGCGTCCACGCCGGCCTCCGGTGCGATGGACTATCCGCGGTCGCCCGTCCTGCACCCGCCGATCATGATCTACACGGTGCGCTACGACAGCTGCCTGTCCCGCCTGCTCGGCTGGATCCGCTGGAACCCGCCGTGGAACAGCGGCACCGGCTTCCAGGCCCTGACCGATCTCGAGGGAATCCTCAACCAGGGTGTCCGCTTCTACGTCTTCGGCGAGCCGTTCGACACCGGCCTCGGCGTCCACAACGTGCACCAGAACCAGGGTGACCCGGTCGGCGGCGGTCATGACGCAGAGAACGCCATCTGGCAGGACGGGGCGACGATAGCGGAGACCTCCGACGGCAGGTTCTTCGCGTTCCTGAACAAGTTCAAGACCCAGGCCTTCCGCACCGACGACCTCGGGCGCCCCGTCTGAGACCACCCGCGTCATCCGTGCGCGCGAGGAATCTGCGGCCAGATGGCCAGGATCGGGCTGAACCCTTCCTGCCGGACCATCCAGGTGCAGATTCGTCCCAGGGTGGCGGATCAGGGTGCGACGACGGCGTCGTCGGAGCTCGGTACCGCGAGTAGCCGGCCACGGGCCGCGGCCCTGTGCGCGCCGGCGACCACGAGCTTGATCCGGTTCAGCTGGTTCACCTCGCTGGCGCCCGGGTCGTAGTCGATCGAGGTGATGTTGGCCTGCGGGTAGAGGCGGCGGAGCTCTCGGAACATGCCCTTGCCCACCACGTGGTTGGGCAGGCAGGCGAACGGCTGGGCGCAGATGATGTTCGGCGTCCCCGACTCGATCAGCTCCATCATCTCCGCTGTCAGGAGCCAGCCCTCGCCGGCGGTCGTGCCGAGCGACACAACGTTCTGTGCCCGCTGCGCCATGGTGTCGAGGCTGGCCTGGACGGTGAACTTGCCGCCGCAGCGGGCGAGCGCACGGTTCGCCGGCGCCTGGTACTGCTCGATCAGCCACAGGCCAATCTTCTTGGCGTGCCGCGACTTCTCCCCGATGCCGAGGTGCTCCCACTTCCAGTCGCCGGTGTAGAGCATCTGCCCGAAGAACTCGAGCAGGCCGGGCAGCACGGCTTCGCAGCCCTCGTCCTCGATCACACCGACGGCGTTGTTGTTGGCGTCCGGGTGGAACTTGACGAGGATCTCTCCGACGAGACCGATGCGGGGACGCCGGGGAACACCGAGCAGGGGGAGCGCGTCGAACGCAGCAACGACATGGTCGATCAGCCAGGAGTAGCCGACCCGGCGGCCGAGGGTTGCCGAGTGGCCACCGCCGGCGAAGAACTCCTGGCAGATGGCGTCCCACCGCCGGTACAGCGCCTCCGCGCTGCCGGGTTCCCGCTCGTACGGACGCACGCGCAGCAGCACCGTCTGCAGCAGGTCACCGAGGACGAGGGCCTGGATCCCGCGGTGCGCGAGCGTCGGGCCGAGCGTGAAACCGGAGTTCTCCTCGAAGCCCTGGGCGCTGACGGCCACGACCGGCACCTGACGGAAGCCGGCGTCGGCGAGACCCTTGCGCAGCATGCCCGCGTAGTTGGTCGCCCGGCACATGCCGCCGGTCTGGGTGATCGCGACGCTGGAGGCTGCCGGGTCGGCGCCCCCGGTGAGGAACTTGTTCACCAGTTGGCCGATCACCATGATCGCCGGGTAGCACGCGTCGTTGTTGACGTACTTGAGTCCCACCTCGACGTCGGCGGCCGAGGCGTGGTCGAGCAGTTCCACGTGGTAGCCGAGCCGGTTCAGCACGGCGCTGGCGAGGCGGAAGTGGATCGGAGCCATCTGCGGGATGTAGACGGTGTGGGTCTTCCGCGCAGCCGTCGTGAACACCGGACGCGGGCCCGGCTCGACGTAGGCGACGATCTCGGCGCTGGGCCGGCGTTCCGCCGTCGCTGCCTGGAGCGAGCGCAGCCGGATCCGGGCAGCCCCGAGGTTCGACACCTCGTCGATCTTCAGGACCGTGTACACGTTGCCCGCGGCCTCGAGGATCTCCTGCACCTGATCTGTGGTGATCGCGTCCACGCCACAGCCGAACGAGTTCAGCTGGACGACCTCGAGGTGCGGCTCCCGGGTGCTCGCTGCCGCGGCCTCGTACAGCCGGGTGTGGTAGGCCCACTGGTCGCGGACCCTGAGGGGTCGCTGGACGAGCGGGGCGTCGATGATGCTGTCCTCTGTGAACACGGCGAGGCCGAGCCCTGTGATGAGTTCGGGGATGCCGTGGTTGATCTGCGGGTCGACGTGGTACGGCCGGCCGGCAAGCACGATGCCCCGCGTGCCGCGCACTGCCATCCACTCCAGTGCCTTCCGTCCCTCGGCGCGGATGTCGGCCTTCACCCGTGCGTCCTCCGCGTAACCCTCCGCGACGGCGGCCACGGCCTCGTCGATGCTGACGTCGAAGTCCTCGAACACCTCGACGAGGCGCCGTGCGAGGTGGTCGGGCTCCGCGAGGTTGAGGAAGGGGTCGAGGTAGCGGATCCCGGGTTCGCGCAGGCGCGGGACATTCTTCTCGAGCACCTGCGGGTAGAAGGCGACGATCGGGCAGTTGAAGTGGTTGTCGGCCTCGGCGTAGGCCTGCTGCTCGTACGGGACGCACGGGTAGAAGATCGTGCGCAGGCCACGATCAAGCAGGTTCTCCAGGTGGCCGTGCGCGAGCTTCGCCGGGTAGCAGACGTTCTCCGAGGGGATGGACTCCGCCCCGGCGGCGAGGGTGTCGGCCGACGTGCGGCCGGAGAGGATCACCCGGAAGCCGAGCCGGGACAGCACGGTGAACCAGAAGGGATAGTTCTCGTACATGTTCAGCACGCGGGGAATACCGATGTCACCGCGGGTGGTGGCAGCCTCGGTCAGTCGCCGGTAGCCGAAGATGCGCCGGTACTTGTAGTCGTAGAGGTTGGGCAACTCGGACTTCCGTGGTGCCCGTTCCGTGCTCGCGCCGCGCTCGCAGCGGTTGCCGGACACGTGCCGGGTGCCGTCGCCGAAGCGGGAGATGGTGAGCTGGCAGTGGTTCTGGCACAGCCGGCAGACCTCGAGTGCCGCGTCGACGGTGAAGGTGTCGAGCTCGGCCAGCGACATGGTCGACGACACCCCGCCCGGTTGCCTGTGTCGCTGCGCGGTGAGGGCTGCGCCGAACGCCCCCATCAGCCCGGCGATGTCGGGACGGGTGACGCGAGCGCCGGTGAGCAGCTCGAAGGCGCGCAGGACGGCATCATTGAGGAACGTCCCGCCCTGGACGACGACGTTGTTGCCGAGCTGGCTGGCGTCCTTGAGCTTGATCACCTTGTAGAGGGCGTTGCGTACTACGGAGTATGACAATCCTGCCGAGATGTCCCCGACGTCGGCCCCGTCCTTCTGCGCCTGTTTCACCGAGGAGTTCATGAAGACCGTGCAGCGGCTGCCGAGATCGACCGGGTGGCCGGCCTGCGTTGCCGCGGTAGCGAAGCTGGCCACGTCTGTGCCCATCGTCTCCGCGAAGGTCTGCAGGAAGGAGCCGCAGCCCGAGGAACACGCCTCGTTGACGGCGATCGAGTCGACGGCGCCATTGCGGATCTTCAGGTACTTCATGTCCTGCCCGCCGATGTCGATCACGGCAGTGACGCCGGGGGAGACGTACTCGGCGGCCCGGTAGTGCGCCATGGTTTCGACTTCACCCTCGTCGATGTGCAGGGCGGCACGAATCAGGCCCTCGCCGTATCCCGTGACGCAGGCACGAGCGAGCTGCGCCGTGGGCGGTAGGGACTCCCGGATGGCGCGGACGATATCGACGGCAGCGGTGACGGGGTCGCCACGATTGGACGCGTAGTGGGCGAAGCGGATGTTCTGGTCGACGTCCAGCAGGACAGCCTTGATGGTGGTGGAGCCGGCGTCGATGCCGAGGAAGCAGGCTCCGGCAGCCTCGGAGAGCGGCGCTGTCGGCACCGTGATCCGGGCGTGCCGCTCCAGGAAGTCGACCCGTTCGGCCTCGTCGGCGAAGAGCGGACGCAGGGCTGAACCGACCTGGGTGAGCGGGACGACGCGACCGACGCGGGAACGCAGTTCCGCAGCGGTCTGGGCACTCTCGCCGGCCAGCAGCGCCGCGCCGATCGCCACGTAAAGGTGTGCGCTCGCCGGGGCCGTGAAGCTGGTCGCATGCCCGGACAGCGCGCGCCGGTAGGCCTCGCGGAGTTGCGGCAGGAAGTGCAGCGGGCCGCCGAGCAGCACGACATTGCCGCGGATCGGGTGGCCGGCTGCCAGCCCCGAGATCGTCTGCAGCGCTACCGCCTGGAATACCGACGCTGCCAGGTCGGTGTGCGCTGCGCCCTGATTGAGCAGCGGCTGCAGGTCGGACTTGGCGAACACCCCGCAGCGCGAAGCGATGGGGTAGAGGTTCCGGTACTGGCCGGCGAGGTCGTCCAGGCCGGCGGCGTCGGTCTGCAACAGCACAGCCATCTGGTCGATGAAGGCGCCCGTCCCGCCTGCGCAGGTGCCGTTCATCCGCTGCTCGGGCACCGGGTGCAGGTAGGTGATCTTGGCGTCCTCGCCGCCGAGTTCGAT
>JAOATP010000200.1 GCA_030158185.1 Propionicimonas sp.
GGTCACCCAGGAGGTCACCCAGGAGGTCACGGAGGAGGTCACGTGGACGAGGCAGTGACCGTCGCGCTGTGCGACGACTCCGGCATCTTCCGCCAGGGGATGGCGATGCTGCTCGAAGCCGCCGGCATCCGCGTCTCGTCGTCCACCGGGTCGGGCGACGAGCTTCTCGCGGTGCTGCGCCGCGGGCTGCCCGACGTGGTCATCCTCGACGTCCGGATGCCGCCCACGCACACCGACGAAGGCATCCGGCTCGCAGCCGACCTCCGACGCGACCACCCCGCCCTCGGGATCCTCGTGCTCTCCACCTACGTCGAACCCGACTGGGCCACCCGGCTCCTCAAGGACGTCCCGTCCGGGGTCGGCTACCTGCTCAAGGACCGCGTCACCGACGTTCGCACCCTGATCGACGCCCTCCACCGAGTGGCCGAGGGTTCCATCGCCCTCGAGCCGCACGTCGTCGCGGCCATGCTGACGTCCGCGCGCGATGCGGGTCCGCTGCAGCGGCTCTCCGACCAGGAGCGGCGCGTTCTGGGGCTCATCGCCGAAGGACACTCCAACGAGGCGATCGCCGACCGGATCGGGGTGTCCGAGCGCACGGTCGAGTCCCACGTCGCCGCCATCTTCCGCTGCCTCGGCCTGCCCGCGAACCACGGCGTCAACCGCCGGGTGCAAGCCGCCGTCGCCTACCTGCATGCCAACCGCCGCTGACCGAGCGGTTCGTCGACCCCCGGCCCTGTGCTGCTGACGCCGTCAGGGACGGGAGATGGTCGGCCGGGGTCCGCCGGCGTCCGACGCCCCGCCCCCGGAGGGATCGCCCTTGACCAAGCGGAACACCCGGAAACGCACGCGTCGCAGGAGGCCTCTGCCGCCGAGCTCGAAGGTCTGACCGGGCTCGACGCGCCACCCCGGGAAGTCCGCGGCGAGGCCGTCGGCCGTCACCCCGACACCGACCAGGCCGGGACGCCGATCCATCCCGACCACGAGCAGCGAAGCCCGGGACGCCGCCAGCCGCGCCACGCCGTCGGCCACGAGCCGCCGATCAGCGGCGCGCAGGCCGTGGTGGCAGCCCACGTCGACGAAGACGGACACTCCCGGCCGAAGCCCGGGAACGTCGGTCAGGCGGCGCACGTCGCCCGCTACGAAGCGCACGTCGAGCCCCGACGCGGCCGCCGCTCGACGGGCCCGGTCGATGGCCACCGCCGAGGCGTCGATCCCCACCACCGTCCAGCCCCGGGTCGCGGCCGCGAGGCTGTGCTCACCCGTGCCGCAGCCCAGGTCCACCAGCGTGCGCCCGGCCGCCGCGCCGTGCCAGGACTCCTCGCGGTCAAGCAGGCGCTCGATCAGAGCCGATTGGGCATGCCCCGCCGCCACCCACGGCGTCAGCCCCCGGCGGTACAGCACGTCGTACACGAGACGAGTATGTCCCGGCAGGGCGCGCGGCGAAGCGGTCACCCCGGGTCGGCCCGGCCGGGCTCAGATCCTGGGCTACCCCTCGGACCCGGCCCGGGCCTGGCGACGGCAGTGGAGGATCAGGTCGACGCACGCGTCGAGGTCGTAGGTGCCCGTGTTGAGAACCACGTCGTAGGAGCCGGTCGACCGTGGGTCCCAGCCGTAGAGGCGGAGCGACATCTCGGCGCGGGCGCGGTCCTCGCGCTCCTGGCGACGGCGGGCGAGGTCAACCGTGATCCCCGCCTCGCGGGCGGCTCGCTCGACGCGGACCTCCACCGGACCGTCCAGTTTCACGTGGAACGAGTTGGGCCTGGTCGCCAGCACCACCGTCGCGTTGCGGCCGAGGACGACCCCGCCGTCGACGACGAGATCCCACAGCGCCTGGTCGTTCCTCACCACCAGCTCGTCGTCGGGGGCGTCGTAGAGGCGGTAGCTGGTGGAGTTCAGCTCGACCCCGGACGCGGCGATGGTGCCCAGCAGCTTGCCCAGCCACCCGCCCCCGGACGATCGCTCGGCCTCCTCGAGCTGCGCCGAGGTGTACTTCTGGTCGAAGAACGGCACGCCGAGGCGTTCGGCGACCCGTCGCCCCACGTAGCCGGCGCCCGACCCGTAGGCCTCGAACAGCGTGACCAGCGGCTTGTCGGGGTGCTGCACCCGTGCGCCGCCTCCCTCGTTGCTCGTCATGCCTGCCTCCCGGTGTTCGGCCGCAGCGACCTCGGTGAGGCGACTTTATCGAGCCAGGTACCGTCCGGGTTGCCGATTACTAAGGTGGGCACGTGCCCGGCCTCCCGCGTCCTCGTCCTCTGGGCCTGCCCCGCGAGGTGCTCATCCTGAGCGCGTCGGGCTTCTTCGTGGCCGTCGGGTTCGGCGTGATGGTGCCGGTGCTGCCGGTGTTCGCTCAGCAGTTCGGCGTCAACACCCTCCAGATCGGGCTCGTCATCTCGGGCTTCTCCCTGATGCGGCTGGTCGCGGGTCCGTTCACCGGCTGGATCATCAGGGCGATCGGCGAGCGCCTCGCCATCGCCCTGGGCATGTTCTGGGTGGGCGTGACCACGGCCGTCGCGGGAGCGGCCACGTCCTACGAGGGGCTGCTGCTGTGGCGGGCGCTGAGCGGCATCGGGTCGGCGGTGTTCACCGTCGCCGCGATCTCGTTGCTGCTCTCGTCGGTGCCCATGGAGAAGCGCGGTCAGGCCAGCGGGCTCTATCAGGGCGGCTTCCTGCTGGGCGGCATGGCCGGGCCGGCCATCGGCGGCCTGCTCGGCGCGTTCTCGCTCGCCGCGCCGTTCTACTTCTACGGCGCCTCGATGCTGGTCGCCGGCGTCTTCATCCTCGTCATGATCAGGCAGGCGCGTGCCGGCACCGTCACCGGGGAGCTGCGCAAGCCCCGGCCGATGCGCGAGGTCGTCCGCGACGTGGGCTACCAAGCGGCCTGCGTCTCCGGCTTCGGGCAGGGCTGGCAGTCGTTCGGCGCCCGCTCGGCGCTCGTGCCCCTGCTCGTCGTGGGCTCGCTCGGGCTGACGTCCAACTGGACCGGCATCGCGTTCTCCATCGCGGCCGTCGCGCAGAGCCTCGCCCTGCTTCCCGTGGGCCGCGCGGTCGACACCGTCGGACGGCGCCCGCTCATGATCGCCGCGGGCGTGATCACCGGTGCCGCGACCCTCACCATGCCGTTCGCGCCCAACATCTGGGTGCTGATCGGCGCCCTGTGCGTCTACGGCGTCGGGGCGTCGATGCAGGGCACGGCACCCACCGCAGCCGTCGGCGACGCGGCCCGGGGCGGCAGCGGCACACCCATCGCGGTCTTCTCGATGACGACCGACCTGGGCGCGATCATGGGTCCGCTCATCGCCGGGGCCATCGCCGACACCGCCTGGGGCATGCCGGGCGCCTTCGCCCTGGGTGCCGCGATCCTGTTCCTCGGCGCCGTGTACGCGTCGTTCATGCCCCGACGGCTGCCGAGCGCACCCGACGCCCTCTGACGTCCCGCCCCGCGGCGCGCCTACCATCGGGCATGCCGACCTTCACCGACGAGGCCGTCGAGGCCCACGGACTGACGCTGCGCGCGCTCGGCCCCGACGACGTCCCCCCGATCGCCCGCGCGTGCCAGGACGCCCTCCTGCAGCGCTGGCTGCCGCTGCCGCGCCCCTACACCGAGGACGACGCCCGGTTCTTCGCCCTCGACCTCGCCCCCCGGTCCCTCGCGCAGGGCGCCGGGATCGAACGCGGCATCGAGCTCGACGGCGAGCTCGTGGGCGTCATCGGGCTGAAGTCCACCGACTGGGCCGCCCGAACCACGGAGGCCGGGTACTGGCTGGCCCCCTGGGGCCGTGGCCGGGGGGTGATGACGCGGGCGCTGTGCGCGCTGACCGACTGGGCTCTCGACCGTCAAGGGATGGGTCGCGTCGAGGTGCGCATCGCGCCCGGCAACCACGCCTCGCTCGCGGTGGCCAGGAGGGCCCTGTTCACCGAGGAGGGACGGTTGCGCCGTGCCGGCGTCACCCACGACGGTCCGATCGACCTCATCGTGCTGAGCCGCCTGAGCGACGACCCTCGTCCGGAGGTAGCGGTGGGCGGGACGTCCGCCCCGACGTCTGTCAAGCATCCTTGACAGTAAAAGAGACTTGACATAGGGTGGGAGTCAACCCGCTACCCCCTGGAGGAACCTCATGATCACCACCACGCGCACCCGCTGGGGCGCCACCCGGTCCGGACGCCGCGGCCTCGCCCTCTGGGCGCCGTCGCTGGTCATCGGCCTCGTCGTGGCCGCCGTGCTCGGCGGGATCGCCTGGGCGGTCAACCCCGCCCCGAACCCCGCGCTGCTGGGCATCGTGATCGCCGCCGCGAGTCTGCCCATCGGCACGGTCCTGGGCTGGGTGCTGCTGGTCGACCGCACGAGTCTGGAGGGCGCCGTGGCGCGGCCGGAGGAGTCCGTCGAGTCGGTGTGGCTCGACCGCGCCATGGCGGGCGCCCTCCCTGATGCCATGGCCGCGATCGGCCTCGCCGCCGGGGCCATCGCGGTGTCCGGGAAGGACGTCCCTGCCGGAGCGGTACTCATCGTGCTCTGGTTCCTCGTGGCACTCGACGTGGCGGCCCGCTACCTGCTCCTTCGCCGGCAGGCCTGACGATGCGCAACAGCGTCGCGGCGTGCCGGGCGGAGCTGGGCTGGTCGCAGTCCCGGCTGGCGGAGGCCCTCGGCGTGTCGCGGCAGACCGTGATCTCCATCGAGAAGGGCCACTTCGACCCCTCCTTGCCCCTGGCCTTCCGCTTGGCCGGGGTGTTCGGCCGCACCATCGAGGATCTCTTCGACCCCGACGACGTCCCCGCCACCACCGCGCGGATCGGCGCCACCGCCCGTCCGTCGGTCTGAGCTGCCCGGCTCACACGCACCCCACAGCGGCGGCCATCCCAACTGGACCTGTGCGTCAGGATCTGACCCGTGCACGGGTCAGATCCTGACGCACAGGTCCAGTTGGGATGGCCGCCGCTGTGGGGTGCGTGTGAGCCGGGCAGCTCAGACCGACGGACGGGCGGTGGCGCCGATCCGCGCGGTGGTGGCGGGGACGTCGTCGGGGTCGAAGAGATCCTCGATGGTGCGGCCGAACACCCCGGCCAAGCGGAAGGCCAGGGGCAAGGAGGGGTCGAAGTGGCCCTTCTCGATGGAGATCACGGTCTGCCGCGACACGCCGAGGGCCTCCGCCAGCCGGGACTGCGACCAGCCCAGCTCCGCCCGGCACGCCGCGACGCTGTTGCGCATCGTCAGGCCTGCCGGCGAAGGAGCAGGTAGCGGGCCGCCACGTCGAGTGCCACGAGGAACCAGAGCACGATGAGTACCGCTCCGGCAGGGACGTCCTTCCCGGACACCGCGATGGCCCCGGCGGCGAGGCCGATCGCGGCCATGGCATCAGGGAGGGCGCCCGCCATGGCGCGGTCGAGCCACACCGACTCGACGGACTCCTCCGGCCGCGCCACGGCGCCCTCCAGACTCGTGCGGTCGACCAGCAGCACCCAGCCCAGGACCGTGCCGATGGGCAGACTCGCGGCGGCGATCACGATGCCCAGCAGCGCGGGGTTCGGGGCGGGGTTGACCGCCCAGGCGATCCCGCCGAGCACGGCGGCCACGACGAGGCCGATGACCAGCGACGGCGCCCAGAGGGCGAGGCCGCGGCGTCCGGACCGGGTGGCGCCCCAGCGGGTGCGCGTGGTGGTGATCATGAGGTTCCTCCAGGGGGTAGCGGGTTGACTCCCACCCTATGTCAAGTCTCTTTTACTGTCAAGGATGCTTGACAGACGTCGGGGCGGACGTCCCGCCCACCGCTACCTCCGGACGAGGGTCGTCGCTCAGGCGGCTCAGCACGATGAGGTCGATCGGACCGTCGTGGGTGACGCCGGCACGGCGCAACCGTCCCTCCTCGGTGAACAGGGCCCTCCTGGCCACCGCGAGCGAGGCGTGGTTGCCGGGCGCGATGCGCACCTCGACGCGACCCATCCCTTGACGGTCGAGAGCCCAGTCGGTCAGCGCGCACAGCGCCCGCGTCATCACCCCCCGGCCACGGCCCCAGGGGGCCAGCCAGTACCCGGCCTCCGTGGTTCGGGCGGCCCAGTCGGTGGACTTCAGCCCGATGACGCCCACGAGCTCGCCGTCGAGCTCGATGCCGCGTTCGATCCCGGCGCCCTGCGCGAGGGACCGGGGGGCGAGGTCGAGGGCGAAGAACCGGGCGTCGTCCTCGGTGTAGGGGCGCGGCAGCGGCAGCCAGCGCTGCAGGAGGGCGTCCTGGCACGCGCGGGCGATCGGGGGGACGTCGTCGGGGCCGAGCGCGCGCAGCGTCAGTCCGTGGGCCTCGACGGCCTCGTCGGTGAAGGTCGGCATGCCCGATGGTAGGCGCGCCGCGGGGCGGGACGTCAGAGGGCGTCGGGTGCGCTCGGCAGCCGTCGGGGCATGAACGACGCGTACACGGCGCCGAGGAACAGGATCGCGGCACCCAGGGCGAAGGCGCCCGGCATGCCCCAGGCGGTGTCGGCGATGGCCCCGGCGATGAGCGGACCCATGATCGCGCCCAGGTCGGTCGTCATCGAGAAGACCGCGATGGGTGTGCCGCTGCCGCCCCGGGCCGCGTCGCCGACGGCTGCGGTGGGTGCCGTGCCCTGCATCGACGCCCCGACGCCGTAGACGCACAGGGCGCCGATCAGCACCCAGATGTTGGGCGCGAACGGCATGGTGAGGGTCGCGGCACCGGTGATCACGCCCGCGGCGATCATGAGCGGGCGCCGTCCGACGGTGTCGACCGCGCGGCCCACGGGAAGCAGGGCGAGGCTCTGCGCGACGGCCGCGATGGAGAACGCGATGCCGGTCCAGTTGGACGTCAGCCCGAGCGAGCCCACGACGAGCAGGGGCACGAGCGCCGAGCGGGCGCCGAACGACTGCCAGCCCTGCCCGAAGCCGGAGACGCAGGCCGCTTGGTAGCCCACGTCGCGGACGACCTCGCGCATCGGCCGGGGCTTGCGCAGCTCCCCGGTGACGGTGCCGGCACGCGCCTGCCTGATCATGACGAGGATGAAGACGCCGGCGACCAGCATCGAGGCGCCGTAGAAGTAGAACGGCGCGGCGAGCGAGAACGCGCCGAGCAGGCCGCCGATGGCCGGCCCGGCCATGCCGCCCAGCAGGAAGCCGCCCTGATAGAGCCCGCTGGCCTGACCGCGCTTCTCCATGGGCACCGACGAGAGCAGCAACGAGATCGCGGCGACGGTGAACACCGCCGACCCGATGCCGCTCAGCGCCCGCCACAGCAGCAGCCCCTCGTAGGACGTGGCCGCTCCCGCGACGGCCGTGGTCACGCCCACCCAGAACATGCCCAGGGCGATGGCGAGGCGCTCGCCGATCGCCCTGATGATCCAGCCGGTGAACGGACCCGCGACCAGCCGCATCAGGGAGAAGCCCGAGATGACGAGCCCGATCTGGAGGGTGTTGACGCCGAACTGCTGAGCGAACACCGGCAGCACCGGCACCATCACGCCGAACCCGACGGCCACGAAGAAGCCCGACGCGCTCAGGATGAGCACCTCGCGGGGCAGGCCCAGAGGACGAGGACGCGGGAGGCCGGGCACGTGCCCACCTTAGTAATCGGCAACCCGGACGGTACCTGGCTCGATAAAGTCGCCTCACCGAGGTCGCTGCGGCCGAACACCGGGAGGCAGGCATGACGAGCAACGAGGGAGGCGGCGCACGGGTGCAGCACCCCGACAAGCCGCTGGTCACGCTGTTCGAGGCCTACGGGTCGGGCGCCGGCTACGTGGGGCGACGGGTCGCCGAACGCCTCGGCGTGCCGTTCTTCGACCAGAAGTACACCTCGGCGCAGCTCGAGGAGGCCGAGCGATCGTCCGGGGGCGGGTGGCTGGGCAAGCTGCTGGGCACCATCGCCGCGTCCGGGGTCGAGCTGAACTCCACCAGCTACCGCCTCTACGACGCCCCCGACGACGAGCTGGTGGTGAGGAACGACCAGGCGCTGTGGGATCTCGTCGTCGACGGCGGGGTCGTCCTCGGCCGCAACGCGACGGTGGTGCTGGCGACCAGGCCCAACTCGTTCCACGTGAAACTGGACGGTCCGGTGGAGGTCCGCGTCGAGCGAGCCGCCCGCGAGGCGGGGATCACGGTTGACCTCGCCCGCCGTCGCCAGGAGCGCGAGGACCGCGCCCGCGCCGAGATGTCGCTCCGCCTCTACGGCTGGGACCCACGGTCGACCGGCTCCTACGACGTGGTTCTCAACACGGGCACCTACGACCTCGACGCGTGCGTCGACCTGATCCTCCACTGCCGTCGCCAGGCCCGGGCCGGGTCCGAGGGGTAGCCCAGGATCTGAGCCCGGCCGGGCCGACCCGGGGTGACCGCTTCGCCGCGCGCCCTGCCGGGACATACTCGTCTCGTGTACGACGTGCTGTACCGCCGGGGGCTGACGCCGTGGGTGGCGGCGGGGCATGCCCAATCGGCTCTGATCGAGCGCCTGCTTGACCGCGAGGAGTCCTGGCACGGCGCGGCGGCCGGGCGCACGCTGGTGGACCTGGGCTGCGGCACGGGTGAGCACAGCCTCGCGGCCGCGACCCGGGGCTGGACGGTGGTGGGGATCGACGCCTCGGCGGTGGCCATCGACCGGGCCCGTCGAGCGGCGGCCGCGTCGGGGCTCGACGTGCGCTTCGTAGCGGGCGACGTGCGCCGCCTGACCGACGTTCCCGGGCTTCGGCCGGGAGTGTCCGTCTTCGTCGACGTGGGCTGCCACCACGGCCTGCGCGCCGCTGATCGGCGGCTCGTGGCCGACGGCGTGGCGCGGCTGGCGGCGTCCCGGGCTTCGCTGCTCGTGGTCGGGATGGATCGGCGTCCCGGCCTGGTCGGTGTCGGGGTGACGGCCGACGGCCTCGCCGCGGACTTCCCGGGGTGGCGCGTCGAGCCCGGTCAGACCTTCGAGCTCGGCGGCAGAGGCCTCCTGCGACGCGTGCGTTTCCGGGTGTTCCGCTTGGTCAAGGGCGATCCCTCCGGGGGCGGGGCGTCGGACGCCGGCGGACCCCGGCCGACCATCTCCCGTCCCTGACGGCGTCAGCAGCACAGGGCCGGGGGTCGACGAACCGCTCGGTCAGCGGCGGTTGGCATGCAGGTAGGCGACGGCGGCTTGCACCCGGCGGTTGACGCCGTGGTTCGCGGGCAGGCCGAGGCAGCGGAAGATGGCGGCGACGTGGGACTCGACCGTGCGCTCGGACACCCCGATCCGGTCGGCGATCGCCTCGTTGGAGTGTCCTTCGGCGATGAGCCCCAGAACGCGCCGCTCCTGGTCGGAGAGCCGCTGCAGCGGACCCGCATCGCGCGCGGACGTCAGCATGGCCGCGACGACGTGCGGCTCGAGGGCGATGGAACCCTCGGCCACTCGGTGGAGGGCGTCGATCAGGGTGCGAACGTCGGTGACGCGGTCCTTGAGCAGGTAGCCGACCCCGGACGGGACGTCCTTGAGGAGCCGGGTGGCCCAGTCGGGTTCGACGTAGGTGGAGAGCACGAGGATCCCGAGGGCGGGGTGGTCGCGTCGGAGGTCGGCTGCGAGCCGGATGCCTTCGTCGGTGTGCGTGGGCGGCATCCGGACGTCGAGGATGACCACGTCGGGCAGCCCGCGGCGCAGCACCGCGAGAAGCTCGTCGCCCGACCCGGTGGACGACGAGACGCGGATGCCGGCGGCTTCGAGCAGCATCGCCATCCCCTGGCGGAAGATGCCGGAGTCGTCGCACAGCGCGACGGTCACTGCCTCGTCCACGTGACCTCCTCCGTGACCTCCTGGGTGACCTCCTGGGTGACC
>JAOATP010000201.1 GCA_030158185.1 Propionicimonas sp.
TGACCTCGATCGGCACCTGGTAGGTGGCGCCACCGACGCGGCGGCTCTTCACCTCCAGCGCAGGACGGATGTTGTCCAGAGCCTTCTTCAGCGTCTGTACCGGATCGATGCCGGTCTTGGCCCTCGTGCCCTCGAGCGCGTCGTAGACGATGCTCTGGGCTGTGGTCTTCTTGCCGTCCAGCAGGATCTTGCTGACCAGCTGGGAGACCAGCGGTGAACCATAAACCGGATCCATGACGATCGGGCGCTTCGGGGCGGGACCCTTGCGAGGCATTACTTCTCCTTCTTCGCGCCGTAGCGGCTGCGGGCCTGCTTGCGGTTCTTGACGCCCTGGGTGTCCAGGGAACCGCGGATGATCTTGTAACGCACGCCCGGGAGGTCCTTCACACGACCGCCGCGGACCAGCACCATCGAGTGCTCCTGCAGGTTGTGGCCAACGCCGGGGATGTAGGCAGTGACCTCCACGCCGGAAGAGAGCCGGACGCGTGCGACCTTGCGCAACGCCGAGTTCGGCTTCTTCGGGGTGGTGGTGTACACCCGGGTGCAAACACCTCGGCGCTGGGGCGAACCCTTGAGCGCAGGGGTGTTGGTCTTGTTGACCTTGTCAGTGCGGCCCTTGCGGACCAACTGCTGGATAGTGGGCACCGGCTGGTATCTCTTTCCGTGAGGCTTCTGGTAGCGCGCACCGCGCGCCACCAGCCTCACCTCGCAACTCAGCACACTGGCTGAGCATGTCGAAGGGTCGGGCCGGACGCGGCGCACGCACGCATGGTTCGGTCGCCCGAACACACAACGGTTAAGGCTACTTGATGCCCTTGCGACCGTCAAAAAAGCAGGAGCTGCTGGCTTCTACACCCTTCCATCACGCGGCCGTCAATGGGAGAATGTACTTACATTGATGGAGCCCGGCCCCGGTCGGCGAGGTCTCAAGGAAGAGGCTGCCATGCAGGAATTGCGCGAAGACACACGTTTCGCCATCAGCGTAGACGGCGCCGAGGTGCAGGTGGCTGCGGGGCTCACGATCCTCAGCGCGCTCAAGACCGAGGGCTTCGACGTCCCTTCCCTGTGCAACGACGTACGCCTGGAGCGGGCGAACGGCAACTGCGGGCTGTGCGTCGTCGAGGTCGGCGAGGAACGCCGCGAGGTGAAGTCCTGCATCACCCCTGTGACACCCGGCATGGTGATCCACACCAGGTCCGACACGATCGACGCCTACCGCAAGGTGCGGGTCGAGCAGTTGCTCTGCGACCACAACGCCGACTGCGAGCCGCCCTGCCAGCAGACCTGCCCCGCCCACATCGACATCCAGCGCTACCTCGCGCTGGTCACCGACGGGAACTTCGAGGCCGCCGTCCGTGTGATCAAGGACCGCAACCCGTTCCCGTCCGCCTGTGGACGGGTGTGCCCGCACACCTGCGAGGCACAGTGCCGGCGCAGCCTCGTCGATGCACCGGTCGCGATCAACAACGTGAAGCGCTTCGCCGCCGACTGGGACCTCGGGCGGGATCAACCCTGGATCCCCACCGTCGGCGAACCCACCGGCAAGAGCATCGCGATCGTTGGTGCGGGCCCGTCCGGTTTGAGCGCAGCCTTCTACGCTGCGCTGGCCGGGCATGACGTCACGGTCTTCGAACGCCAGCCGAGACCCGGCGGCATGATGCGCTACGGCATCCCGGAGTACCGCCTGCCCAAGGCGACGCTCGACGCGGAGATCGCAACGATCACAGCCCTCGGCGTGAAGATCATCTGCGGGAAGTCCCTCGGCACCCACCTGCGGCTGCAGGACCTGCAGGCCGACTTCGACGCCGTGTACCTCGCGATCGGGTCCTGGACCCCCACGCCCATGGGGCTGGAGGGCGAGAACGCCGACGGCGTCTGGACCGGCATCCGCTACCTCGAGCACGTCACCAAGGGCACCGATCCCGACCCCGGCCGCACCGTGGTCGTGGTCGGTGGCGGCAACACGGCGATCGACTGTGCCCGCACGGCACTGCGCCGTGGCGCGGAACGTGTCGTGCTGCTGTACCGCCGCACCCGCGACGAGATGCCCGCAGAGGCCCACGAGGTGGCGGACGCGGAAGCAGAAGGTGTCGAGCTGCACTTCCTCGCTGCACCCACCGCGATCCGTCGTGGCCGGGAAGGGCTCACCCTGCGCTGCCTGCAGATGACCCTCGGCGAGCCGGACCGCTCCGGCCGTCGCCGCCCGATCCCGGTCGAGGGCAGCGACTTCGAGCTGGACGCTTCGCTGATCATCGGTGCGATCGGCCAGAGCACCAACACCCAGTTCCTGTACAACGACCTCCCGGTGCGGCTGAACAACTGGGGCGACGTCGACATCGACGGCTCCACCATGCAGGCCTCGGAGACGAAGATCTTCGCCGGGGGCGACTGCGTCACCGGCCCGGCAACGGTGATCGAGGCCGTCGCAGCCGGACGCCGGGCTGCGTGGGCGATGGACCAGTTCGTCGCCCGCGGGTACGTCCGCGGGGAGCCGGCGGCCTACAACTGCAGCCGCGGGTCGCTGGAGGACCTGCCGCGTGACGAGTTCGCCACGCGGCCGAAGCTCAACCGCATGCCGATGCCCACCCGCCCGGTTGCCGAGCGCGTCACCGACTTCGACCAGGTCGAGACGGGCTACACCGCAGCGGAGGCACGGGCAGAGGCCGCGCGCTGCATGCGCTGCGGCTGCAAGGCACGGTTCGTCTGCGACCTCCGCAAGGTGGCCACCAAGCAACTGGTGACCTACCTCGAGCCGCTGCACAAGCGTCCGCGCGTGCCGATCGTGCGCGACCACCCCTTCATCATCCGCGACCACAACAAGTGCATCTCGTGCGGACGCTGCGTCGCAGCCTGCTCCGAGCTCGAGGGTCCCGGCGTGCTGGCCTACCAGTTCCGCAGCGGCCACCTCACCGTCGGCACCAGTGACGGGCGGCCGCTCATCGAGACCGACTGCGTGTCCTGCGGCCAGTGCGTCACAGCCTGCCCCTGCGGCGCCCTCGACTACGTGCGGGAGCGTCCCGAGGTGTTCGCTGCGATCAACGACCCCACGAAGATGGTGGTCTGCTTCGTCGCCCCGGCCCCCCGCAGCGTGCTGGCTGCGCAGTACGGCAAGTCGCCGGAGGAGGCCTCGCCGTTCGTCGCGGGCCTGATGCGGGCGATCGGGTTCGACCGCATCTTCGACTTCTCCTTCGCAGCCGACCTGACGATCATGGAGGAGACGACCGAGTTCCTGAACCGGGTGACGTCCGGCGGCGTCATGCCGCAGTTCACGTCGTGCTGCCCCGGCTGGGTGAACCTCGTCGAGAAGCGGTACCCGGAGCTGATCCCGCACCTGTCGAGCTGCAAGTCACCGCAGCAGATGATGGGGGCGACGGTGAAGACCCACTTCGCACAGAAGTACGACATCTCCCTCGACGACCTGTACGTGGTCTCGATCGTCCCGTGCCTTGCCAAGAAGTACGAGGCTGCCCGGCCCGAGTTCGCCCCCGGCGGCATCCGCGACGTCGACGCCGTGCTCACGACGACCGAGTTCATGGAGATGCTGACGATGGTCCGGATCGATCCGGACAAGGTCGCCCATGACACCTTCGACGAGCCGTACGCGCGCGTCACCGGTGCCGGCGTCATCTTCGGGGCCTCCGGCGGCGTCGCGGAGGCGGCCCTGCGGATGGCGATGGAGAAGCTGACCGGCGAGAAGCTGGACGAGCACCTGGACTTCCACGCCGTCCGTGGCTTCGAAGGGGTCAAGGACGCGACGGTCACAGCCGGCGGCAGGACCGTCCGTGTCGCCGTGATCTCCGGGCTCGGCAACGCCGAACCGCTGATCAAGCGGGTCGTTGCGGGCGAGGACACCGGCTACGACCTCGTCGAGATCATGGCCTGCCCTGGCGGCTGCATCGACGGCGCCGGCCAACCGGCACCCGCGAAGGTGGGTGAACTGCGCAAGCGCACGGAAGTGCTCTTCGACATCGACCGCACCAGCGAGTACCGCCGGTCGCAGGAGAATCCCGACGTGCTTCGGCTGTACGACGACTTCTACGGCGAGCCGAACTCGGAACGGGCCCACCACCTGCTGCACACCAGCTACCAGCCCTTCGATCAGCAGGCGTCGGTGCCGCCGACGATGCCCGCCAACTGAGGACCTTCACCCTCGCTGTCAGCGCAGGCGCAGCGGGGTGCCCTCGAGCCTGATCACCGTCGCACCCATGGCTGCTGCGTGGTCGAGGACGTGGGTGACCAGCACGGTGAGGCCGTCCGCGTTGGCCGTGGCGATCCGCGCGGCGGCGTCCCGCCAGGTCGGTTCGTCGAGGCCGGCGAACGGCTCGTCCAGCAGCAGCAGGTCGTGCGGCGCTGCGAGCGCACGGGCGATCGCCACCCTGCGCTTCATGCCGCCGCTGAGCGCGCCGGGACGCTGGTTGAGGCTGTCGCCGAGCCCGAGTGCACCCAGCCACTCGGCGGCGGGCCGGGCGCCGTCCAGCGGGGCTGTGACGGCGTTCTCCCATGCCGTCTCCCAGGGCAGGAGCCGGTCCTCCTGGAACACCATGGCCACCCGGAGTCCTTCGACCCCGGACACCGTGCCCGACTGCGGTGACTCCAGGCCGGCGAGCAGACGCAGGAGGGTGGTCTTGCCGCAGCCGGAGGGTCCGACGAGGCTGACCACCCCCCGCGGCGGCAGCGCCAGGGTGAAGTCCTGCACCACGGGACGTGCGGGGTCGTAGGCGAAGCCCACCCGCTCAAACGCCGGCATCGGCGACACTCCCCCGCTCCCGGCTCACCGACGGCGCGGCGCCGGCTCCTGCGACGCGCAGGTTCACCCGGCTGGTCGCCAGCCGGAGCACCCTCTCCAGCGCGATGCTGAGCGCGACGGCCGTGATGGTCCAGGCGAACACCTCCGGCGTTGCGAGGTAGACCTTCGCGTCCTGCAACTGGCCACCGATCGACAGTTCGGGCCGGCTGATGACCTCTGCAGCGACCCCCGACTTCCAGGCGAGGCCCATGCCGGTGGTGCAGGCGGTGGTGAAGAACGGCAGCAGCGAAGGGATCCGGATCCGGACCATCGTCTGCCACCACCCGAGACGGAAGACCGACGCCATCTCGAGCAGGGCTGCGTCCTGCCGCTGGAGGCCGGCCGCCATGTTGTCCCACACCACGGGGACAACCATCAGGAACGCGATGAACGCCGGCAGCCGGCCGGTCGGGATCCAGACGAGGGCGACGATGATGAACGAGGCCACCGGTGCGGCACGCACCACCCGCAGTGCAGGGGAGAGCAGTGCGTCGGCCGTACGGAAGCGCGTGGTCAGCACCGCAGCAGCACAGCCGGCAACGACACCGGCGACGAACCCGATACCCATGCGCAACAACGACGAGCCGGTGACGGCCCAGAAGGTCGGCGTCTTGACCAGGTCGAACAGCGTTGCAAGAACGACGAGCGGGGCCGGGACGAGCAGGACCTGGTCCACCAGCATGCTCACGACCTGCCAGACCGCGAGCCAGAACAAGGCTGCGGCGATGCCAGGGAACGCCCGGCGCGTCATCTCACGGCGCTCTGAAGTAGAACCCGGAATCGGGGATCGCTCCCCCGACGGACTTGGGATCCGCCGCATGGAGGACCTGGAAATAGCCGCTGACGCCGGTGACCATCTGGGCTCCGTCGACGAAGGTCAGCCCGAGCCGCGGCATGGCCAGCTTCGCAACGGCAGCGCTCGGAATGATCCCGAACTGCGCGCACAAGGCCGCCGTGCCGTCGACGTCGGTGGTCGCCTTCCCGATCGACGCCTTGTACTCGGCGAGGAACGACGTGACGGCACTGGGGAACTTCGCGACGAAGTCCTTGCGGGCGATCACGGCGCCCATCATCAGCTGGCTGCCGTCGGTGACGGCCTTCGCCCATTCCCCGGTGAGGTCGAGCGCCACCCGGACTGCGGGCTTCTTGACGGTGACGGCGGTGACGAACGGTTCCGGCAGGAGCGCGATGCCGGCCGTGCCGCTGGCGACCAGGGTTGCGACCTCGTCGTGCTGGCTCCTGAAGACGATGTGGACGTCGGTGTCCGCGTCGAGGCCGTTCTGCTCGAGCAGGAAGCGCAGCACGAACTCGGGGTTCGAGCCCTGCCCGCTCGCGTAGATCGTCTTGCCCTTGAGGTCGGCCATGCTCTGAATGGACGACCCGTTCTCCACGACGTACATCACGCCGAGGGTGTTGACCGCCAGCATCTGCACACCACCGGACGTCTTCGCGTACAGCGCAGCGCCGAGGTTGGTCGGCACCGCTGCGATGTCGACGTCGCCGCTGGCCAGCTTGGCCGCCACCTCATCAGGCGCGTCCGAGACGGTGAAGGCGTAGTCGTTGGCCGCAGTGCCTGCCTGCTGTGCCTGCATCAGACCGACCATGCCGACCCCGGTCGGGCCCTTGAGCGTCGCGACCCGCACAGCGGCCTTCTGCGCCCCCGCGGGGACCGCAGGAGTGGCAGCACAACCGGCAAGGACGGAGAGGGCCAGCGCGGCCATGGCCAGTGCAGCGGTGAAGCCGGAACGGCACCGGCCGATATCAATTCCCAGGGCGTCCTTGCCCGAGTTTGTCCTCACAAAGTCAGCTTAGGACAGCGGGCTCCGCGTTTCCGACGTTTCCGGATCTTCGATCAGCGCAACCCGGCGGGCGTGCCTGCCACCCTCGAATTCAGCGGTGAGCCACTGGTTCACGATCATGCGGGCAAGGCCGGGGCCGACGACCCTCGCCCCGACGGCGAGCACGTTGGAGTCGTTGTGCTGCCGCGAGAGGCGTGCAGAGAACGGCTCCGAACACACCACTGCCCGGATACCGGGAACCTTGTTCGCTGCGATGGAGATGCCGACGCCGGTGCCGCAGACCAGCATGCCGAGGTCGTACTCCCCCGCAGCCACCAGGCGTCCCACCTTCGCCCCGTTCACGGGGTAGTCGATGGCGACGCCCGGCGCCGGGCCGAGGTCAGTGACCTCGTGCCCGAGCGCGCGAGCCTCGTCAGCCATCTCCTGCCGGAGTTCAACCCCGGCGTGGTCGGAGGCGACGACGATCTTCATCGTGTACTGCTCAGCGGAGTTCGCCGGTGTCGTACTCGTCCAGCCCGACCGCAGGACCGCCGACCGAGAGGTCGTAGTCGTACGGGTCGTAGGACAGGTCGTACGCCGCTGCGCGAGCCTCAGCCGTCGGCTCCACCCGGATGTTCCGGTACCGGTCGAGACCGGTACCCGCCGGGATCAGCTTGCCGAGGATGACGTTCTCCTTGAGGCCGACGAGGGTGTCGGACTTGGCGTTGATCGCCGCGTCCGTGAGCACCTTTGTCGTCTCCTGGAACGAGGCGGCGGACAGCCACGACTCGGTCGCGAGCGACGCCTTGGTGATGCCCATCAGCACCGGACGACCCTGCGCCGGGGTCCGACCCTCGGTCACCATCTGCCGGTTCTGCGCCTCGAACGACTTCCGGTCCACCAGCTCGCCGGGCAGCATCGAGGTGTCGCCCGACTCGATGACCGTCACGCGACGGAGCATCTGCCGGATGATGATCTCGATGTGCTTGTCGTGGATCGGCGCGCCCTGCGTCCGGTACACGGCCTGGACCTCTTCCACCAGGTGCTCCTGCACCTTGCGGAGGCCGTTGACCCGCAGGACGTCCTGCGGATCGGGCGTCCCGGCGAAGAGCTGCTGACCGGCCTGCACGTGGTCACCATCGGTGACGACGTGACGCACCCCGGTGTTGTCCTCCCACTCCAGCCGCACGCGGCGGGGCAGCAGGTACTCCAGGTCCGGCTCGCCGTCGTCACGGACGAGGACGAGCTTGCGGGTCCGCTCGCCCTCCTCGACACGCACGCGACCAGCGGTCTCTGCGATCGGGGCCTTGCCCTTGGGCTGACGGGCCTCGAAGAGCTCGACGACACGCGGCAGACCCTGGGTGATGTCGTCACCGGCCACACCACCGGTGTGGAAGGTACGCATCGTCAGCTGGGTACCGGGCTCGCCGATGGACTGGGCCGCGACGATACCGACAGCCTCGCCGACGTCCACGAGCTTGCCGGTGGCCAGCGAACGCCCGTAACAGGCGGCGCAGGTACCGGTCTTGGCCTCGCAGGTGAGCACGGAGCGCACCTTGACCTCGGTGATGCCGTTTTCCAGCAGGATCTTGATGTTCACGTCGCCGAGGTCGACGCCGGCCTCAACCAGCACCTTCCCGTCCGCGGTGAGTACATCGCTGGCGAGCGTACGGGCGTAGACGGCCGTCTCGACGTTGCGGGCGACGACGAGCTTGCCACCCTTGCCCTCAGCGGCGATGGCCTTGGTGAGGCCACGGTCGGTGAGGCAGTCCTCCTCGCGGATGATCACGTCCTGCGAGACGTCGACGAGACGACGGGTGAGGTACCCGGAGTCCGCCGTGCGCAGTGCGGTGTCCGCCTGACCCTTCCGGCCACCGTGCGTGGAGATGAAGTACTCCAGGACCGAGAGGCCCTCACGGAAGTTGGACTTGATCGGGCGGGCGATGATCTCGCCCTTCGGGTTGGCCACGAGGCCACGCATTGCTGCGATCTGGCGCATCTGGGTCATGTTCCCTCGGGCGCCGGAGTGGACCATCATCACGATCGGGTTGTTCTTCGTGAAGTTGGCTTCCATGGCTGCCGTCAGTTCGGCCGTCGCGTCGGTCCACAGCTGGATGAGCTCCTGGTGGCGCTCCTCCTCTGTGACCTTGCCACGCTCGTACTGCTTGGTGATCTTGTTGGCGCGCTCCTCGTAGGCGGCAAGGATCTCCGGCTTGTTGGCCGGCACCTGGACGTCGCCGATGGACACGGTGACACCGGACCGGGTGGCCCACTTGAAACCGAGGTCCTTGAGCTTGTCGAGGGTCTGCGCGACGGCGACCTTCGGGTAACGCTCAGCCAGGTCGTTGACGATCTGGCCGAGGCGCTTCTTGCCGACCTCCGCGTTGACGTACGGGAAGTCGGAGGGGAGCGCCTCGTTGAAGAGGGCGCGGCCGAGGGTGGTCTCCAGAAGGATGCTGCCGTCCTCACGGAGCTCCTGGCCCTCAGGGGCGACGATCCCGGTGAGCCGGATCCGGCACTTCGAGCCGATGGCGAGCTGCTTGGCGTCGAAGGCCATGTAGGCCTCGGCGACCGACGAGAACGCGCGGCCTGCGCCGGCGAGTCCCTCCTGCTCGATCGTCAGGAAGTAGTGACCGATGACCATGTCCTGGGTGGGCATGGTGACCGGGCGACCGTCGGCGGGCTTCAGGATGTTGTTGGTCGACAGCATCAGGATGCGGGCCTCTGCCTGCGCCTCAGCGCTCAGCGGCAGGTGCACGGCCATCTGGTCACCGTCGAAGTCCGCGTTGAACGCGGTGCACACGAGCGGGTGGATCTGGATGGCCTTGCCCTCGATGAGCTGCGGCTCGAACGCCTGGATGCCCAGGCGGTGCAGGGTCGGTGCGCGGTTCAGCAGCACCGGGTGCTCTGCGATGACCTCTTCGAGCACGTCCCACACGACCGGACGCTGACGCTCGACCATCCGCTTGGCGCTCTTGATGTTCTGCGCGAGGTTCAGGTCGTCGAGCCGCTTCATGACGAAGGGCTTGAACAGCTCCAGCGCCATGGCCTTCGGAAGGCCGCACTGGTGCAGCTTGAGCTGCGGGCCGACGACGATGACCGAACGGCCG
>JAOATP010000202.1 GCA_030158185.1 Propionicimonas sp.
GACGTGCGACCGGGGCGCCGGACGGTGGGACACAGAACGACGATCAGCCCGAACCACGGACCCAGGAGGAGTGAATCAAGGTTGATTCAGACGACGACCCTGGCTATCATGAATCAGAACCTATTCACATCTGCTTGGATCGGGTGGTGAATCACTCATGATGCAGCCCTGGTTCAGGGCCCGTACCTCACGGTCGCTGGGGGACGCCCTCGCCGAGATCCGCAAGCAGGCCGGTCTCAGTCAGTCGGCTGCCGCAGAACTCACCCGAACCTCGCGGCCCACCGTCTCCAGGATGGAGCGTGGGCTCCCGGTCAGCTCCGCCACCATGCTCGATCTGATCGAACATGCCTGTTACGAGATCGTGTTGGTGCCGCGGGGTGCGAGGGTGATCGTCGAGGAGCCGCGGTGATCCGCAACGTCCTCAACGTGTGGCTGCACGCACAGCATCTCGGCGAGATCGAGACGTTGCGCAACGGCGGCAACCGCCTTCGGTTCACCCAGGAAGCGATGTCGACATGGGGCATCGGGACACACCTGCTGTCGTTCTCGCTGCCGCTGACCACCCGCCGGATCGAGTCCCCTGCGCTCGACGGCTACCTGGACAACCTGCTGCCCGAGGGTGCGGTCCGCGCGCAGCTGGAGCAGCAGCACCGGGTGCGCCCTGGGGATGCGTTCGGCCTGCTGACCCACATCGGGGGCGACTGCGCCGGCGCCGTCCAGTTGGCGCCGGGCGACGAGCCGCCACCTGGACACCTGGTGCCGCTCAGTGATCCCGAGGTCGACCGGATCGTGGCGGAATTGCCGACTCTGGCAGCGCCGGAAGGCGAGCAGGTCACCGCGTCGCTCGGCGGGGTCCAGTCCAAGGTGCTGCTGACGCGCACCGAGCAGGGCTGGGCATGGCCGGCTGCCGGGGCCATGTCGACCCACATCGTCAAGCCGGAGCCGTCCGACCCACAGGCTCCCATTCCGCGCATCATCGAGTGGGAGCACTGGACGTTGCAGGTGGCCCGGGCGGCCGGTCTGCCGGCGGCCTCGACCGAGCTGATCCGCTTCGGCGACAGGCTTGCCCTCGTGGTGGAACGCTACGACCGTGCTGTCGGCCGGCGCCTGCATCAGGAGGACTTCGCTCAGGCCCTCGGCGTCCGGCCTGGGACGAAGTACGAGCCTTCCGCCGAGCAGGCGAGCAGGCTGTCGAGGATTGCGTCCGGCCCGGGGGCGGAAGCCAGCGATCCGTCCAGGTTCCGCCGCGAGCTGTTGCGGCTCGTCACGTTCAATGCGCTGGTCGGCAACGGCGATGCTCACGCGAAGAACTACTCGATGATCATCACGGACGGGTTGTTCTCCCTCGCTCCGGCCTACGACGTTGCGCCGGTCTACTACCTCAACGACCGGTTCAGCAACTTCGGCATGCGCGTGGCCGGGCAACGCAGCCTGAAGTACATCACCGGCCGTCACCTGGTGGACGAAGCTGTCGCCTGGGGTCTGGACGAGCGGATGGCCCGTCACGTGGTCGCCGAGGCGGCCGAGGCTGTCCGGTCGGCGCTGGGCACGGTGCCAGGGGAACCGCCTGGGCCGGACGTCTCCTCGCGAATCGAGGACAAGGCAAGCGAGCTGCTGGAGTCGTCCTGAATTCACGATCGTGGACAGTCCTGTCTCGCGATTGCCGGACTGAGCTACTCGGTCAACGTTGCCGAGGACAGCGATCTCCCCCATCACCTCGGCGGCAGGACGCTGTCTGGACCTCAGCGACACGGGCGCCTCGCGCCCTGGGGCGAGCCCACCGCCACGATCGAGACCTGCAGCCAACGACGGGCCACACCTCCTGCTGACGGAGGGACTGGTGCCGCTTCGGAGGTCGAGCTTGCTCGCCAACTGTCCTGGTGTCGATCTTCACGCTCGCAGCGCCGGCCGGCGACTACGTCGTGCTCCTGCCAAGCCTGACGGCAAGTCATGACCAGGCTGATCGCCTCCAGCAGCCACGGCGTCCCCCGCCGCCCTCAGCGAGGTCATCACGCTCGGACGGGTCCTGGCCAGAAGGGCCGCCGACATCCTGGCCTACTTCGATCGACCCGGCACGATGCCTCGGTCCGGTCCTTCGAGCCCCGCCGGAATTCGGGATCGTGAATTCTGCGGACTCGACCCACGAGAGGCACTATCTCCGTAGCCAGAGCAGGGTTGGGGACGAGTCGGACTGTAGCTGCGTGTTCTGCGGATTCCTTGGCGGACTCCCAGTCAAGAGTGGAGCTATCTTCCCTAGTCACAGCAGGTTTTTGGTGGACGAGCCGGCCTGTAAGCCGGATTCTGTGACCCCGTGAGGGGCCGGTGA
>JAOATP010000203.1 GCA_030158185.1 Propionicimonas sp.
GGTCAGCACCAGGGACATCAGCAACCCCATCGGCAGGGCAACGATGACAGAGCCCCCGATGATCGTCAGCGCGAAGAGCCCGATGGTGCCGTTGTAGGCACCGTGGAGGAAGGCCGGGGCGAGCACCGAGCCGGAGCGCTGGCGCACCCAGGACAGAAGGAAGGCCAGGGGCGTGGTCCAGGCGACCATCAGCGGGATACCCCAGCCCCACTCGGCGCCGTAGTTGTGACCCAGCAGGATGATGATCGGCGCATGCCACAGACCCCAGAGCACGCCGGTCACCAGGTTCGCGCGCAGGTTCCCGAGCGGACGCAGCTCGTCGGCAAGCACTCCCCGCCAGCCGTACTCCTCACCGAAGGCGAAGAGGCCGTTGATGGTCAGGCCGGCGAGCAGTCCCTGGGACAACAGGGCGACAGCGAGGACCGCCACCGGCGGCAACTGGGTATCGGCAGGCAGTGCCGGGACGATCTGCAGCAGGCGCTCGCGGAACTCCGCATCGCTGGCGACGAAGTGGCCGGCACCCGGCAGCCCGAGCGCACCCGCAGCCAGCGCGACGATGAAGCCGAGGGCCAGCACGCCAACCATCACGGCCAGCGCGTAGACGGCGCTCGGTCCCACAGTGACCCAGAACCGCGTGCGGAGGTGGTGCCATTCGGTGGCGATCAGCGGACGGCGGCGGGCGCGGCGCTCCACGATCAGGCCGGCGACCAGCGGCAGCGGCATGTAGATCAGCGCCGTGCCGCCCTGGACGACGTAGGCGGGCCACCCCGCCTCCCGCATCGCCCACAGCAGCAGACTGGCGAGGATCGCACCACCGAAGGCGATGCCGTAGAACCAGGCCACCCGCGACCAGGTGACGCGTTCCCGTACCCGTGTGGTCACCGGGCACCCCCGAGGTCACGGCGCTGCTCGGCAGCCCTGCCCGCACGGGCGAGGGCAAGGAGCAGGCCTCCGGCAGGCAACCAGAGAAGGGCGGCGAGAGCGGGCCCGAACCATGGCCGCGCCCTGCCGTCGAGGGCAGCGGTACGCCAGAGGGTCAGTCCGGCCGCGACGGCCGCGGCACCGGTGGCGGTTGCCAGCGATCCGGCGGCCTGCGCACCCTTTCCGCCACGAGCGATCGTGACGGCAGCCCAGGCCGTCGGCAGGACGGCGACCGCGATGTCGGTGGCTGCGGCCACCGGCTTGCTGGTCCAGCTCCCCACCTTGCCGGCGATGTCGGCCTGGCTCGGCAGGCGGTTCGGCAAGGCGCGGCCCCGCACTACGTAGTGGGCGACGACGGCGGCAGAGAGCAGCGCCGGCACGGCGAGGCTCTGCCGGAAGGCAGCATCGGGGGTCGTTTCGAAGGGCTCGTCCTCGGCGTCGGGCTCGATCAGGCCGAGCTTCACCGCCACCGCACCGACGTTCAGCGCCCACCCGAGGCCGAACACCCTGGGGACGAAGATGCGCTCGTCGCGCGGATTCCACCAGGTGTGCGCCACGCGTTCCGCCGTCGGAGGCGTGAGGTCGATCGGGACCCCGCCGAAGCGCCCGCGCGACGGCGCTTCCTCACCGCCAACCTCGCCGACCGTTGCTGCAAGGGCATCGACGTCCGCACTGGTTGCGCCAGGCTCGAGGTGATCGGTGAAGTAGGTCCGGAGGTCGTCGAGCACCTCCTCCCGGAACTCGGCGTCGACACCACGGCCGACGCGCTCGAGGCAGGCGTCGACTGCGGCGCGCGCCTCAGCGTTCAGCCCATCGAGGGAACTGATCATCGTGACTCCTCAACAATTTCGCGGACGGCCGTTGCGACGGCCGAGAAGGTGGTGGCCATGGCTGCCAGCGCCCGGGCGCCGGCAGGGGTGAGTTTGTAGTACTTCCGGGGCGGTCCGACGGGCGACTCCTGCCAGGTCGACGTCACAAGGCCGCCCTTGGCCAGGCGAGCGACGAGCGGGTACACCGTGCCCGCGGTGATAGCGAGCTCCGGTCGCGCTGCGAGCTCGTCGACCAGCTGCGATCCGTACATAGGCTCGCGGGCCAGCAACCCGAGGACGGCCAGTTCGAGGACGCCCTTGCGGAGCTGTGAGCCCCACCCCTCTTGCTCAGTGGTCATGGATACACGGTATCGCCAGCTACCTTGTTCTGCAAGCTAGCTGGTGAGAGCAGCTACCGGCCCTTCGTGACGCCCGTCGCTGCGCTCACGGGCTCCTCAGGGACCGCTCCCAGGGCCGCGCAACCTTGCGTAGCGTGCGGGGTTGCCAAAGGCAGACAAATGCAGGTAACTTATTCCGGTCGCGCCGTATCACAGGAAAGGAGGCCGGCAATGTTGATCATCAATCGAACTCG